>NZ_JBDOHS010000001.1:0-352764 GCF_039832105.1 Dorea sp. YH-dor226 | reverse complement strand
AGGGCGAGAAGTCAGTCGGAGCAGACCCGAAACCGGGTGATCTATCCATGTCCAGGATGAAGTTGCCGTAAAAGGCAATGGAGGTCCGAACCCACATCCGTTGAAAAGGGTGGGGATGAGGTGTGGATAGGGGAGAAATTCCAATCGAACCCGGAGATAGCTGGTTCTCCTCGAAATAGCTTTAGGGCTAGCCTCATACAAGTCTTGCGGAGGTAGAGCACTGAATTTCCTAGGGGGCGTCAAAGCTTACCGAAGAATATCAAACTCCGAATGCCGTGTAGATGGTGTATGGGAGTCAGACTGCACGAGATAAGTTGGGCAGTCAAAAGGGAAAGAGCCCAGACCTGCAGCTAAGGCCCCAAAATGTGTGTTAAGTGGAAAAGGATGTGGGATTTCAAAGACAACTAGGATGTTGGCTTAGAAGCAGCCATACATTCAAAGAGTGCGTAATAGCTCACTAGTCGAGAGGTCCTGCGCCGAAAATGTCCGGGGCTGAAACACACTGCCGAAGCTCAGGAATCCATAAAGGATTGGTAGAGGAGCATTGAATACGGGAAGAAGCAGTACCGATAAGGAGCTGTGGACTGTATTGAAGAGAGAATGCCGGAATGAGTAGCGAGAGGAAGGTGAGAATCCTTCCGGCCGAATATCTAAGGTTTCCAGAGTAAAGCTGATCTGCTCTGGGTAAGTCGGGGCCTAAGGCGAGGTCGAAAGACGTAGTCGATGGACAACAGGTTGAAATTCCTGTACCTTAAGTAAACAGAACTGTGGGGACACGTGTGGAGAGCACGAGCCGGAAATGGAAAATCCGGTGCAAGCGAGGTAGGAGTTACATTGGCAAATCCGTGTAACAATCTGAAGACGTGATGCGGACCGAATTAAGAGTAGGGAAGCGTGTGAGCCATGCGTCAAGAAAAGCCGCTATAGTTTTACTTAAGCCCGTACCGTAAACCGACACAGGTGGATGAGGAGAGAATCCTAAGGCCGACGGGAGAAGCATTGTTAAGGAACTCGGCAAAATGACTCCGTAACTTCGGGAGAAGGAGTGCCATCGAGAGGTGGCCGCAGAGAATTGGCCCAAGCAACTGTTTAGCAAAAACACAGGTCTATGCAAAACCGAAAGGTGAAGTATATGGGCTGACGCCTGCCCGGTGCTGGAAGGTTAAGAGGAGAGGTTAGCGCAAGCGAAGCCTTGAATTTAAGCCCCAGTAAACGGCGGCCGTAACTATAACGGTCCTAAGGTAGCGAAATTCCTTGTCGGGTAAGTTCCGACCCGCACGAAAGGCGTAATGATTTGGGCACTGTCTCAACAATGCACCCGGTGAAATTGAAGTACCAGTGAAGATGCTGGTTACCTGCGCCAGGACGGAAAGACCCCATGGAGCTTTACTCCAGCTTGATACTGGGATTCGGTATTGCATGTACAGGATAGGTGGGAGGCTGAGAAGAGATGACGCCAGTTGTCTTGGAGCCACTGTTGGGATACCACCCTTGCAGTATTGGGTTTCTAACCAGCGGCCATGAACTGGTCGGGGGACAATGTCAGGTGGGGAGTTTGACTGGGGCGGTCGCCTCCGAAAGGGTATCGGAGGCGCTCAAAGGTTCCCTCAGAATGGACGGAAACCATTCGAAGAGTGCAAAGGCAGAAGGGAGCTTGACTGCGACACCGACGGGTGGAGCAGGTACGAAAGTAGGACTTAGTGATCCGGTGGTATAAAGTGGGATTGCCATCGCTCAACGGATAAAAGCTACCCTGGGGATAACAGGCTTATCACTCCCAAGAGTTCACATCGACGGAGTGGTTTGGCACCTCGATGTCGGCTCATCGCATCCTGGGGCTGAAGTAGGTCCCAAGGGTTGGGCTGTTCGCCCATTAAAGCGGTACGCGAGCTGGGTTCAGAACGTCGTGAGACAGTTCGGTCCCTATCCGGCGTGGGCGTAGGATATTTGAGAGGAGCTGTCCTTAGTACGAGAGGACCGGGATGGACTGGCCGCTGGTGGATCTGTTGCATCGCCAGATGCATGGCAGAGTAGCCAAGCCGGGACGGGATAAACGCTGAAGGCATCTAAGCGTGAAGCCCCCCTCAAGATGAGATATCCCTACGTAAGTAGTAAGACCCCTTGAAGACGACGAGGTAGATAGGTCAGAGGTGGAAGTGTGGTAACACATGGAGCTGACTGATACTAATCGGTCGAGGGCATGACCAAGCAAGGTGATAGGTAAGTGGATGATTTCTTGTATGCAGTTTTGAAGGTACATATGAAAAACCTCTTGCAATTTGACAGGCAGGGGGATATAATAATATAGGTAATCCTCGATAGCTCAATGGTAGAGCACACGGCTGTTAACCGTGGGGTTGTTGGTTCGAGCCCAACTCGGGGAGTTTGAAAGCCAGTAAAAAACATTCTTTACTGGCTTTTCTCTATCTGTAGTCTCTTATTTTTTTCCCTGTCCACATTGTAAAAGCGCGCAGGAATGAATTTACTTCAGAGTATCCGAGAAGATATGCAATATCTACAGTGCTCATACTGGTATGTTTTATATAATGTATGGCTAATAGTTCTCTGGTGTTGTTTAACTGTTTTTGGAATGTAGTGTTTTCTTTTGTAAGTTTACGCTGGAGAGTACGTTTGGATGTTCCAAGCATTTCTGCAACATCATCAACGCAGAAATGACCTCCCGGAAGAAGTTCTGTGAGTGCACTTCTTACCCTTGCACTGACAGATTCGTTTGTGTCCAGATCTACAAGACGTTTTGTGAGTTCCGGTTGAAAATAATCCCACATGGCTTCATTGTAACTGATGAATGGAAGTTCAAGATCCTTTTGAAGGAAAGTAATAGAATTTCTATCTGCTATTCGAGGTATTACACCTGCGAATTCCAGGAATTCCGGTTCATTTGGAAGTTCCATACATTCTATGCTCACTGGTACAATGGATTCTCTGGTTGCCTTTCGTATTATGCTAATCAGAAAAGCAAATTCAGATTCTACCAGAAAAGGAGGGAGCTTGTATGTGGGATTACCCGGAATAATTTCAATGTTGAGACTGTCCTGAGCTTCGGTAAGAATAAATGCCATCGGACCAATGAGTTTTTTATATTTTGCAAGTCTTCTAATACATTCTTCCCCGTTCTTGCTGCAGTATGATGCGAAGATTGGTGGAGAAAAGGATTCTATCTGAGCCGTGGTCGCCATTTTTATTGCCAGATAAGTATCCTTTGAAGAAGAGGCAATGGCATCCATAAAACGATAGTATTCGTCTTCCTGCATGTGAATGGTTTTGTGGTTTAATATATCTTCCGGAAGCGCTGCGCGACGCAAGACTTCCCGGATATCCAGATTGTAATATTTTAGCAGATCTTTATATTTTCCGTTTACGATAAAATGATCCAAATTCTCACCTTCCTTTTTTAGCACTGTCTGCTATTTGCTGACTGTAGACAAAGTCCAGCATAAATTTCTTTGGAAATAGCGGGGCAAGTGTCATCATAGGTTTTTGCCATCCCGGCAGTCCGCAGGTAACGTTCAGCTTACCTCTGAGCATGCCCTCATATCCGTCTTTTGCCACAGGCATAGGATCTACGGGATGTGCAAAAGTTTTGTTCCGGCCATTTTACTTGCGTCAGCAAATCTTGTTTCCATAGCGCCCGGCATAAGAGCCGTCACTGTAACACCTGTGCCTTTCAGTTCTCTCCATAGTGCATTTGACCAGCTTGTGATATATGCTTTTGACGCATAATAAACTGCCTGAAGTGGTCCTGGCATGGTGGCAGCCGTAGAGCTGACGTTCAGTACCTTTCCTGCGCCTCTTTTGACCATATCCGGAAGAAATAGTTTCAGAATGCGGGTGGGCGTTTCGATGTTAACTGCAATCATTTCCATATCCTGATTCATGGAACGAGCTCTTGAAAAATCGCCCTGGCCGCCGAATCCCGCATTATTGATGATAATATCAGGAAGGATTCCAATGTCTTTACATCTGTTGTAAATGATCTGCGCAGCGTCTGCTCTGGAGAGATCAACCGCAATTGTATATGCTGTTACGTGAAATTTTTCAGAGACCTCTTTTGCCTGTGCATCCAGCTTTGCCTGATCTCTTCCTGCGAGAATCAGGTCACCGCCTTTTTTGGCATGAATCGTTACAAAGCATGCCCCAAGCCCGCCATATGATCCTGTGATGAGTGCGAAATGATTCATATCTATCCTCCGATTTCTTATATTTGATATATACAGAATATCAGAAATCAGGTGTCATTTGAATGACATATAACGTCACTTTTCTTATCAAATCGTGCCAAAAGATGAAATAAAAAGTACGATGGATTTGAAGAGTATGCGGTATATGTGGCAGGATTGAATTGAAAACGAATTCTGCAGCAGAATCAGTATGAAGTGTAAAATTTGTGATAATTGTGATAATATAGAAGGAGATTTGGGAAATATTACTTCGGATTATTCGTGCAGATTCTGCTGAGAGAACTAAGGAGATAAAAGTATGGATGCTCTTATGTTGGAGGAAGCCCTTGAATTGATTCTTTCCAGGGGTAAAAAAATTGATGAATGTGAGGAAATTGCCCTGTGGGACGTTGTGGGAAGGGTTCTTGCTGAGGATGTTGTTGCTCAAAGGAACCAGCCTCCTTTTCCGCGTTCTCCGCTTGATGGATATGCGGTGAGAAGTTCAGATATAAAAGGGGCTTCACGGGAGTATCCGGTGACGCTTACCGTTATTGCTGAAGTAGATGCTGGCCATGTGGTACAGGAGATGGTAGGCGAGGGAGAAGCCATAAGAATTATGACCGGTGCCCCGATACCAGATGGTGCCGATTGTATCATCGGGCAGGAAGATACAGATTATGGTGAGAGCAGAGTTAATGTCTATGAGGAAGTAGAAGCCTGGCAAAATTATTGTTTTGAAGGAGAAGATTACAGAGCAGGAACAATACTGCTGAAAAAAGGTACTGTGTTAGGATCGGCGGAGGCAGGGATTCTTGCAAGCCTCGGCCTTACCCGTGTGTGTGTATATCGCAGACCCAGGATTGCAGTGATCACCACTGGTGACGAGATCCTCCTTCCGGGAGAGGAACTTCTTCCGGGGAAAATATATGATTCTAATCTTTATGCTCTTGTAACCAGATTACGCTCCTGGGGAGTGGAGATCTCAGCCAAAATGCGCGTGGAGGATGATGCCAAAAAAGTGGCAGAGCTTGTGAAAAAAGTGATGACTGATGCAGATCTGGTCGTTACAACAGGCGGGGTCTCTGTAGGGAAGAAAGACATCATGCATGAAGTTCTGAAGATTTTGAATTGTGAAAAGCTGTTCTGGAGAATCGCAGTCAAGCCGGGGATGCCGACATTGTGTGCTTCCTGTCAGGGAAAATTACTCGTGTGTCTGTCTGGAAATCCATATGGTGCGGTAGCGAATCTGGAACTTCTTATTCGTCCACTCCTTGCAGAGATGACCGGGAGAGAAGATCTGAAGATCCAAAGAAGGAGAGCTGTCTGTGAAAATACTTTCCCGAAAAAAAGTATGGTTACCCGATATGTGCGTGCGCATTACAGTGATGGGAAGGTACGAATTGCATCCGGGTCAAACGCATCAGGGATCCTGAGCTCCATGTGTGGCTGTAATTGTCTGATTGTGATTCCGGCAGGTACAGAACGTATTGAAAAAGATGATGAAGTTGAAGTAATACTTTTATAAGTAAGAAAGATTGATCATAAAAAGGACTTTCGCATATAATAGTCTATATTTTGCGAAAGTCCTTTTATAATAAAGAAATTTACGATAAATGAAAGGAAAAGGGGAATATTATATCTGAAGATCAGGGAAAATAATCAGGGGTTTATCCGTCCGTCCTGATCGCAGGTCAGTGTTGCATAGGGAACATGGTTCTGATAATGCCATTCTGTCTGATACAGATACAGTTGATAAGTAACTTTACCTGCAGGCCGGTTCAGTCTGAATTGTTCGGAGACGATATTTTCAGCCAGTTTTGACTGATCGAACCAAATGGGGCGATTCGTCACAATATACAGGTCTGTTTCAGTAGAAGTTTCATAGGTGTGAACGGTAGAATGTTTTATATGATATGGTCTGGAGGAGGTAATGCAGAAAAAAAGTACAGCCGCCAGCAGTAGAAAGAAGATTGGGAATTTGCTTTTTTTCATGACTATCACCACCATAGATAAAAACTTACACTGTATGAAAATACGTGTATTTACTTCCAGTGTAAATTATCATATCTACTTTTTCAACTGCAATCTTAGTATACTTTTAAGTAATAGGATGGTATGTGAAATGAGTAAAATACGAATTAATCTGGAAAATGTATTAAAAGAAAAGGGAATCAGTAAAACGCAGCTGTGTTATGCGTGCAGATTACAGCGGACGCAGCTGAATAACTATTGTAAAAACAAGGTCGTCCGAATTGATCTGAATACGATTGCAAGGATGTGTGACTTTATTGATTGCAGGATTGAAGATATTCTGGTGCTTGAGGAGGAAGAACCGGAACAATCAGGGAAAGAATAATGGGAACCTTTGGTTTGAGAAAAACTCAGATCAAAGGTTTTTCTTTTCTTATTTGCGTTTTGGGTTATAATATTTATAACAAGAGGGAAAATGTCGCAAAAAGGAGAGGTGGATATGAAGAACTATTCGGAAGATGCAAGCAGACAGTATCATATACAGGTTGCAAATGGTGAGGTTGGAAGATATGTGATCATGCCGGGAGATCCGAAAAGATGTGCCAGGATTGCAAAATATCTTGAAGATCCGGTTCTGATTGCAGACAACCGGGAATTTGTTACCTATACCGGTACTCTGGACGGAGTGAAGGTCAGTGTGACATCGACCGGAATTGGGGGACCTTCGGCTTCCATTGCGATGGAAGAACTCTATCGCTGTGGTGCAGATACATTTGTGCGGATCGGAACCTGCGGCGGTATGCAGACAGAGGTAAAGAGCGGAGATATCGTGATTGCAACAGGAGCGGTCAGAATGGAAGGAACGAGTAAGGAATATGCTCCGATTGAATATCCGGCGGTTGCCAGTCTGGATGTGACAAATGCACTGTGTGCTGCGGCAAAAAAGAAGGGATATCCTGTTCATACAGGAGTTGTACAGTGCAAAGATTCCTTTTACGGACAGCATGAGCCGGAGACCAAGCCGGCGGGCTACGAGCTGATGAACAAGTGGGAAGCATGGAAGCGTATGGGATGTCTGGCTTCGGAGATGGAATCTGCGGCATTGTTCATTGTCGCTGATTATCTTCGGGTAAGAGCGGGGGCATGCTTCCTTGTGGTCGCCAATCAGGAAAGAGAGAAGCTTGGATTGGAGAATCCGGTCGTACATGATACAGACATGGCTGTACAGACAGCGGTAGAAGCGGTTCGCCTGTTGATTCAAAGCGATTCCGAAGAAAAATAATAAAGGAAAAAGGGAAAGATTATGGATATTCAGGAAATATTAACACATGTAGATCATACACTTCTTGCACAGACTGCGACATGGGAAGAGATCCGGCAGATCTGCGATGATGCAGTACGGTATCAGACGGCTTCCGTGTGTATTCCACCGTCTTATGTAAGGCAGGCCAGTGAATACGTACAGGGAAAGGTGGCTGTCTGTACAGTCATCGGATTTCCGAACGGATATATGACGACGAAAGCAAAAGAATATGAAACCGAAGATGCGATCGGGAACGGGGCTTCTGAGATCGATATGGTCATTAATATCGGATGGCTGAAGGACAGACGGTATGATCAGATTGAAGAAGAGATCCGTACGCTGAAGAATGTCTGTGGAGATAAGATTCTGAAAGTCATTATCGAGACCTGTTTTCTGACGGAAGAAGAAAAAATAAAGATGTGTGAGATTGTAACCAGAGCAGAAGCAGATTACATCAAAACATCCACCGGATTCGGAGGAGCGGGAGCAACCTTTGCGGATGTTGAATTATTTGCCCGTCATGTCGGGCCGGCGGTGAAGATCAAAGCAGCAGGGGGAATCGCTTCGCTGGAAGATGCAGAAAAGTTTCTGGAACTGGGAGCAGACCGGCTTGGTACAAGCCGGATCATTAAGCTGATCAGACAGGAGAGGTGAAGGATGATGGAGAGACAGCTGGCAGAAGAGATGATAGAACGGGCCATCGAACAGCTTGGATATGCTTATGTACCCTATTCCGGATTCCGGGTGGGCGCCGTGCTCCTTACAGAAGAAGGGAAGATGTATACAGGCTGTAATATTGAAAATGCTGCGTATACTCCGACAAACTGTGCGGAGAGGACGGCATTCTTCAAAGCGGTCAGCGAGGGTGAGAGGAGATTTCGTGCAATCTGTATCGTCGGAGGAAAGGATGGGGTTCTGACGGAATATACACCTCCCTGCGGTGTGTGCCGGCAGGTTATGATGGAATTTTGTAATCCGGATACCTTTCAGATTATCCTTGCGACGGATACAAAACACTACAAGATATACACATTAAAAGAGATGTTGCCGATGGGATTTGGGCCGGGCAATCTGGAACCGGCAGTGCCTGAAAAAAGGAAGTGATCGTATGACGACAGAAGAATTAATATGTCTGCCCAAGGTGGAACTTCATTGTCATCTGGACGGTTCTCTCAGTCGGGAATTTGTTCAGAAGAGGCTGGGAAGGACTGTGTCGGAAGAAGAGCTCAGCGTGACGAGGGAGTGCGGAAGTCTTTCGGAATATCTGGAAAAATTCGACCTGCCATGTGCCTGCCTGAGAGATGAAGAAGGTCTGGAAGGCGCTGGATATGATGTTCTGAAGACGATGGCCGGAGAAAATGTCTGTTATGCGGAGATTCGCTTTGCGCCTCTTTTGTCTGTGACAGAGGAGATGAACACCCGCAGAGTGATAGAAGCACTTCTTCGGGGACTGGAAAAGGGGAAAAAGGACTTTGGAATTGCATATAATGTAATTACCTGTGCGATGAGACATCACAGTGAGGAGCAGAATTATCAGATGATCAGAACGGCACGGGAGTATCTTGGAGCGGGTGTATGCGCGGTGGACCTTGCAGGAGCAGAAGCGCAGTATCCGATGGCGGAATTCATGGAGTTGTTCCGGAAAACAAAGCTTCTTGGAATGCCGTTTACCATCCACGCCGGAGAGTGTGGAAATGCAGAGAATATAGTAAGAGCAATACAGGCAGGGGCAGGAAGGATCGGACACGGTATCGCCATGAGGGGATATCCCGGGATCCAGAAGATGATCCGGGATGCGGGAGTCGGCGTAGAGATGTGTCCGATCAGCAATCTGCAGACCAAGGCAGTGAAAAGCGAGGCGGAATATCCGCTCAGAGAATTTCTGGATTCCGGTATCTGCGTGACGATCAACACAGACAATCGGACCGTCAGCAATACTTCTATGGTACAGGAACTGCAGTTTGTCCAGAAGACTTACGGAATTCGGGACGAAGAGATTCTGAAGTTCATGAAAAATGCGATAGAGACTGCTTTTGCAGATGCGGGGACAAAAGAATGGATGTATAAAAAGATGTGTAATGAGGTGAAAGCGATATGAAGGAATATAACAGGATCTTTGTAATTGTTCTGGATTCGCTTGGAATCGGAGCAATGCCGGATTCTTCGGACTTTGGGGATGTGGGAGTGGATACGCTCGGGCATATTCTGGAACGTATGGGGACACTTCAGATTCCGAACCTGAAAAAGCTGGGACTTATGAATCTTCATCCTGCAGGAAGCATGGAGGGAGTAGACAGCCCTGCCGGCCGGTATATGCGTCTGGGGGAAGCAAGTAAGGGAAAAGATACCATGACAGGGCACTGGGAAATGATGGGGATCCGGACAGAGAAACCGTTTCGGACATTTACAGAAACGGGATTCCCGAAGGAATTGATCGAAGAGCTGGAAAAGCGATGTGGGAAACGGGTCATCGGCAATAAGAGTGCCAGTGGAACGCAGATCATAGAAGAGCTTGGAGAAGAAGAGATTCAAACCGGAGCGATGATCGTCTATACTTCGGCAGATTCAGTGATACAGATCTGCGGAAATGAAGAAACATTTGATCTGAAGAATCTGTATCGGTGCTGTGAGATCGCCAGAGAGATCACTATGAAGGATGAGTGGAGAGTCGGCCGTGTGATCGCAAGACCCTATGTAGGAAAGAAGAGGGGCGAATTCCGGCGAACGAGCAACCGCCATGATTATGCGCTGAAGCCGACTGGGCGGACGGTGCTGAATGCGCTGGCAGATGCCGGACTGGATGTGATCGGTGTGGGGAAGATCCACGATATCTTCTGTGGAGAGGGAATTACACAGACATACCATTCCGAAAGTTCCGTACACGGAATGGATCAGACCATAGAGATCTGTGAAAAAGAGTTCCATGGGCTCTGTTTTGTGAACCTGGTTGATTTTGATGCGTTATGGGGACATCGAAGGGATGCGGAAGGCTATGGAAGAGAAATCGAGAAATTTGATAAAAATCTTGGAGTCCTTCTGGAAAAGCTGCGGGAGGATGACCTTCTGATCCTGACAGCGGATCATGGCAATGACCCGACTTATACCGGTACGGACCATACCAGAGAATATGTTCCGTTTGTTGCATATTCAAAGCGGATGAAGCATGGGGGACCGCTGAAGCCGGAGGATACATTTGCCGTGGTTGGCGCAACTGTAGCAGAGAACTTCGGGGTGGCAATGCCGGAAGATACGATCGGAAGTTCTGTGCTGGATAAACTGATTCAGTGAAAGAGGAAAAAAGATGAGTGAAATATATGAAAAACTAAAAACCTGTCTGGACAGTGTCAGAGAGAAAACCGGGTTTCAGCCGGAGGTCGCGTTGATCCTCGGCTCCGGCCTTGGAGATTATGCAGATGGAATTTGGATTGAACAGATTATAGATTATGCAGATATTGCAGGGTTCCCGACTTCTACAGTGCCGGGACATAAGGGAAGGTTTGTATTCGGTTATGTGGATCGGGTTCCGGTAGTGATCATGCAGGGAAGAGTACATTATTATGAAGGCTACCCGATGTCGGATGTGGTGCTTCCGACACGCCTGATGGGGATGCTGGGAGCGAAGAAGCTGATCCTTACTAATGCGGCAGGCGGCGTGAATTATGCGTATCATCCGGGGGATTTTATGCTGATCAAAGATCACATTACTACGGCTGTCCCAAGTCCGCTGATCGGACCGAATATCGAAGAACTGGGTGTAAGGTTTCCGGATATGAGTGAAGTATACAGCGCCCGTATGCGGGAAGTGATCCGAAAAACTGCGGATGACATGGGGATCGGGCTTCAGGAAGGGGTCTATGTACAGTTTACCGGACCGGCTTATGAGACACCGGCGGAGATCCGGATGTGCAGAAGCTGGGGCGGAGATGCCGTGGGAATGAGTACAGCCTGTGAGGCTGTGGCTGCACGCCATATGGGAATGGAAGTGTGCGGAATCTCCTGCATTACCAATCTGGCTGCCGGTATGACATCCGGGCAGCTGGATCATACGGAAGTGCAGGAGACAGCAGATCGTGTCTCCAGACAATTTAAAGAACTGATTACCGGAATCATCACGCGAATATAGAAGTGAGGCAGAATTTTAGAAAGTATGGAAACAGATGAAAAAGGAGAATAGAAACAAGAAAAACCAAATGATGGGAATGGTCGGAGTAGGACTGCTGGCAGCAGGTTTTATGCTGATGCTTTTAGCCAGGGCTTCCGGGACATTTGCTCACTGGTACAGTACACATATCTATCGGATCTGGGTGAATACGACAGGCAGAATTATGGGCGTGTTTCCGTTTTCTGTATCAGAGGTGCTTCTGTATCTTCTGATCTTGTGGATCCTGCTGTCTGCCTGCAAGCTGGCAGTGGGAATTATCCGAAAGAAGCAGGGGCGGCAGCAGGCGGCAGAATGGTGTCTGAAGCTTATGCTGATTGCAGGGATGCTGTTTTTCCTGTATGTAGTCAACTGTGGAATCAATTATCAGAGGGAATCCTTTGCAGAAAGTGTGGGAATCCGGACGGAGGAATACTCCGTGGAAGAGCTGGCGGAAGTATGCAGTTGGCTGACAGAGGAGATCAACGCACGAAGCGATGAGATCCCCAGAGACGCCGCCGGGGTGATGAGTCTTGAGAAAATATCCGATACGCAGAAGGATTCATCCGGCAGTGAAGATACTTCTGTAGATACGCTGGCGGTGGAGGCGATGCAAAAGCTCGGTGATACCTGTCCGGAATTGGCCGGATTCTATCCGAAGCCCAAGGGACTTCTGAATTCGTGGATTCTGTCCATACAGAATCTGACGGGTGTGTATTCTCCGTTCACGGTGGAGGCAAATTATAATGCGGATGTGGTCGATTATTACATTCCGTTTACTGCCTGCCATGAACTGTCGCATCTTCGGGGATTTATGCAGGAGCAGGAGGCGAACTTTATTGCGTTTCTGGCATGTACCGGTTCGGAATATGAGGAATTTCAGTATAGTGGATACCTGGTAGGCTGGGTGTATTGTATGAATGTATTGCATCAGGCGGATTATGAAGCCTGGGAAGAGGTACGGGCAGGACTTTCGCCGTCCGCAGAGACGGATCTTAAGGCGAACAGCGCGTTCTGGGCGGCGTACGACGGCAAAGTTGCGGAGGTGTCGAGCCGGGTGAATGATACATACCTGAAAGCAAACGGACAAAAGGACGGAGTCAGCAGCTATGACCGGATGGTAGATCTGATCGTGGCAACGTATGAGAAGTGAAAAACGGATCTTCAGAGAACAGATATGAGTCCTACTACTCCCGGCTGAAAGAACAGCCGGAAGCACAGGAGTAAAAGAAAGAACGACAGATCTAGTCGAGCTTGATTCCGGACAGTGCCTGAGCAAAGGCATTATTGACCGGTTCTTCTTTCTGTCTTTTCAGATAGCGCTGGACGTCTTTTTTGGAGACGCCGGCGCCTTCTTTTTCTCTGCGGGCTTTAAATGCAGAGAGCTTTTCCTTATAACCGCAGGAACATAAGAAGGTCTCTTCGTCGCCTTTTTTGATGAGTTCCATCTTTTTGTGACAGTTCGGACATCTGGCGTTACTCATGCGGGCAATGGTCTCCCGGTAGCCGCATTCTCGGTCCTGACACACCAGAAGACGGGAATTTTTGCCGTTTACAGCGAGCATTCGTTTGCCGCAGTTCGGACATCTGGTATTGGTAAGATTCTCGTGACGGAATGTTCCGTCGTCATTCTGAATCTCCTGGATCAGCCTGCGGGTGTATTCTTGAATCTCCTGGAGAAAGGCATCATCTTTTTGCTTTCCTTTGGCAATATCGGACAGTTTCATTTCCCATTGCGCAGTAAGTTCCGGTTTTTTCAGATCTTCCGGTACGAGATTCAGAAGCTGTTTTCCTTTGGAGGTAATCAGAATCTCAGTTCCTTTCTTTTCGATCAGGAAGGAGTGGAAGAGCTTTTCTATGATATCTGCTCTTGTGGCAACGGTTCCCAGGCCGCCGGTCTCACCCAGTGTTTTGCGGGCTTTTTCGTCACGGGATTCCATGTATCGAACCGGATTTTCCATGGCGGAAAGAAGTGTTGCTTCCGTAAACCTTGCCGGTGGTTTGGTTTTTCCGCTGGTGATGGTGACATGGCTGACCGGAAGCTGTTCTCCTTTTTCCAGAGAAGGAAGGGGCTGACCGGAAGCTTTCAGAGAAGAGGTGTCGTCCGGCTCTTCGCCAGGAAACGCTTCATCTTCGGCAGCAGTGCTGTCGGCGTAGACGGTTTTCCATCCCGGAGAGAGAATGATCTGACCTTTGGCGGTAAAGGTCTCTCCTGCAACAGCAGCCTTCATCGTTGTCTGTTCATATTCAAAAGCCGGATACAGGACGCTGATAAAGCGGCGGACAACCAGATCATAGATCTTCCGCTCGTCATTGCCTAAGTGCTCCAGCTGTACATATTCTTCCGTCGGAATGATTGCATGATGGTCGCTGACCTTGCTGTCATCCACGAAAGCCTTACTGGTATGAAGGGGCTTTTTTAAAAGCTCCGGAATATACTTCTTGTAAGGACCGATACAGCATGCCTTCAGACGATCTTTGATGGTAGGAACAATATCCGTCCCGATATACCGGGAATCCGTTCTTGGATAGGTAAGGATCTTATAATGTTCATACAGGCGCTGCATGATGTTCAGTGTCTGTTTTGCAGAAAAACCATAGCGTCTGTTTGCGTCGCGCTGAAGTTCTGTCAGATCATAGAGGCCGGGAGAAGGAGTCCGCTTTGCTGAGCGGCTGACTTCTGTGATAGTCAGAGTCTGACCATTGACCTTTCGTTCCAGTTCGGAGATAAGATCCTTCTGAAAAGAGCGCGTAGAGCCGCTTTTTGCGTGCTGCCAGGTCCAGGTAACAGAGCCTTTTTTCGTCTGTGTTATGCATTTCATGCCGTAGTAGTCTTCTGCTTTAAACGAGCGGATCTCTTCTTCGCGACGTGCAATGATAGCAAGGGTCGGCGTCTGTACACGTCCGCAGGAAAGCTGTGCATTATACTTGCAGGTCAGTGCTCGGGTCGCGTTGATTCCTACCAGCCAGTCCGCTTCTGCACGGCTTCTGGCAGCTTTGTACAGATCATTGTACTGCCGTTCGTCCCGTAGATGAGAGAATCCTTCCCGGATTGCCTTGTCGGTGACAGAAGAGATCCAGAGTCGTTTGATCGGTTTGTGACAGCCGGACTTTTCCAGGATCCATCGTGCAACCAGTTCGCCTTCACGGCCGGCATCGGTAGCGATGATGATTTCCGAGACGTCTTTTCGGAATAATTGAGTTTTTACATTCTGATATTGTCTGGAAGTCTGTTTGATGACGACAAGTTCCCATTTTTTTGGAATCATCGGAAGGCTGGAGAGAGTCCAGTCTTTGTATTTTTTATCATATCCTTCCGGATCCGCCAGCGTGACCAGATGGCCAAGTGCCCAGGTGACGATATAATTACTGCCCTCAATGGCGCCGGTAATATTTTTATGGCAATTCAGGACGCGGGCAATGTCGCGGGCGACCGATGGTTTTTCCGCTAATACGAGTGATTTCATAAGCAATAATCTCCTTGTGTTATTTCACATGTTCAGGGACAGCCTCAACATGAGTTCAACATAGCGGATGAAAAAGGGTTTGTCAATGCCTTCAACAGAAGATTAGAAAAAAACATAAATAAAAATTAAAAAAAGCTTGCATTATAAAGCAAACTATGGTAACATAATCTTCGGTCGCATTTGAGATGTGAACATATGGCTCCGTGGTCAAGCGGTTAAGACATCGCCCTTTCACGGCGGTAACACGGGTTCGATTCCCGTCGGAGTCATTGTGGCGCCATAGCCAAGTGGTAAGGCAAAGGTCTGCAACACCTCTATCACCAGTTCAAATCTGGTTGGCGCCTTAAAAAGCCTGTGAGCTGATTGCTTCACAGGCTTTTTATGTTCGTTTTTATAGATAAAATTTTTCCAGCGCCCGGCTGATACATTCTCTTGCTTTTTTGGCTTCTTTATGGTTCAGGCCATTTGCGGTTACTCCGGCTACGATGTTGCCGCTCCTGGCGATACCGGGAAAGAAGAAGTCGCAGGCTTCCTTTTTATGGGCAGTATTTACCATAATCTTATTCTCATTGCAGTACCGGACAACAGATTCGTTGCATTGGGGATCGTTGGTTGCGGCAAGAACAATCTCTGCTCCTTCCAGTAATTCTGGACGATACTGATCGCAGATCCAGTGAATCTTACCCAGATCGTCCCATTCTTTAATTGGATCGGTCACTTCCGGAGCGATGACCTGTATGTGTTCTGCAAAGTCAAGGAGAGTTTCGATTCTTCTCTGTGCAATATTTCCACCGCCGATGATAATAATATTCTTTTGGGAGATGTCGACAAACATAGGAAAATATAGTGTGTGTTTCTGTTCCATCCTTAGAGTCCTTTCCTGTTTTCTTTTATCATACCATATGTGTAGATAGCATGTAAGTGTCAGAAGAGGCTGAATTGACAGAGAAAGAGACATGTTGTATGATTAGGAACATCAAAAAGGAAAGAGAGAAAGCATAGATATGGCCGAGAAAAGAGGAATTCTGGTTGTAAGCTTTGGGACCGCATACGCCGGAACACGCCAGTTAACGATTGAGAAGATCAGGAATACGATACAGCAGGCATATCCGGATTGTGCGGTTTATGAAGCGTGGACCAGTAAACGAATTATCAGAAAGCTGTTGGAAACGACCGGAGAACGGATACGGACTGTGGAAGAGGC
Source organism: Dorea sp. YH-dor226 (assembly GCF_039832105.1). Classification (NCBI taxonomy): domain Bacteria; kingdom Bacillati; phylum Bacillota; class Clostridia; order Lachnospirales; family Lachnospiraceae; genus Dorea; species Dorea sp. YH-dor226. The sequence goes on along the minus strand of NZ_JBDOHS010000001.1, from coordinate 336,503 downwards.
ATTGGAAGAGATGGCCGGGGATGGAATCCGGGAGGTATATATCCAGCCGACGCATGTAATTGATGGCATTGAAAATGAACGAATGAAAGAAGAAGCAAAATCATATAAAGACAGATTTCGGAAGATGGTCTTCGGCCAGCCACTGATTGCCTCAAAGAATGATATGGAAGAGATGGTGAGAATCATCCGGACAGAGTTTTCCGACCTTCATCCGGATGAAGTGCTGGTACTGATGGGGCATGGAAGCATACATACTGCCAATGCGGCATATGCGCAGATGAATCAGATGTTTGGACAATCCGGGAGACAGAATATCTATCTGTGTACAGTAGAGGCAGAGCCTGGGATTGAGATGGCACTCCGTGAGATCAAAAAGACTTCGGCAGGTCGGATTCGTCTCGCTCCGTTTCTGATCGTGGCAGGCAATCACGCAATGAAAGATATGGCCGGCCCGGAGGAGGATTCCTGGATGAATCTCTGCAAAGGAGCCGGATACGAGGTGGATTGCTGTATGAAGGGACTGGGGGAATACCCGGAAGTGCGGGCGTTGTTCCTTAAGCATCTGGATACGGCCATGCGATCATAAATCAATCTTCGTTCTGACACATCTGCCGGTATTCCCGGGGCGACATGTGCATGCGTTCGCGAAATACCCGGTTGAATGTACGCTGACTGTCGAACCCTGCATTTACCAGGATCTCTGTGATGGACATCCCGCTGTATTGCAGGAGAGAACATGCATAATCCAGTCTTGTGTCATTGAGATAATGATTGAAATTCTTATGAAAGGTTCCGGAAAATACCCGGGAAAGTGCGTAAGGGCTGAAGCCCAGGTCACGGGCCATACCGGTGAGTGTAATGTGGTTTTTGAAGTTGCTGGAGATATAGGAAACTGTTTGATATATGATGTCGTCATTATCAGGAGAGGGTTTGTCCGAAAGTTGATATATGGGCAGGCTTCTGGCCAGAATCAGACGGACGAAAGCAGAATAGATGACCGTTTTTTCTTCCGCGGCAGGATTTTCGAAGAGACTGTGGATAGAGTATACAATATCCGGATGCAGAAGTTCAGACGGAATGACCGGTGTCCTGGGGCGGGACTGGCGAAGAAGCGGCAGGTACAGGCCGCACAGGGATGGAGATGCCCAGAGATAGTAGGCACGACAGTTTCCGGTGTCAAAGACCTGGTAATGATGAATCAGATTGGGAAATACGATGGCAAAATCACCCTTTTTCATATGATACAGTTCTTTTCCTATCCCGATTTCCAGGGTTCCGTCTGTTACATAGACACATTCCAGCGCTTCGTGAAGATGGGGAGCAATATGTCTGGAACGTATATGGCGAATATCCAGTTCATTTTCTGTTTTTTCGTATAATGGCAACATGGCAATACTCCTTTTGCAAGATTTGGCTACTCCTAAATATCTTTTGACGAGTATTATACCGGAAACCGGAATATAATACAAGTATAGAAAGCAAGGAGGAAAAGGTTATGATGAATGAAATTAGAATGTTTTTTATGGGTTTATACGAGGCATATGAAGAGGCTTGCGCAAATACAGATCTGATGAATAAGACTGTGTAATTTGGCTAATTGATTATGAAGAATGATAAATGCATAATGAAAGAGAAAAGACGAAGGACTGTTGCATAATGGCGTAGCAACAGTCCTTTTTCAATGATTATTTATAATCTGGAGTTAAATTTTTTAGAACAACAAAAAAAATCGGGGTGATTTGTGTTCTGAAGACAATATAACACAAGAAAAATGGATTTCATATAGTTTGAGAATACATAAATTGGCAATTTTATTGTGCTTGAAACACAATTATGATAATATATAGTATATTATGAGAGACGGAGATGAAATAAATGGCAGTTGAATTGGAAAATTTGTATGCAGAGCTGGATGAAAAATATGAAGTTACATTACTTACCAGATCCTGTTTCCACAAAATGATCAGCTGGATACACATGGTGGAGGATAAAGATTTTGTTTCGCTCCTGCATGGGGATGAACTGGTATTTAATTCCGGCTTGCATTATGTCTCGGAGGAATGGCTGAAAGATTTTATTGCAGCGCTGAACCGGGAACATTCCGGGGGACTCATCATTGCACTGAGGGACGGAATGAAGATTCCCAAGGAGATCATTTCATATTGCAATGAGATTGAATTTGCATTGTTTTCCGCGACATGGAAGACTCCGTATATTGATATCATGCGAAGCTTTTCTGTGATTCTTCTCAGAAATGAGCAAAAGCAGACCAATCTGAGTACGGCATTGAAGAATGCCATTTTCTTTTCGAATAATGAAGAGCTGTATGTCAGTCTTTTTGAGGGGAACGGATTTTTTCGTGATCTGAATTATAATATTATCATCCTGAGCTGTAATGTGTACAACACAGAACAGGGCAATGAGAAGCTGGCTCAGATCCAGAGAGGACTTCATTACATATTGAAAAAACGGATTGTATATGAGGAGAATAACCGGCTGATCATACTCACTACCGGGTACTCGGAGAGGGAACTTCTGGAAGCATTCCGGAAAATCTGCGATAAAGATGACAATATCTATGTAGGGATAGGGACAACGGTCAGAGATATCCGGGAGATCCACAAATCTTATGAACGTGCATATACGGCATATCAGCTGACAAAGGCTCCGATTGAGAAGAATATACTGGTATATGATGAGCTTGGCATCTATAAGATTCTGTCCGATATCAAAGAACCTGAGATCTATCCCAGATTTGTCGAAGAAACGCTGGGCAGTCTGATCGATTACGATAAAAAATATGGAACAGATTATGTGAAGCTTCTTGAGATATTTTTTCAAAATGAATGTAATATAGTAGAGACGGCAAAGGCAACGTTCTGCCATAAAAATACGATGGCATATAAGATCAATAAGATAAAAGAAATATTGGGTTATGATATTATAAAAAATGAAAACCGAGTCAAGATCATGGTGGCATATTATATTATCCGGGCGGGAATCGGATTTCGGGATATAAAGTAGGGACTGCTGCAAACCCAGGTTGTCTCCTCTCTGATGTATGCGATTTTCGTAAGAACGCTTCGACGCTTATCCGCTTACCTCAGCTTTTCTTATGAAAATCGCAGAAACAGGGAGTGTATTACAGTGGCTTGGGCACCATGAGTGAACAGCCGAAGTTCCACCACCAGGAGAAGGATTCATCCAATTCGACAGCAGTACACAGAGGCTCTCCATTTTCCATAATGCCGCTTCGGTTGAATCCGGAATGGTTCATGGAACGTGCAAATAATCCGGCACGTGCACCGCTTCTGCTGCATCCGAAACGGGAAGCGACAGAGATGACTTCCGGGTTGGCGTACATATGATCGCAATATCCGGTGGAATCACTTCCGACAACATCCGGACAAGGGATGAACCCATATCCCGGTACCACCTGAAGTGTTGCGTAATAATTTCCCTGAGGGAGTGTGCAGCCGGTATCCACATAGCTCTCGCCGGTGAGGTCAAACCTGTAATCCGGAGAGACTTTCAGACGTCCATATACAAGAAGGGTATACGGATCTCTCTGCCAGAGCATGTTCGTTCCCAGTACCGTGGAATGGAATATAGTAGAATAAGTCTTTTCGTCTGCTCCTCCGTAAAATTGTGCGTTCAGAACCGGCTCGGGAATGGTTCCCCAGTGTCCGGTATGGTCAGAATCTGCCGTGTAGCTTTTGGACATTCCGGTGCCGTAGGACGCCTGAGTGTCTGTACTTTTTGAGAGCATGACTGCAATGTCTGTCAGTACATTGACAAGGGCGCCACCAAAGAACAGACTTCCTGCAGAAGCGCGAAGAACGGCCAGATACTGTGCCTGTGTATCCATATCGATGTCGTCCCGGTTCTGGGTGTGATGGCCGGTGATGGTACCGGCACTGTACTGTCCGGCAATGCTGCGAAGACGGCCGCGGGCATCCTTATATCCATAGAACATGGGGATCAACATATAATCACGGATAGTGCCGCGTACATTGAAACCGATCGGCTCAAAATCATCGGAAATCTTCCGATCACAGAAGTAGACGTAGCGATCGTGTCCGATGCAGTAGGTACAGGTATAGATCAGCTTTGCTACAGCCATGGCATTCCCCTCGTATTCCGGATCCGCAACATCTGACGGCTCGTCAGAACCGGCTTTTTTCGTATAATCTACCGGGTCAAGGTAATAGTCTATGTGACCATCCCAGTCACACATTACAGGGACATTGGCTTTCAGCCATGGCCAGTCTGCCCAGGAGCCATAGTCGACAGAATGATCGCCAAGGTCTACTTTCAGTGGGGTGTAATCTGCATTTTTTCCGAGATACTCCACGCGGGATGAAGGATTCAGATCAGAAGCCTCATGGATCACCATTCCATATACAGGAGTGTCGGTGAGAAGGCTCTGTTCCACTACTTTTTGCACATCTTTGTGCATAACTTCAGGTTCTTTCATATTAAGTCCTCCTTTTTAAAAGAAAATTACAGTAATTGTAAGCTCGTAAGAATGATCAGGCCGATGAAGATGGTGATGATTGCAAATACAGTGGAAAATATGATGATACTTCCGGCCAGTTTGGAATCACTGTTCATCTGTTCGGCAAAACTGTAGCAGGATACGGTAGCCGGTGCGGCAAACTGGGCAAACAGGCAGGCGAGGGACATCCCGTGAAAGCCCAGTAATACTGCACCTGTAACAAATATGGCCGGGACTGCAACCAGCCGTGCAAATACTCCGATTATAATCAGGGACTTCTCTTCGGCTACATTTTTAAAGTCAAGCTGTACACCGATTGCCAGAAGGGAAAGCGGGATAGCCATGGCACCGATATCCTGAAGAGGATCCAGAATGGGTTCCGGGAACGGAAGACCGCTGCAATTATACAGGACTCCGGTGATCACCGCGATAATAAACGGGTTCTTTATTACTTTAAGAAGTGTCTGACCGATACTTAATCCACGGTTGTGTTCCTGATCCAGGTGATTCAGTATCACGATGGAAAGAGTGGTGACTGTAGGAGATATGAAAGCTGTCAACATGGCGGCAAGCGCAATTCCGTCCTGTCCGAACAGCTGCCCGGTAATGTAAACGGCGAATAACAGGATATCGGATCGGAAAGTTGTGGTAGTAAGGGCTCCCTGTTTTTTCTTATCTGTAAGTTTTCCGAATATCAGATATCCGACAGCAGCCATGACCAGGATGCTTCCTACAGAATACAGTACCAGCTTCAGATTGAATAAAGTCTTCAGATCGGCGGTCACTGTACTGGTAAACAGCAGCAGCGGAAATCCAAGAATGTAATTAATGTGATTCGCTTCTTCCACGAAACGGTCTCCCAGAATCTTCCGAATCCTCATTACGTAACCGATTACGATTATGATTAAAATAGGGAGAACCGTCGAAATACAGTCAGATATTGTAAACATCCGCAAGGGGGAACACCTCTATTCTCATTATATTTTCACAGTTTTTGCTTATTTCCTTTATTTTCTCATTTTCATATTTAAAAGTCAACGAAAAAATAGTATGTTTACCGGTTAACGAAACTGATAAACGAAAAAACGGCAAAAATGCACAAAACAGAAGGCGTAAAAATATAAAAAACTAACAAAAAAGATAAAATCTATTGATTTTTCTTGAACATGCAGAATGAGTCTGGTATTATAAAGGCATAAAGAAACCGGTTAATAAAGAAACACGTTAACAAAAAGAGAAACAATGAAGAAAAGGAGCAGGACATGATGAATCGCGTGAAATTATACAATGGAACGTCAATTCCGGAAATTGGTTATGGCACTTGGAAAGCGCCGCGTGCAGAGATCACGATCAACGCAATTAAAGACGCAATGCTGTGCGGATGCAATCATATTGACAGTGCAACAAGATATGGAAACCAGGTATATGTAGGACAGGGCATTGCGGCAGGACTCGAAGCAACGGGATGGAAGAGAGAAGACATCTTCGTAACTTCCAAACTTTGGAATACCGTTCGTGGATATGATGAGACCCTGGAGGCATTCAACCAGTCTATTACAGATCTTGGACTTGACTATGTTGATCTTTACCTGATTCACTGGCCGGTACCTAGTACTTTCCGTGATGATTACATTGCAAAAAATGCTGAGACATGGAGAGCAATGGAAACACTTTACAACGAAGGAAAATGTAAAGCGATCGGTATCTCAAACTTCAAGGTTCATCACATCGACGAACTGATGCAGACGGCAAAGGTAAAACCGATGGTGAATCAGCTGGAATTCCACCCGGGCTGCGGAGTTGCTTTGAAAGAAGATATTGAGTACTGTGAAAAGCTTGGAATCGTTGTAACTGGTTACAGCCCTCTGGCTAACGGAAGAATCTTTGAATTCCCACAGGTAAAAGAGATCGCTGATAAACTGGGAGTATCCGTATCACAGCTTTGTATGAAATATGCACAGCAGAAAAATGTAATTCCGATCTTCAAGAGTGTACATAAGGACAGAATCCTTGAGAATATCAATCTGAACTTTACGATCAGCGATGAGGACATGGCACTGATCGATGCACTGGAAGAGCCGGGACTGTTGAACGACAGTGATCACACCACATTTGGCGAGGATACACCACCGGTATTTTAAAGGTTTGCGAGATTCGCAGATGACATCTTAGTGTAATGACAAGGCGCGCGGAGACTGGAAAAATGTTGAAAATGCCGGAACGGAATGTTAGAATTGTCATAGAAGTTTTGAAGTTATCCAAGGAGCAATGGCAATGAAGAAAAAAGTAACAATCCAGGATATCGCAGATGCGGTTGGGTATTCCAAGACGACCGTTTCCAGATATATCAATGGGCAGACGAATATGATGAGCGCCGAGACGGCGAACCGGATTAAGAATGTGATTGAATTGCTGGACTACCATCCCAGCGAATTGGCTAGAAGCCTGAAGACAAAGAAGACCTATACGGTTGGAGTAATTGTATCGGATATCGCTTCGCCATTTTCATCCGCAGTTGTTGCGGGAACCGGAGAGATTCTTGAGATGAATGGCTATGTACCACTCTTTATTAACTGTCATGAGGATCCGGCAAAGGAGAAGATTGCAATCTCAACGCTTGTAAGTAAGGGAGTAGATGGCCTGATCGTCAATACGACGTCTCCGGATAATGATTTCCTGTATGGATATCAGAATCAGGGAATTCCGATCGTGTTATGTGACAGAAAGCTTCGCAACTACAATATGGATATTGTGGGGGAAGACAACGAAGAGATCATCTCTGTGCTGGTACATCACCTCAAGGAACAGGGATATACAAGAATTGCGCTGATGACGCAGGAAAATCTGCAGAGCAGTGCAAAGAATATTCGAAAAAGCAGTTTCCTGCGGATTATGGATGAAGAATTTGGATATGACGCACACGCAGATGTATTTCTTACCAGAGATGAGACGGTCAGCAGCGTCAGTGAATGCGTAAAAGCATTTATGAAGACGGTGAAAAAAGGAGAGATTCCGGCTGTGATCGGAGCAAATTCGGTTATGACCATGCTGGCATTTCGTGCAATCAAAAATCTGGGATACAGGATGCCGGATGAGATTGGTCTGTGCGGAACGAATTCCTGGTCCTGGAACGAGAGCACAATATGGATGGACATGCTGCGGCCGACGGTCAGCTGTGTAATGATCCGTGGATATGAGATCGGACAGAAGTGTGCAGCACGAATCCTTGAGAAGATTGAAGAACCTTCCGGTGAAGTGAAGACAATCTGGGTAAATACAGATTTTGTGCCGAGAGAATCAACGCTGAGGAAAAAATAAGCAATAATAAAGATAAAAAATAAAAACATAATTTTTTTTGATGAATTCGAAACCGGTTACAGACTTGATTAGAATTGAATGATATTTTGCTAAAAAAACATGGTTATATATAGAATGTAAACCGGTACACAATCAGGGAGACGATTATGGATAATAAAGTATTGGAACAGATGTATAGCAGCGCAATCATTCCTGTTGTTGCGATTGATAACAGTGATGATGCGGTAGAATTGGGAAAGGCGTTTCTGGCAGCCGGTATAAAAGTAATTGAGATTACCTTCCGTACCGCAGCCGCTGCAGATGCAATCCGGAAACTGAGCGAAAGTGGCCTGGATGTCTGCACGGGTGCAGGCACCGTTCTTACCGTTGAGATGGCCCAAAAAGCTGTAGATGCCGGCGCGAAATTCCTGGTATCGCCGGGATTTGATGAAAAGGTCGTTGGATGGGCAGTGGAGCATGATATCCCAATGTTTCCGGGGATCACATCTCCGAGTGAGATCGCAATGGCTCAGAAGTATGGACTTAAAGTAGTAAAATTTTTCCCGGCAGAAGCTGCCGGAGGAGTTAAGATGCTGAAGGCCTTAAAAGGGCCTTATGCAGATATGAGATTCGTTCCGACCGGCGGAATCAGTGCAGAGAACATTGGTTCATACATGGATCTGCCAAATGTTGTGGCATGTGGCGGAAGCTGGATCTGTCCTTCTAAAATGATCCGTGAGCATCAGTTTGACGAGATTACAAGATTATCGAAAGAAGCTGTGAAGAATATTCATGATATCTTCCTCCTACATCTGGGAATCAATGCACAGGATGCGAAAGAAGCAGAAGAGATTACCAGAGCGTATGCAGGACTTCTGGGAGTGCCGATGCATGACGGAGCCTCTTTCTTCGCAGGGGATATGGTGGAAGTCAATAAGACACCGGGGAAAGGAACCCACGGACATATCGCATTAAGCGTAAGGAATATCGACCGTGCAATGGCATATTTTAAATCTGTAGGTTACAGCTTTGATGAAGAACATATGTCGGCAGATGAGAAAGGAATTATCGCAGCATACTTTGAAGGTGAATTCGGAGGATTTGCGATTCATCTGAGAAGACATTTATAAAAATAAGTAGGGAGGGTTTTACATGAAAGTACTAATTATCGGTGGTGTAGCAGCCGGAACCAAGGCAGCTGCAAAACTTAAAAGAGAGATGCCGGATGCTGAAGTTACGATTGTAACAAAAGGGAAAGATATCTCTTATGCAGGTTGTGGACTTCCATATTATGTAGGCGAAGTGATCAAAGAAAAAGAAGCATTGATTGTCAATACACCGGAAAAGTTTGCGAGCCTGACAGGAGCCAATGTAATTACAGAAACAGAAGTAACAAAAGTAAATCCGGAAGCTAAAACAGTAGAAGCTGTGAATGTGGATGGCGAAACCGTTACTTATGAATATGACAAACTTGTGGTTGCAACAGGAGCATCTCCGATCAAACCTCCACTTCCGGGAATCGATCTTCCGGGTGTGTTCTGTATGAGAACTCCTGAAGATGCATTTGCAGCCAAGGATTATATCAAAGATAACAATTGTGAGCGGGCAGTTGTTGTAGGCGGAGGCTTCATCGGACTGGAAGTTGCAGAAAACCTTCGCAAGATGGATCTTCGTGTGACAGTTATCGATATGGCAGATCAGGTATTACCTGGATTCTCCAAAGACTTTGCCAACTTCTTTGCAGACCATCTGGCATCCATCGGAATCAAGGTTATGACAGGACGCAGAGTAGAATCGATTCAGGGAACAGATAAGCCGGAGAAGGTTCTGACGGACAAAAAGGGTGCAAAGGCAGATGTTGTCATTCTGTCTATCGGTATTCGTGCAAACACAGCATTTCTCGACGGAACCGGAATTGAACTGATGCCGAACAGAACGATTAAAGTAAATGAATATATGGAAACAAATGTAGATGATATCTATGCGGTAGGTGACTGCGTGACGGTATGGAACCGGTACACAAAACAGCCACAGTGGTCTCCGATGGGGTCTACAGCAAATATGGCGGGCCGTGTATGCGCTATGAATATCGCCGGAAAGAAAGTTACATATCCGGGTGTACTTGGAACTGCAGTGTGTCATCTGCCGGGTCTGAATATCGGAAAGACGGGATTCACAGAAGAGACAGCAAAAGCTGCCGGATTTGATCCGGTCAGTGTAACCGTTGTTACCGATGATAAAGCACACTATTATCCGGGATCTGATACATTCATCATTAAAGTGGTTGCAGATAAAGCAACGAAGAAGTTCCTGGGAGTAGAAGCACTTGGAGCGGGAGCAGTCGACAAGGTCGTTGATGTAGGCGCAACAGCACTTGCATTAAAGGGAAGTCTGGATGATCTGGACAACATGGATATGGCATATGCTCCACCGTTCTCAACAGCAATTCACCCATTTGTACTGGCTGTACAGGTGCTGGAGAATAAGCTGGACGGAACAATGGACAGTATTACACCGGAAGAATATGCAACCGGAGATTACTCTGAATATAAGGTGATTGATGCTTCGATCACGCCGGCAATTGAAGGTGCACCATATGTTGACCCGACAGCGGTTGATGGAGTACTGCCGGAATTTGGTACAGATGACAAGCTGCTGCTTGTATGTACAAAGGGAAAGCGAGCTTACTTATTACAAAATAAGTTAAGATATTATGGCTACACGAACACAAAAGTTCTGGAGTCAGGAACCACATTTAATGGCACTGATTTAGTCTAAGCCGGAAGAGAAAAGGAGGAATTTTAATGGCACCATTAACAATCAAACCAGAAGAAGAGAAGCGTCTCAAAGGTATGGGCTTCCTTAACAATAAGGGAACAGATGAATTCTCTGCTCGTATTCTTACTGTAAACGGAAGAGTAACTACAGAACAGATGAAGGCAATCCAGGAAGCTGCTGAGAAGTACGGAAACGGAATCGTAGGTTTAACGTCTCGAATGACATTTGAGGTACAGGGAATTCCAGCTGACAAAGCAGAAGCTTTCCAGGCTGAAATTGCTAAAGCAGGACTTGTAACTGGTGGAACAGGATCCAAGGTAAGACCGGTTGTTTCCTGTAAAGGAACGATCTGCCAGTATGGACAGATTGATACATTTGCACTTTCTGAGAAGATTCATGAAACATTCTATCTTGGATGGCATGATGTATTACTTCCGCACAAATTCAAAATTGCAGTTGGCGGATGTCCGAATAACTGTGTAAAACCGGATTTGAATGACCTTGCTGTTATCGGACAGACAGTTGTAGAAGTAGATGAAGACGAATGTAACGGCTGTAAGACCTGTGCAGCTCTGGCATCATGTCCGATGGGAGCACTTTCCAGAGATGATGAAGGAACAATTCAGTTGGATGAATCAAAATGTAACAACTGTGGACGTTGTGTACATCTTGGAAATGACGGAAAGATGGATGTATGTCCATTCGGAGCTATGCAGCCGAAGTTAAGAGGCGGATACAAGATCTACATCGGCGGACGCTGGGGTAAATGGGTAACCCGCGGAATGGCAATTGATAAAGTATTCAAGACAGAAGAAGAAGTTTTGGCAGTCATCGAAAAAGCAATCCTGCTGTTCAGAGAACAGGGAAAGACGGGCGAACGTTTTGCACAGACAATTGAGCGTATCGGATTTGAAAATGTACAGGCTCAGTTATTAAGTGATGATATCTTAAGTCGTAAGCAGGCAATTCTGGAAGCAAAACTGCATCTGACAGGCGGAGCTAAGTGCTAATCTTCCGGAATGACAATATAGATTCGAACATACAGATAAAAAACAAAAAAACAAAGAAATGAAAAATTAAAACAATATAAAAAGAAAAGGAGAAAAGAAAAATGACAAACATTAAATTAGGTACATTTGCATTCGCACCTGGCGACGTTCAGACAGGAGTATTAGTAGGAGAAGACAAAGTAGTAAAACTTGCTGAGGCTTATGCTGCATATGCTGCAGAGAAAAAACCTGCACTTGCTAACCTGCCGACAGACATGGTAGAGATGATGAAGTTAGGAAAAGCTGGAGCGGATGCTGCAAGAGCACTTGTTGAGTGGATCCCGGCTGACAGCGATCTGTTATATGATCTGAAGGAAGAGATGATCCTGAACCCGATCAATCCGACAAAGTCTATCTGGATCGGACGTACATTCGCTACACATGTAAAAGTTGGTAAGCTGCCAGATCCAGAGTGCCCACACATCTTCCTGAAACCATCTACATCTTTCTGCAAACCGGGCGAAGATGTTGTAATTCCTAACATTGATGGAAAACCATACGACAAGGTTACATACGGATGTGAGCTTACAGCAGTTATCGGCTCTACAGCAAAATACTGTACACCGGAAAACATCATGGATCACGTTGCCGGATGGACAATTTCCAATGACGTAACATGCCGTGGCGTTCTGTATCCGAAGAACAAGATGTTTGATAAATTTGCTCCATTTGGACCATACATCATTCCTGCAGATCAGATCGAAGATCCTAACGCAGTTGAACTGAAGTTCAAGGTTGACGGCGAGTGGAAACAGGAAGGTAACACAGGTGTTAATACATACTGGACAATGCAGACAATCCTTGCTAACCTGACACACCACATGACTCTGAATCCTGGTGATGTAGTTGCTCTTGGCGATATCGGAGCTCCTGAGACTATCGTTGCAGGACAGACAATGGAAGCAATCATTCCACAGATCGGTGTTCTGAAGAATAAGACTGTTAATGAGAAAGTTGAGACAGGAATCTGCCCGGGCGGAGCTATGGGACAATAATCAGTTATTGAATGGAAGGATTCTAGGAGGATAAGAAAATGGTAAGTAAAGATATCATCGAAAGATTTAAAGTAATCGCAAGCGCATCTGTATCTGATGCATGTGAAAAAGTATGTGGCTGCCGTCGTTACATGGATTATGAAATGCAGCCAAGAATTTCCGGAAGTGAAAGACTTGTAGGACCGGCTGTAACCGTACAGGAAGGACCTGCAAACGGAGAAAACTGTGGACCAACCCATGCATTTGAAGCTATGGACGCATGTGAGGAAGCAGGAAGCGTAATGGTTATCAGCATGGCTAACAGCGATAAAGATGTTGCTCTGTGGGGCGGTATCATGACAGCCGGTGCTGTAGCTAACAACTTCGCAGGCGCAATCCTTGACGGTGGACTTCGTGATGTAGAAGAGATCAGAAAAGGACAGGCTGAAGGCGGACTTTACGGAGGAAGAAAATTTGAGATCTTCTCAAGAGGTATTTCTGCTAATACAACATTAGGAAAATATAAAACATATGCAAATAACGTACCTGTAATGTGCGGCGGTATCATGGTAGCTCCTGGCGACCTGATCGTTGCTGACTGCTCCGGTGTTGTTGCAATTCCGAAGGACAGCATTGAAGAAGTATTAAAGGTATGTGAAGAAATCGAAGCTACAGAGCTTCTGGAAGCTCAGCTGATCATCGAGCAGGGATCTATTAAAGCTGGTCTTGATAAATTCAACCGTGTATAGACATATATACCCTATGGATCAGACATAATGTTTCACCTGATTGTCCCGCCATTTTATGGCGGGATGATTAGTACATGGCCAACATGAGGGTATGATTAAAGGAGAAAGAATCATGGATATAGTATCAATTGGCGAACCGTTAATGGAATTAAGCAATACCGAAAAGGGTATTTATAAAGAAGGATTTGGTGGAGATACCTCCAACTTCCTGATGGCAGCAGCACGCCAGGGAGCACAGACTGCTTACTTCACACAGGTAGGACAGGATACATTTGGCGATGCATTCATGAAACTGTGGGAGAGCGAAGGCGTTGATACTTCTTATGTAAATCGTCTTACAACCGCTCATACAGGACTGTATTTTATTACCTACACAGAAAAAGGACATGAATTCACATATTTTCGTGCAGGATCTGCTGCAAGTAAGATGGGACCGGCAGACGTTCCGGAACAGCTGATCGCAAGTGCGAAGCTGCTTCATGTATCCGGAATCAGTCAGGCAATCAGTAATTCTGCATGTGATGCTATCTTTGAGGCATGCAAGATAGCCCGTGCAAACAATGTAATCGTAACCTATGACCCGAACATCAGACTGAAACTGTGGTCTAAAGAAAGAGCTGCAGCAATCATCAATGCAACCGTTCCTTACTGTGATATCTTTATGCCAAGTCTTGAAGATGCACAGTCGATTACAGGAATGGACGATCCGGAGGCAATTGCAGATTACTATCATTCTATCGGAGTAAAAGTTGTTGTTCTGAAACTTGGCTCCAAGGGTGTTATGGTATCCGCTGACGGTAAGAAGGAGATCATCCCGGGATATAAGGTAGATACAGTGGATCAGACAGGTGCCGGAGACACATTTGACGGAGCATTCTGCTCTCGTTATATCAAGGGTATGTCTCCGATGGATTGTGCAAGATATGCCAATGCGGCGGCTGCACTTTCTACCAGAGGATATGGTGCAGTTACACCGATTCCGATAGAAAAAGAAGTAGAAGAATTTCTGGCAGCACAGAAATAAGCTACAGGAATAAGCTCATGAGTAGCAGGAAAATATAGCCGAACAGCCATATCCGCGACGACCTCGGTACAGTGTTTTGAAGAGAAGCTCTCTTTGGAAAATGGAACGGGAAGTGCGGGTATGGCTGTTTGCGTATCTAAGCCCAGGAGAATTTGCAGGTAATGACATGGATTGATGTATCTGCAGATGTAACGCATGGATCTATGTCATTACCCGCAAAGCAATTCCATAAAATAAGTATTGTGGGAAAAGGTGTATCTTGTTAAAATCTATTCATATGTGAAGGAGTGATATTGAGATGAATAATGGAAAGGTATGGCTGGTAGGAGCCGGCCCTGGAGATATAGGATTATTAACCAAAAAAGCAATAGAGGTCATTGAGCAGGCGGATTTTATAGCATACGATGCACTGGTCGGTGAAGAGATCCTGTGTATGCTACCGGAAAAAGTAGAGAAGGTATCCGTAGGAAAACGATCCGGAAAGCATTCTGTTCCGCAGGAAGAGACGAATCAGATTCTTCTTAAGGAAGCGTTGAAAGGGAAAAAGGTGGTACGGTTAAAGGGCGGAGATCCGTTCGTGTTCGGGCGTGGCGGAGAGGAACTGGAGCTTCTTGCAGAGCATGGCGTGCCGTTTGAGGTGGTTCCGGGGATCACTTCAGCTGTAGCGGTTCCGGCCTATGCCGGAATTCCTGTGACACATCGGGATTATACGTCTTCTTTTCATGTGATCACTGGGCATCCGCGAAAAGACGGACAGGATCGCACAGATTATGAATCACTTGTCAGAATGAATGCTACGCTGGTATTTCTTATGAGCATCCGGGCAATGGGACATGTGATGGAGAAGCTTATGCAGGCCGGAATGGATCCTGATATGCCGGCTGCAGTGCTGGAACAGGGCACCAGATATTGTCAGAGAAAAGTGGTATCAACCGTGAGCAGGCTGGAAGAGGACTCTAAGAAAGCGAAGATACAGACTCCGGCAATCATTGTTGTGGGAAAGGTATGTGCATTGTCGGAAGAATTTTCCTGGTATGAGAAGAGAGAGCTTGCCGGCAGGCAGATCGTGGTGACCAGAGCAAGAAATAAAGCAAGCAGACTTACAAAGGAGCTTCGGGATGCGGGTGCAGAGGTGCTTGAGATTCCGATGATCGATACAACACCGATCAGTCCGGAACAGGTGGATCTGTCGGAACTTCTGGCGGAATCAGAAGAACGGGAAGTATGGCTTACCTTTACGAGCCCGACGGGAGTAGAGACCTTCTTTGGAACTACACTTGCCGGAAAAAAGACGGATCTTCGCAGAATTCTTCGGGCCGGTGTGGACTTGAAATTCGCGGTCATCGGGGAGGCGACGGCAAAGGAACTGGAACGATATGGCTGGATGGCCGACCTGATGCCGGAAGTATACAATGGAAAAGAACTGGGAAAGGCATTGGTGCAGACGGCAGGAAAAGATGCAGTCGTATACCTCCTTCGTGCAAAAGAAGGATCTGAGGAACTGAAAGAAGAGCTGGATGCCGGCAATATACAGTACCGGGATGTTGCGATTTATGAGACGCTCTGTAGGGAGAACAGTCCTCTGGCAGACATAATCACGGAGAAGATAGAAAATGGGCAGATCGACCGCGTAACATTTACAAGCGCGTCCACCGTGCGAGGATTTGTGCAGACGATGAAGGATATGGATTTTACAAAGGTTCCGGCATTGTGTATCGGAGAACAGACGGCGAGAGAAGCAGAAAAGTATCATATGCAGATTGAGATTTCTGATCAGGCAACCATTGCCGGTATGGTAAAGAAACTGAAGGAATTATGTAAAGCACAGGAGGAAAGATGATGAAAAGATTAACAGCAGCCATTCTTTCTGCTGCACTTGTACTTACAATGATGGCAGGATGTGGAAATAAATCAGAAGAAACAACGGGTGAGGAAAAGGCGATAACAGTAGGAACAAACAGCGAGAGCGGCGGACTGGATCCGGCCGGAATGATTGCGGATACTTATCTTGCATATTCTGTGACCGCACTGGATGAACTGTTAACATACAATGCAGATGGAGAGATTGAATATCGTGCGGCAGAATCATATGAGGTCAACGATGACCAGACGGAGTGGACTTTCCATCTCCGTGAAAATGCAAAATGGTCAGACGGAACACCGGTGACATCTGCTGACTTCCGCAATACGATCGAGCGATCTCTGGATCCGGAAAGTGGAAACGGATATTCGAATTATCTGTTTCCGATTGAAAACGCTGAGGCAATCTATAACGGAGAAGCAGACATGAGTACACTGGGGCTGGAGACACCGGATGATGATACGATCATTTTTCATCTGTCCACACCATGTGTATATTTTCTGGACCTTCTGAGACTTCCAGTCTATACTCCGTCCTGCGCAGCTTATGCAGATGCTGTGGGAAGCGGATGGGATACGAATCCGGAGACCAGCGTATCTAATGGACCGTTCTATCTGGCAGAGTATGTTCCTCAGCAGTACTTTGTACTGAAGAAGAATCCGAATTACTGGAACGCCAACGCGGTCAGTCTGGATCAGATCACATATAAGTTTTTTGACAGCAAGCAGTCCATGGCTGCTGCCTATGAGACAGGGGAAGTGGATGTAGCACCGGCGCTTCTTGGAACTGTAATGGATGAATATGAGGGAAAAGACGATCTGGTTGTCACGGATGCAATCGCAACACGTTATATCTATATGAATCTGGATAAAGTAGAAGTGTTCCGTGATGTCAGAGTCCGGGAGGCTCTGAATCTTGGGATCAACAGAGAAGAGTTGTGCCAGATGGTAGGAAGCGATGTGGAACCGACGGTGAACTTTATTGCAAAATACATGACAGACAAATCTACGGGAGAATATTTTGTCTCCGGAGCAGAAGCACCATTTGAGGAGAATCTGGAAAGGGCAAGAGAACTGCTTGCTGAGGCCGGATATCCGAATGGAGAAGGCTTCCCGGTACTTACTTATAACTATCCGACACTGGAAATGGATATGGATACAGCGCAGGCTTTGCAGCAGCAGCTCAAGGAGAATCTTGGAATCACGCTGGAGTTGAACGCGCAGGAGCTGCAGGTTAATTATTCAGAAAGAAGAGCGGGAAATTTCGAGCTCTGCCGTATGAACTGGACTGCGGATTTTGCAGATCCAAATACGTATCTGTCTATGCTGCTGTCTAACAGTACCTATAATTGCAGTGGCATTCAGGATGAAACCTATGATAAGATGGTTGCAGAATCAGATGTGGAGACAGATCCGGTGAAAAGAAGTGAGATGATGCACGAAGCAGAACAGTATGCGATCGGTGAACAGTTCTACATTATTCCGTTATATTCCATGCACAGTGTCAATCTGATTCGGCCGAATATTAAGGGAATTTCACAGATTTCGGCAACAGGTGCTCTGGAGATCAGAGGAGCTTCTGTAGAGTAAGTGATCAGGAGGAAGATGGATGAAAAAAGCGATATTGGTGATTAGTTTCGGAACGAGACACAGAGAAAATCTGGAGCGGTCCATCGGTGGGATCGAGGCATATCTGAGGAAAGAGTTCGAAAACTATCCTGTGTACAGAGCATTTACCAGTCAGAAAATCATAGAGAAATTGTGGGAAGAAAGCAGGATTGCCGTACCGACGCTGGAGGAAGCGATGGTTCGGATGCAAAAGGACGGAATTGAACACGTAGTAGTTCAGCCGACCTATGTAGTATATGGGCTGGAATACGAAAAACTGAAAGATGCGCTGGAAGATTATCAGGAACTGTTTCAGACGCTGAAGCTTGGAGAACCGCTGCTCAGTCAGGTGGAAGATTATAAGGCCTGTGTGCATTATATGATTGAAGACTGGAAGATGAGCAAGGATGAGGTGATTGTAATCGCAGGACATGGCACAATAGGATATGCACAGTCCGCATATACGATGCTGGAATATGCATTTCATTCCATGGGCTATTCGAATGTACTGGTCGGAACCGTAAATGGATACCCGAATATCACAGATGTGGTTCAGAAACTCCGTTATCTGGATCCAAAGCCGCTTAGGATCATTCCGTTTATGATCGTGAGCGGCGAGCATGTATACCGGAGTCTGACAGACGGAGAAGAATCCTGGCTCGTCAGATTTCAGAACATGGGATTTTCATCCATCGTTGTGGAACGGGGACTTGGAGAGATAGAAGGAATACAGCGCATATTTGCAGAACATGTGAGAGAGGCAATGGAATCATGAAAAAAGTGGTAAGGATAGGAAGCAGGGAAAGTAAGCTTGCCGTATGGCAGGCCGAGCATGTGGCACATATGATCGAACAGGCACATCCGGAGATTGAGGTGCAGATCATTACGATGAAAACGACCGGTGACAGGATTCTGGACCGGAATCTGGATCAGGTCGGAGGAAAGGGATTATTTGTGAAAGAACTGGATATTGCGCTGATGGAAAAACGGACAGATCTGTCTGTACACAGCCTGAAGGATATGCCGATGGAAGTGCCAGAGACACTTCCGATCCTGGCTTATTCCAAACGGGAAGATCCCAGAGATGTGATTCTCTTTCGCAAAGGGATAGATACCGTTAAAGTGATTGGATCGTCGAGCAGAAGGCGTCAGGTACAGCTTGAGAAGCTTTACCCGGACTGTACATTTACCGGTATGCGGGGCAATGTGCAGACCAGGCTTCGGAAGCTGGAAGAAGGAATGTGTGATGCGACGGTGCTTGCCATGGCAGGGCTGAAACGGCTGGGTATGGAGTCGGCGGCAGGTCGGATCCTGGATCCGGAAGAAGTGATCCCGGCTGCCGGACAGGGAATCCTTGCAGTACAGGGAAGAGCCGGAGAAGACTATTATTATCTGGACTGTATCATGGATCAGGATGGACAGACTGCAGCGCTGGCAGAAAGAGCCTTTGTACGTGCGCTGGATGGCGGTTGCAGTTCTCCGATTGCAGCCTATGCGCAGATCGCAGATGGACAGGTCATCCTGAGCGGCTTATACTATAACGAAGAAACGGGAAGTTACATTGTCGGCAAGAAGCAGGGACCAGAAAAGGAAGCAGAGAGGATCGGAAGAACTCTGGCAGCAGAGTTGAAAGAGAGGTTTGAAGTACGTGGCTAAGTACGTTGCAAAAAGACTGGTTACAGGAGTAGCGGCATTACTGTTCCTTACATTTCTTACGTTTGTGATGGCACATAAGATGCCGGGTAATCCCTTTGATACCGGCAGTGTATCGGATCAGGTGTTTGAGATGATGGAAGAAGAATATGGAATGAATGAACCTCTGGGGGTGCAGTATGCCATCTACATGAAAAACCTGCTGCGAGGGGACTTTGGGATGTCGATCAAAAAACCGGGAGTCACGGTGAATTCGATCATCGCAAGATGCCTTCCGGTTACCGTGGGACTCGGAGCGCTGGCCTTTGCCGTGAGTCTGATCATGGGCATGTTCCTCGGTATCTGGCAGATCATGACGAATCATCTTATGATCCGCCGGACCATTCAGCTGATTCAGGGACTGGGGGTCGGGATTCCGAACTTTGTATATGCGCTTCTCTTCATGTTGTGTTTTGGCGTGTATCTGAAGTGGTTTCCGATCGCAGGCGTTGCGACGGCCGCCAATTATGTGCTTCCGGTTGCCTCTCTGTCGGTCTATCCGGTCTGTGTGATATCCAGAATGGTCTGCAGTATCGTGTGGAAGGAGTATGATCAGGGATATACGACATTTCTCGAGGCAAAGGGACTGAAAAAATCAACGATTCTGATGAGACATATGTGGCGTCCGATTCTGGCTCAGCTTCTGGTCTATCTGGGGCAGCTTCTGATCTATCTTGTGACGGGATGCTTTGTGGTGGAAAGCATCTTTACGATTCCGGGGCTAGGAAGAGAATTCGTTGCATCGATCAATAACCGGGATTATACGGTGATTATGGGACTTACGATGTTTGTTGGAGTGGTCGTGATCGTTACACAGATTGCGCTGGATGTGATTCAGATGTATCTGGATCCAAGAATTCGGTTTGGAACGGAGCAGAACAGATGAAGAAAACGGGATGTATGAATCGAATCAGAAAAGATAAGAATATAAAGCTGTGTCTGGGTGTTCTGGGAGTGCTGATCCTGCTGGCGGTACTGGTTCCGCTTCTGTCTCCGTATCCGTATGATATGCAGGATGTGAACAGCCAGAATCTTGGCGTGTCTGCAAGTCACTGGTTTGGGACAGACAAGTTTGGAAGGGATATCTTCACCAGAGTGTGTTATGGACTTCGTATCAGCCTGGCAGTAGGATTTGGAAGTACGGTAATCTGCGTATTGATTGCAATGCTTGTCGGTTCCCTTGCGGGCCTGTGCGGGCCACTTCTGGACAGTATTCTTCTGGAGATCATGAATGTGATCAGTGCGATCCCGTCGATGCTGTATGTGATCCTTACGCTTCTGGTATTTGAAGCAAGTGTGAGAAGTGTGATGATCGGAATTTGTGTGTCCGGCTGGGTGGATCTTGCGAAGATGCTGCGAGTTGAGACCAGACGACTCGGGCAGATGGATTACTGTATTGCTGCAAAGATGATGGGATTTTCACGTCTGCGTATCATCTGGAAATATATTCTTCCCAATGAAAAGGAGCTGTTGATTGTGCAGACAATATTGCTGATCCCGAAAGCAATATTTACAGAAGCGTTTTTAAGCTTTCTGGGAATCGGGATTGCGGCACCGCGTGCAAGCCTTGGGACGTTGATTCAGGATGCAAAGCCCATGATTACACAGTACCCGACTCAGATGCTGTATCCGATTCTGGTATTGGCAGTACTTGTTGTCTGTCTTCAGAGTCTGGGATATGCACTGGAACGTAAGGCGTAAGAAGAGGAGAGGATCGAATGGAACCATTACTGGAGGTAAGGCATCTTACAATCGCATATGAAGACGCGCAAAAAGAAGTGGTCAAAGACTGCTCTCTGGCCCTGGATAAACAGGAAATACTGGGGATTGTTGGTGAATCCGGGTCCGGGAAGACGACCCTGGTGATGTCTCTTCTTGGCTTTCTGAAAAAAGGTGCTGTGATCAGCGAAGGAGAGATTCGCTATTGTGGGGAAGATATCACTCCTCCACTATCCGAGCAGGAAAGCCGGAGGCTTCGTGGAGGTGAGATTGCAGTCGTGATGCAGAATGCAATGTCCAGTCTGGATCCGCTTATGAAGATTGGCGGACAGGTTATGGAAAGTCTGCGGATTCATACGGGCTGCTCCAAAAAAGAGGCAAAAGAGCGTGCGGAAGAACTGCTGGATATGGTAGGAATCAGGGATGCGAAAGGATGTATGAATTGGTATCCTTTCGAATGCTCCGGAGGAATGCAGCAGAGAATCTGTATTGCGATCGCACTTGCAGGCAACCCAAAGATCCTGATCGCAGATGAGCCTACGACGGCTCTTGACGTAACGGTTCAGGCACAGATCCTGAATCTGCTACGAAGATTGTGCAGAGATCTTGGAATATCGATGATCCTTGTAAGCCATGATCTGGGAGTTGTGAAGATGCTTTGCAGTCGTATTATGATCATGCATGAAGGAAGAATGATTGAGCAGGGGAGAACCGGGGAGATTCTGCGTGGTGGAAAAGAAGCATATACCAGAGCATTGATTCGGGCAAGGCGTAATCTGGAACAGATGCCTTTTCGGGCAGAAAAAACGGGAATGAAACCGGTTTTGATAGATGTATCACTTGTGTCAAAAAAGTTTCAGAAAAAGGAAGTTCTGCATTCCGTCTCTCTGAAGATATGCAGGCATCAGACATACGGTCTGGTGGGAGAGAGCGGGTGTGGAAAAAGCACGCTTGCATGTACCATGCTGGGAATCTATCGGCCGGATGCAGGAAGTATCTTTTGGGAAAAAGAGAGGATTGACCGGTTATCTGGGAAAAGGCGAAGAGCCTTCAGCCGGAAGATGCAGATGATATTCCAGAATCCATATCAGGCGCTGAATCCGTCAATGACCGTGTATGAGAACCTGAGAGAAGCATTGGTCGCAAGAGGAATGATCGATAAAGCAGAGGTGCATGAGAAAGTTGCTGCCATGCTTACAGAGGTGGGAATAGAAGAATCAAGACTGTGGGATCGTCCTGAACAATTGTCCGGAGGACAGCTTCAGAGGATCATGATTGCCAGAGCACTTCTGATGTCGCCGGAGCTTCTGGTGTGCGATGAGCCTTTTACGGGTCTGGATATCCAGGTGCAGGAACAGCTCGTGCATCTGCTGAACGAGATGAAGAAAAAAGAACACCTGTCAATGTTGGTTATCAGCCATGACTTGTCACTGATGAGCAGGATCAGTGATGTCCTGGGAGTGGTATATGTGGGATGGATGGTGGAAGAGGGATCATGCAGGTCTCTTGTGGAGGAACCATGGCATCCTTATACCAAAGCATTGTTCCTGGCGGGAGAAAAGGTAAAGCTGACCGGCAGAGAGAAGAAAAAAATACCGGTTCAGGAAGAGGCTGTGTCGCTTCAGAAGACGACGGGGTGTCCGTATGCAGATAACTGCAAATATGCACAAAAAAGATGCTTTCAGGAAGTACCGGAACTGTATGAATATGGAGAACGTAAGGTGAGATGTTTCCTCTATGCAGAAGAAATGAATGCTGCAAGAGAAGAGGGGTATCATATGAGATCCCTGATATAGAGTGAGCAGGGACGGCTGCAGGATAGAACGGCAGCCGTTCCTGTTGTAATGTATGGAGTATCATTCCGTCTCATAAAAAACATAGTTATCCGCTAGGTATAGAATAAAAAACAATGGATATCAGAAATAATATTGACAAAAAGGATGATTCTGTATAATCTTTACTAAAACCATAGGAAAAATGTGAAAAGTGTTATTTTTCTGAAAATGGAACGATGAAAACGGTTGCGAAACACGTCATTTAATTAAAACACAGAAATTTTCACAAAATACAAAAAATCATATTGTGTATTGTGACTAAAAATAAAGAAATAAAACGAGAAATGTTGCAAAAAAAGCTCAATAATGGTATTATCCATAGTAGGAAGAAGCTGTTGTGACGGCTTCTTAAAAATAAAATATGTTAACCGGTTTCGAAACTATTTAATAAAGCAACAAAAGAAGGAGGTGTTTTTGTGTTAGGAGATACGATATTAGCGATTGTGCTGCTCGTTATGGGTGGGTACATTCTCAATGAGGTAAACGCATATCCGGATTACTCGAACCTGTCGGTGATCGGACCGGAAGTGTTTCCGAAGTTGATTGCCATATTCTTTATCATATCGGCAGTATGGTTCCTGGCAACAGTGATCTGGAAGGGCTGGATCAAGAAGGTAGATGCGGACGGAAACTCCTACATCGAGACAGAAAAAGCAAAGGTTCAGGCAGGAATTCAGAGCATGAAGGGGAATAAGTCAAGTATCGTCCATCTTGTGATTACGATCATACTGATGATTGCATACGCGTTATTACTTCCGACGGTTGGTTTTGAGGTTCTGACGATTGTGTTCCTGATCGCAACCATGTTCATGAACGGAGTCAGAAAACCGCATGTGCTTGCGATTGTTTCTGTAGTATCGGTTGTGGTTATCTACATATTCTTTGTTATGATTCTGAAGGTTCAGATTCCGAGAATGTTCTATTTTTAAGAAAAAGATGATGTAGATAAGGAGGAGAAAACATATGGCAGACTTTTTAGCAGTATTTTCAGCATTGACTCCGTTTGATTATGTCCTTTGCGTTTTTTCTACTTTTGCGGGAATTATCGTAGGAGCGATTCCGGGACTTGGAGCTACGATGGCGGTAGCGATCCTGACGTCTTTTACAGCGAAGATGGCAACGCTGCCATCCATGGCGGTGCTGGTCGGAATCTATGTAGGTGCTGTATACGGTGGCTCGATTGCTGCGATCCTGATGAAGGTTCCGGGAACGGCGGCAGCAATCATGACGGCGAATGATGGTTATCCACTGGCAAAGAAAGGATATGCGGGACAGGCAATCGGTATCTCTGCATACAGTTCATTTATCGGTGGTATTATTGGTTCTATATTATTACTTTTAGGTTGTAGTGCATTTTCACTGATCGCAGTGAAGTTTGCATATCCGGAATACTTTGTACTTTCCATTTTCGGATTGTGTGTAATTGCAGGTACGGATGATAACCTTTTGAAGGGTATCATCTCAGCGGCTTTCGGTATCCTGCTTGCAGGTACAGGTACGGATTATCTGACCGGTACAAAGCGTCTGACCTTTGGTGTGGACGAACTGATGAGTGGTTATGATGTCATCGCGGTTCTGATCGGTATCTTCGGACTCTGTGAGCTTATGAAGCAGATCCTTCGTATGAAGAATCTGGAAGGAAATAAGCAGGAGCTGAAGCATATCTTCCCGACGAGGGAAATTCGCAAGAGGATCCACAAGACGATCGCAAGGAGTTCTCTGATTGGTATGTTCATCGGTGTCCTTCCGGGAGCCGGCGCACAGATCTCTGCGTTTGTGGCATATGAGACAGAGAAAAACAGCAATCCGCGTAAAGCAGAATTTGGTACCGGTGTATGGGAAGGTATTGCGGCACCTGAGTCGGCGAACAACGCAACGGTAGGAGGAACCCTGGTTCCTGCACTTGCACTTGGTGTTCCTGGTGATCCGACTGCAGCAGTTATTATCAGTGCACTTGCACTTCATGGAGTTATCTGTGGACCTACAATCTTCCAGAGCTCATCAGAAGCAGTAAATGGAATCTATGTATTCATGTTTGTTGCAAATATTGCGATGTTCATCATGGCAATAACGATGGCGAAGTTCTTTGCGAAGATTCTGGAAGTAGATAACCGTATTCTGGTTCCGATTGTATTGGTTGTCTGTATTATTGGTACGTATTCATCCAGTAACAGAACGTTTGCAATCTTAGTTATGGTAGCAATGGGTGTAATAGGCTTCTTAATGGAGAAAGTTGGACTGTCACCGGCAGCAGCGATACTGGGTGTTGTGCTGGGACAGCTCTGTGAGAAGAACTTACGCTCTGCGCTTGTAATGTCAAAAGGTGATTGGGGGATTTTCTTCCGCTTCATTCCGAATGTGTTCTGGATCCTGACTATCATTATGGTATTCCAGCCGAGAGTGAAGAAGTTCCTGAAGTGGAGAAAAGCGAAGGCGAAGCAGAAACAACAGAAACTACGTTCCCGGAAAGAGATATCACAATGATCATCCCGACAGAGACCGGCGGCGGATCAGATGTTATTGCTCGTTACCTGGCAACAGAAGTTGGTGAAGTTCTGGGAGTATCTGTTGTTCCACAGAATATCGGTGGTGCAGCTACAGCAACTGCATTCCAGCAGTTTATGGAGGCAGATGCAGATGGTTATACAATCATCATGTCTCTGAGTTCTCTTGCAACTATGAAGTCCAATAACTATGCAGATATTACATACGAAGATGTTGCTCAGATCTGTGCAGTTAACTATGACTCCAACGTAATCTTTATCCGTCCGGAAGAAGATCGTTACACAAACATTGAAGAATTCATCGATTACTGCAAGGCTCACCCGGGTGAAGTTAACATCGGTACCGGTTCCGCAGGTGGTGTTGCTCATATCGCAATCACAGACTTCTGTACAAAAGCAGGTCTCGAAGTAAACCTTGTTCCAAATACATCTGGTGGTGGATTTGACCTTCTTCTTAAGAATGGCGACGTAGATGCAATCGTATGTGGACCTATCGACATCGCTTCTGCAGTTGCAGCTGATGAAGTAAAACTGATCTGTACTATGACAGAAGAAAGATTACCGGATTTCCCGGATGTTCCGACTGCAAAAGAGATCGGAATCGACGCAACAGTAGCTATGTATCGTGGATATCATGCTCCAAAGGATACTCCGCAGGAAGTAATCGATGTTCTGGAAGCAGCATTCAAAGAAGTTATTGAGGGTGAAGAATACCAGAAATTCCTGGCTGATCAGTATTCTAACGCTATCTTCCTCAGCAGCGAAGAGTGGACAGCAAAATGTAAGAGCGAGTTCGAAATCATGCCTAAGGTATATGAGGATGCAGGCATCACAGTAGGACAATAATCGATAAACGGAAATATCCCTTGACTAACATAAAGTGTTTTTTTCATTGGATCCGGGCGTAAAGCCCGGATCCCCTTCCCTGGAAAATTGCGTGAAGAGATGAATTTTCATATTGACTTAATATGAAAGATTTGTTATACTATATAAGCATTTAGAAATAGTTTAATATGATATGGCGCCATAGCCAAGTGGTAAGGCAAAGGTCTGCAACACCTCTATCACCAGTTCAAATCTGGTTGGCGCCTCTTTAAAATCTCAGGAATGAATTATTCCTGAGATTTTTGTGTTACAGGAAACCTCTAGAAAAAAGCTGAAAGAATAATTATGGAATGAAAATGGAATAAATGAGAGTGTAAAATGGTTGAACAGATGGAAAAATGGTAGTAAAATATGAATCATCAATATAACAGGAAGTGATTGTTATGACACTGGATGAAATGAAAGAAAAAAAGATACAGATGGGCTATAGCTGTGAGCAGATCGCAAAGTTGTCGCAGGTACCACTCGGGACAGTGCAGAAGATTTTCAGTGGGATCACCAGAACACCGAGGTATGAAACGCTTCGTGCGTTGGAACGTGTGTTTTCGACGGAGATATCGGAGGAGAACCCGGAATATGTGAGAACCTGTATGATGCGGGAATCCCGGACGGAATATCATGTGGAAAGGAAGCCTGGTGATTATACTCTGGAAGATTACTATGCAATTCCGGAGGAACGAAGGGTGGAGCTGATTGATGGAGTGATCTACGATATGGGTGCACCATCAATGATTCATCAGATGTTATGCGGAGAGATCTGGCGGGCGCTTCGGGAATATATTATGGAAAAGAAGGGAAGATGTATTGCGGTTCAGTCGCCTGCGGATGTCCAGCTGGATTGTAATGATAAGACGATAGTTCAGCCAGATGTGTTTGTGATCTGCGACCGAGAGAAAATCCTTCGGCATTGCCTGTATGGAGCACCGGATCTTGTTGTTGAGATTCTTTCGAAAGCAACCAGAAAGAAAGATATGGGGATCAAACAGGCAAAATATATGAATGCGGGAGTGCGGGAATACTGGATTGTAGATCCGGATGCAAGAAAAATTGTTGTCTATGATCTGGAGCAGGAGAAACTTCCGGTGATATATGGATTTGGGGATTCTGTACCTGTACGGATATTTCAGGGAGAATGTGTGATTGATTTTGCGCAGATATATGGATACATACGGTTTCTCTATGAAAAATAAAAGGGAGAATCAGCTCTCCCTATATACGTCTGCCTGAAATTTTTTTCAGTATTTTTTCCGTAAATACCTTGGCATGCTCCAGATCCAGACTGTCCGGATGAATCAGCGCCTGATCAAAGTTGCGGATAAACCGGTCGATCTGGTCAGCATTTGCTGAGGTTCTTTTTGCTTCATATTTTTGGCGGACCTGTTGCGGCATCTTTCCCTGACAGATAAAAGATCCGAGGTATTCATTGTCGGATTCGATCCATGCGCTGACCCTCTGTTCGATTCCTCTGTAATAAGAAGGAGAATCTCCCATTCCGCATGTGCCGAACAGAGCGATCAGTTTTCCGCTCAGACTGCTCAGAAAATCCATGATTTCCATGCTGCAGCTGCCCTGGTGTACACAGAAGCCGATGAAATAGATTCTGGCTTCAGGAATCGTCTTGTCTGTTGTGATATCAATCAGGTCTTTGGAGTTGCCCGGCAGATGGGAAAAGATTGTTGCGGCAACTTTTTTTGTATTGCCGGATTCGCTTTGGTACAAAACTAAATAATCCAACATAATCGGCGCACTCCTTTCTTATATAAATCCGTTTCCTCCCGGCATAGGTCCTCCTCCGCCACAGCATAATCCGCTGCCACAGCACAGGTTGCAGATGATGTTGGCAAGGCAAAGCTTCATGCAGCAATCACTGCCGGTAGTGAAGGTTGTTTCGTAAGGATTCTGCCGTTGCTGATACCAGGTTCCACCACTTTCGAATCTGCGAACCAGCATCTGATATTCATAATTGTTTGGCTCCAGCCGCAGTGCTTCTTTTGCGTGCTGAAGTGCGATTACGTTATTGCCCATTCCGGAATTGGCAAGTGCACTGTAGTAATACCAGCGTGCATTGTGAGTCTGAATTCCATTTAGCAGATTCAGTGCTTCCTGATAGTGCCCGCTGTTGATAAAGTTGGCCGCTGCCTTCATATGAAGGTCCTCTTCATTGTCTGAGGCCTGTGGGCCGGATTGTTGACGGTACTGTCCATAGAAACCGCGGAATGGTCCATAGCCGCCAAAATCGCCAAAGTCACCGTAACCGCCTGTGTAACCGCCCTGGCCTCCGGAAGTATAGGAGCTGCCGGAAGTGCCATATTCACGTTCGTGCATGATATGCTGATATGCCTGCTGAACTTCTTTGAATTTAGCTTCTGCCTGATCTTTGTTCGGATTGTTGATATTGGCATCAGGATGATATTGCCTGCTTAATTTGCGGTATGCTCTTTTTATTTCTTCATCTGAGGCTGTTCGACTAACGCCCAGTACGCTGTAAGGGTCTGTCATTGTATGTGATCTCCTGTATTTGTTTTTGTGGTGTCAGAATGTGTATTGTCGTTCTGCTTTTCCCTTCGTCTGGCAGTTACAGTCGTATAGTGGCACCATACACCGGAATATAACACATTTCTCAAAATATCTGCATGCAGCAGAATGGGCAGTTTCTCGAATTCACGGGAGCATTCAGCCATCATGAGTGTCAATAGTTCCCGGCAGTCTTCTGCAAAGTTTTCATTTGTAAGAAATGATTCTTTTAAAGGATTGTAGCTTCCGGAGTGAATATCCTTTTCTACATCTTCATAAGCATCCATCAGATAGATAAACTTGCCGAGAAAGAAACCGATTTTGCGAAGGGAAGTCTCCCATTCGTCGTGACAGTAGACAAAGATCTCTGCCATAATATCGCCGAACAGCCCGGCCATCAGATCTATGTTTTGTTCATTTTTCTTTTCCAATTCAGAAAGCTTTTTTAAATCAGATGC
Organism: Dorea sp. YH-dor226; assembly: GCF_039832105.1. Lineage (NCBI taxonomy): Bacteria > Bacillati > Bacillota > Clostridia > Lachnospirales > Lachnospiraceae > Dorea > Dorea sp. YH-dor226. Next base: position 307,059 of record NZ_JBDOHS010000001.1, on the reverse strand, counting down.
AATGAGCTGAACTTTTTGAGGATACTTTTCTCTGACTTTTTCAACTCGGGACTGAAGAAGTCTGGCGGCTGCATAGCCTTTCTTTTTTCGTTCATCCTCCCAGTCATCTTCACATTTATAATAAGTAAGAACCATGTTGATTGCAGCAGCATAGTCTGTAAATTCATTGGTTCTTGTAAGATGCTTTTCAAAAGGATGAGCAATGCATCTGGCAGAAGAGATGCTGGTATCCGGCTCATAGAGACCGGTAAGAAGAACGACGAGAAATGTCATGTCGAAGGATAAAGTCATCTGACCTCTTATACCATAACATTTCTTAAGAGATTTGCAAAGACCACAATAGTAAGAGTGATAGATATCGTAGTCTTTGAACTTCATTTCGGCTTTATTGATCGAGATATATCCAAACATAATTTCTCCCTGTTAACTCTTTTTTATGAATTTTGTCTGACATTTTGGACAACTGATTTCGATCTTCCCGCGGCCTTTTGGAACACGTATCTTCTGATGACAGGTCGGGCACTTGTAGATATGATGTGTCTTTCTCTGCTGCATCATGTATTTCTGTCGGGAGAAGAAATTGCGGATCTTTGCTGTTTTGCTCAGATACCACTGGTTTTCGGATGAACGTTTGTATACGTTTCTGGATAACATCCGAAAATATGCATAGATGATACAGAACCAGGATAATATGGAAAGGACGGAGCTGTTTGTCCATCCGGCAATCAGCATCAGTATCAGTGCCGCCGCGATCAGCAGCTTGCCCAGGGAATCTATACCGTACCTTCCGTACATGAAACGAATTAATTTTTCTTTCAAAATAAACCACCTTCCTGAAATTTATAAATAATATGATACGCCGGCAGAAGATGAAGTCAATTAAATGTCTATAAATTTTTATAAAGAATTTAAGAGTGCTTTCGTTTTATTTTGGAAGAGTTGTGATATAATGTTTGCATTGAATCTTGAAGCGGGAGGGAGAATATGGAAGAGTTGACCAGGCTGATTATGGAGGATATGAAACCTGCTCTTGGGGTAACGGAACCGGGGGCAATCGCGTATGCGGTTGCGAGTGCAAGACAGTATACCAGCGGTGCGATCAGACATGTCCGTGTAGCACTGAATTCGGGTATGTATAAGAATGCATATACCTGCGGAATTCCGAACTCAGCACGGTATGGGAATCTGTATGCAGCTGCGCTTGGAGCGGTTGCGGCAGATGCAGAGAAAGGTCTGGAATCTCTGTCAGAGATCACGCCGGAAGATGATGAACGGGCAGCGAGACTGGTAGAGGAAGGGATCATAGAGGCGGTACTGGATCATATCGGATCAGAGATTACGATTGACGCAACGGTCGAGACAAAGAACGATGTATGTACGGTGCACATTCGGGATGCACATACGAATATAACGGAAATTGAAAAGAACGGAGAATGTATTTTCCGGAAGAAAGAACCGGAAGAAAAACGTGAAAGTACAGAAAAGATACCGGTGATTCACAGATATCTTCTGAGTGAGATTCTGGATTATGTGGATCACGTTCCGATAGAGGAGATCTGTTTTATTAAAAAAGCATTTACCATGAATCTGGAGCTTCTGGAAGAAGGTCTTGATTCTGACCGTGCTGTCTTTGCAAAGCGGTTTTATGAGGAAAACGGAAGACGCCAGATATCGAAAGATGCGTTAAAGACGGCGCAGCTTCTGTGTAATGGAGCAATCGAAGCAAGAGTGCTTGGGCTTGGCAGACCGGCGATGAGCATTACCGGCAGTGGTGCTCATGGGATTATTGCAACGATGCCGCTTTATGCGTACCAGAGAGTACATCAGGACGAGATCAGCGAGGAGATGCTGATCAGAGCGACGGCACTTAGTTATCTGATCACGATGTATATTAAGGAATATTCCGGAAAACTGTCGGCATTCTGTGGATGCGGCATTGCAGCCGGGACTGGAATGGCATGCGGGCTTGCTTATCTCAGACATGCGGATGGAGATACAGTCAGAAGGGTAATACAGAATATGGCAAGCGGGCTTACCGGCATGATCTGCGACGGAGGAAATCATGGGTGTACCATGAAGGGGATTGTTGCGGTGGATGCTGCTTTCCGGTCTGTGGACATGGCACTTGCAGGGATCTGCATAGAAGCGATCCACGGAATCAACGGGAAGACACCGGAAGACACCATGAGACATATGGGAATGATCGCATCACCTGGTATGGTGCAGACGGAGAAAACGATCGTTGAGATTATGGAACAGAAGTAGATTCAGACCAGTAGATTTTTGGAGAGGTTGAGAAAGGAAAGCTATGAATCATAAAAGACATCACAGAGGAAGACGAAAAAAGAAAAAGGGCAGTCTGGCATCCGGCCTGATATTTGTGATAGCAGTTTTTGTGTTCTGCGTATCGGCATTTCAGCTGTTTAAGATTATGAAAGGATATTATGACGGAAGAAGCGAATATGATAAGATAAGAAAGCTTGCTGTTACCGAGAGCGATAACGGGGATTCGGAAGATGATTTTCGGGTAGATTTTGAGGAACTTCTGAAGATTAATCCGGATACGATCGGCTGGATCAGATTTACACCGGAGCCATCTGAGATCAGCTATCCGATCGTACAGACGGACGACAATGAAACGTATCTGAAGAAAACATTTTCTGCAAATGAGAATACGCTGGGCGCAATTTTTCTGAATGCAGGGAATCAGGCGGACTTTTCAGACCGTAATTCGATCATATATGGACATCGCATGAAGGATGGTTCCATGTTCCGGCATCTTCAGGATTATGAGGATAAGGAGTTCTGGGAGGCAAATCCGTGTTTTTATATCTATACACCGGACGGGAGAAGAATCACTTATCGGATCTTTTCTGTTGGACAGGTAGAGGATACGTCGGACACTTATCTGACATCCTTTGCATCGGAAGAAGACTATCTGGCGTTTCTTGATATGACAAGACAGACGGCCCTGTATGACACCGGAGTGGAGGTGACAACGGAAGATACGATCATAACGCTGTCAACCTGCACCAGTGCCAGTGACAATCACCGGTTTGTGGTCCGTGGAGTGAAGGAAGAGGAGTGTGTACCGGATTATGATGAAGAATAATTATACATACGAAGTAGGAGATATCGTAACGATGAAGAAACCGCATCCCTGTGGAAGTAAAGAATGGGAGATCTTAAGGGTCGGAGCTGACTTCCGGCTGAAATGTGTGGGATGTGGTCATCAGATCATGATCACCAGAAAACTTGTGGAAAAAAATACAAAAGATTTAAAGAAAAAGGCTTGAAACAGGCAAGAAATTATGGTATCATCATTAATCGTGATACAATAAATATCGTCAGTTACAACGACGAAATCCTTGCTCCCACATAAGTTGAGCGGGGGCCAAAAGACCAGAAGGAGGTGCAGGACGACATGAACAAATATGAATTAGCTGTTGTTGTCAGTGCAAAAATCGAAGATGACGAAAGAGCACAGGTTATCGAAAAAGTAAAAGCATTAGTTGAACGTTTCGGTGGTCAGATCTCTGACGTTGATGAATGGGGTAAGAAGAGATTAGCTTACGAGATTCAGAAGATGAAAGAAGCATATTACTATTTCATCCACTTCGAGTCTGATGCTGAGACTCCAGGCGAAGTTGAAAAGAGAATTCGCATCATGGACAATGTTATCAGATATTTATGCGTTAGACAGGATGCATAAGCGGGAAGTAGAGGTATTATATGAATAAAGTAATTTTGATGGGACGCTTGACAAGAGATCCGGAAGTGAGATATTCACAGGGTGAGAGCTCTATGGCAATTGCCAGATATACACTGGCTGTAGATCGCAGATTCAGACGTGGTAATGACGGAGACCAGTCCGCAGACTTTATCGGATGCGTGGCCTTTGGAAAAAGCGCAGAATTTGCTGAAAAGTATTTCCGTCAGGGACTGAAGGTAATTGTTACCGGACGTATCCAGACAGGCAGTTATACGAACAGAGACGGACAGAAGGTATATACAACAGATGTTGTTGTTGAGGATCAGGAATTTGCTGAAAGCAAATCCGTAAGTGATGCAAATGCGGGAGGTTTCCGTGCTGCTGCTCCATCACCGACTCCGGCACCAGTTTCTGATGCGGGCGACGGCTTCATGAATATTCCAGATGGAATTGATGAGGAATTACCATTTAATTAGGCGCTGAATACTTAGTGAATAAGGAGGTAAAAGCAATGGCTTACGATAAAGGAAATCGTCCGGAAGGCGGCTTCAAGAGAAGAGGCGGCGGACGCAGAAGAAAAAAAGTGTGCGTATTCTGTGGAAAAGAGAATAACGAGATCGATTACAAGGATGTAGCAAAGTTAAGAAAGTATATCTCTGAAAGAGGAAAGATTCTTCCAAGAAGAATTACAGGAAACTGTGCAAAACATCAGAGAGCTCTTACTGTTGCAATCAAGAGAGCACGTCATATCGCTCTTATGCCATACGTACAGGACTAATAGAATGTAAATGTAAAAGAAACAGTCTTTCGGTAGCACGATTGACTGTTTTTTTTGTATTTTTATGTCTTTGCATTTGTACAATCTTGTTTTTATGTTTTATTTTTGATAAATTTAAATCATAAAACTGCATATGAAAAACAATGAACCGGAAGAAGTTGGAGGAAGTTGTCTATGGAAGTTCAGATGATTACAAGTGTTGACGAGCTGGAAACATTGTGTCCTTTTAAGGTGGAATGTCTGTTGTGGGGAACCAGAAAGATCCCGGATACATATGGCTACCTGGGATTTATACCGGGAGATGGATTCTATCTTAAGATGGTATGTGAAGAAAAGGATCCACTTCGCACTTATGAGAATCATCAGGATCCGGTATATCGGGATAGTGCAATGGAAGCTTTTTTTATGTTTGAACCTGGAAATGAGCGGGGAGATCATGCCACATATCTTAATTTTGAGTTCAACGCTAATGGGGCTCTTTTGGCTGCCTATGGTCAAAAGAGAATATATCGCACTTATTTTAAGCCGGAGGAGATGGAAGCGTTTGCATGCAGAGCAGTGATGGAAGAGGAACAGTGGAGCGTGAGTCTTCGGATTCCTGTCAGGATCCTGGAGATGATATACGGACCATTGAAGCTGGGAGAAGGAAGCAGTTTTGCATGTAATTTTTACAAGATATCTGAGACACAGGCAGTAGAGCATTATGCGTCTTATGCTCCGATCAGAAGCGAAGTGCCGAGTTTTCATATGCCGGAATATTTTGCCACGGCAAAGATTGTAAAAAAATAAGGAGCAGATTTGGGAGGTAACGTTTTATGAAAATTTACAAAGCAGCAAATTACAAAGAGATGAGCAGAAAAGCTGCCAATATCTTATCGGCGCAGGTGATTATGAAGCCAAATTGCGTGCTGGGTCTGGCAACAGGATCCACACCGATCGGTACTTATGAGCAGCTGGTCGAATGGTATCGGAAGGGAGATCTTGATTTTTCGGAAGTGACAACAGTGAATCTGGATGAATATAAGGGCCTTCCGGTAACGAATGATCAGAGTTACTATTATTTTATGCATCAACATCTTTTCGACCTGGTGAACATTAACCCGGTGAACACGCATCTTCCGAACGGCATGGAGGCAGACAGCGAGAAAGAATGCAGAAGATATGAAGAATTGATTCATTCGCTTGGCGGGGTTGATCTTCAGCTTCTTGGGCTTGGGCACAACGGACATATCGGATTTAATGAACCGGATGAAGCGTTCGAGAAGGAAACACATTGCGTGGATCTTCAGGAGCGTACCATTGAAGCCAACAAGAGATTCTTTGCTTCAGCGGATGAGGTTCCGCGTCAGGCGTATACGATGGGAATCAAGACGATCATGCATGCAAAGAAGATCCTGGTCATTGTAAGTGGTGAGGATAAGGCCGAGATTGTGAAGAAGGCATTTTTCGGGCCGGTGACACCGAAGGTCCCGGCATCGATTCTTCAGATGCACAATGATGTGACACTGGTTGCGGATGAAGCTGCTCTGTCTGAAGTAATCCGGTAAGTGGATTGTGCAAATTAAGAATTCTATAAGATAAAGAAATTAAAGCCCCTTTGTAATACAATAAATATAAGTGAAATTCAGTTAAATTAACAGTCCGGAGGTAGAATGATGAAAAAACCAGTATTAGTCATTATGGCGGCAGGAATGGGAAGTCGTTATGGAGGATTAAAGCAGATCGATCCTGTGGATGATGATGGACATATCATTATGGATTTTTCCATGTATGATGCCAGAAGAGCAGGATTTGAAAAAGTAATCTTTATCATCAAGCGTGAATTGGAAGCGGATTTTAAAGAACGTGTGGGAAACAGAATTTCCCGCTATATGGATGTTTCGTACGTATATCAGGAGCTTACCGATCTTCCGGAAGGGTATGAGGTTCCGGAAGGACGCGTAAAACCATGGGGAACCGCACACGCGGTACTCAGCTGTATTGATCAGATCGAGGGTCCGTTTGCGGTGATCAATGCAGACGATTATTATGGACAGGAAGCTTTCCGGCTGATCTATGATTATCTTGCATCCCATGAGGATGATGATAAATACAGGTATACAATGGTCGGTTATCATCTGGGAAATACAGTAACGGACAACGGACATGTAGCCCGCGGAATCTGTGATATGAATGAAAACGGAGAGTTGATCGCGATTCATGAACGTACACGGATCGAAAAACGCGACGATGGAATCGCATATACAGAAGATGACGGACAGACATGGACATATGTACCGGCAGATACGACGGTTTCCATGAATATGTGGGGATTTACGAGAAGTATCCTGGAGGAGATCAGGGACAGGTTCCCGGGATTTCTTGATAACGGACTTAAGGCAAATCCTATGAAGTGTGAATATTTCCTTCCGGCAGTTGTCAGTGATCTGCTGGGCGAGGAGAAAGCAACGGTTGCAGTTCTTACATCTGTGGATAAATGGTATGGCGTAACCTATAAAGAAGATAAACCGGTGGTTGTAGCAGCAATTCGGAAAATGAAAGAGGAAGGCCGTTACCCCGAACATCTGTGGGAGGAAGTCTAATGGCTCACGTGACAAGAAAACAGAGAGATGAGGTAATCGCACATTTTCAATATGAGGGGATTTTGGTGAAAGAATGTCCGTACGGAAGCGGACATATTAACGACACGTATCTGCTGGTATTTGATATTGCAGATATGGGTCAGGTGAAAGTGATCCTTCAGAGAATGAACACGAAGACGTTCAAAAAACCGATAGAATTGATGGAAAATATTGTCGGAGTTACTTCTTTTCTTCGAAAGAAGATCATTGAAAACGGAGGAGATCCGGAACGGGAAACATTGAATATCATCCCTGCGGTCGATGGAAAACCGTATTATGTGGATTCCTGCGGAGATTACTGGAGATCTTATAAATTTATTACCAATGCAACCAGCTATGACCAGGTGGAAAATCCGGAACACTTTTATGAAAGTGGAGTTGCATTTGGAAAGTTTCAGTGTCTGCTTGCAGATTATCCGGCAGATACCCTTCATGAGATCATAGAAGGATTTCATGATACCAGAGCAAGGTTCGCGGTATTTAAAAAAGCGGTGGAAGAAGATGTGATGGGAAGAGCGGCATACGTGCAGAAAGAAATACAGTTTGTTCTGGAGAGGGAAGATGTAGCCAATTATTTTTCAGAGCTGATGGAAAGAGGAGAAGTGCCGCTGCGTGTTACCCATAATGATACCAAGCTGAATAATATCATGATTGATGACAAGACCGGAAAAGGAGTCTGTGTGATCGATCTGGATACGGTTATGCCGGGACTTGCAATGAATGACTTTGGCGATTCGATCAGATTTGGTGCCAGTACCGCTGCAGAAGATGAGCAGGATCTGAGTAAGGTATCCTGCAGTATGGAACTGTTTGAACTGTACGCAAAGGGATTTATCGAAGGATGCGGCGGACAGCTCACAAAAAAGGAGATTGAACTGATGCCGATGGGAGCAAAGGTCATGACCTATGAATGTGGAATGCGTTTCCTGACGGATTATCTTCAGGGGGATATTTATTTTAAGATACACCGCGAAAACCAGAACCTGGACAGATGCCGTACACAGTTCAAGCTGGTTGAAGATATGGAGAAAAAGTGGTATACTATGCAGGAGATTATTAAAAAATACAGTAACATCTAGGAGGTAGAAGCATGGCGAAGATATTGATTACCGGAGGAGCCGGTTACATAGGAAGTCATACAGCAGTAGAGCTTTTGAATGAAGGATATGAGGTGGTTGTATATGATAACCTCTGTAATTCATCCAGAGAGTCTGTCAGAAGAGTAGAAGAACTCACCGGAAAAGAGGTTGCTTTTTATGAGGGCGATGTAATGGATGAAGCTGCTTTGAAGGCGATGTTTGAAGCGGAAGGAATTGATGCGGTCATTCACTGTGCGGCTCTGAAAGCAGTAGGTGAATCTGTTCGTAAGCCATTGGAATACTACCGTAATAATATAACCGGAACACTGACCCTGATGGATGTAATGAAGCAGACAGGAGTGAAGAATATCGTGTTCAGTTCGTCTGCAACAGTATACGGAAGCCCGGAGGAGATTCCGATTACGGAAGCATGCCCGAAGGGACAGTGTACCAATCCATATGGATGGACCAAATCTATGATGGAACAGATCATGACGGATGTGCAGAAGGCAAACCCGGATATGAATGTGATCCTGCTTCGTTATTTTAATCCGGTTGGGGCACATAAAAGCGGAAGGATCGGAGAGGATCCAAAGGGAATTCCAAACAACCTGATGCCTTATATCTCACAGGTTGCAGTTGGCAAACTTGAAAAGCTGGGTGTGTTTGGCAATGACTATGATACACCTGACGGAACGGGTGTACGTGACTATATCCATGTGGTAGACCTTGCGATCGGACATGTGAAAGCAATCAATTATATATTTACCAATCCGGGGCTGGATATCATCAATCTCGGAACGGGTGTGGGCTATTCCGTGCTGGATATGGTAAAGGCGTTCGGTAAGGCCTGCGGAAAAGAGATTCCGTATGAGATCAAACCAAGACGGGCCGGAGATATTGACATGTGTTATGCAGATCCTTCGAAAGCAGCACAAGTGCTTGGATGGAAAGCGGAGCGCGGACTGGAAGAGATGTGTGAGGATACCTGGAGATGGCAGTCCCAGAATCCGAATGGTTATGATGAATAATTAATAAAATACAGAAATACGAAGGAAAAAGACGGGAAATTGCACCGATAGAAAGTATGGGATTTCCCGTCTTTTATTTTCGCAAAAAAGGTGATATAATGACTCTAAATGCATAGTTGGGAACATAGTGTTTCAAAAACGTGTGAGGCGTTTTTGATCAAACAAGAATTTTGAGGCGAGGTTATGGTAGAAAAGAAAAAAGAAGAGGGAAAGGTACGGTTTAAGCTGAAGGGACAGCTGAAGCTGTATATACAATGGCCGGCAATCATGGCATTGCTCCTTATGGCAATGAATATCTGGATCTATGAGATTGACAGAAACGCCGGACTTTTGATGCTGGTGTTTGTATTGATCTATATTGCCATGATAGCAGTTTTGTACTTTTACAGTAAGTCTATCATCATGAAAGATCTGGTGGAATTTGCTGCCCAGTATGGAATTATCCAGAATACGCTGCTTTGGGAACTGGCTGTGCCTTATGCAATTCTTCTGGATGATGGAAAAGCATTGTGGATGAACGATCAGTTTGAGGCGATCCTGGGTGGGAAGCCGAAGGGAGAGGCGTACATCAGCAAGTATATTCCGGAACTGAATAAAAGTATTTTCCCGAAAAATCCCGACGAAAAAGTACTTATGGATGTGTACTATGAGGACAAGGAGTATGAAGCTGAGCTCAGAAAGATCTCGGTGGAGGGATTCAGCGAGATGGAGCCGCTTATGGAGATGCCAAAGGAAAAAGAGTATTTCATAGCGGTATATCTGAAGGATGTGACAAATCTGAATAAGGCACTCCGGGAAAATGAAGAGCAGAGAATGGTCGCCGGACTGATCTATATTGATAATTACGATGAAGTGATTGACAGTGTGGAGGAAGTACGCCAGTCTCTTTTGATCGCGCTTGTCGACAGAAAGATCAATAAGTATATTGCCAAAGTAGATGGTATCGTCAAAAAGCTTGAGAATGACAAGTATTTTATTGCTATTAAAAAGTCATATTTTAAAGAGCTGGAGGAGGATAAGTTTTCTCTGCTTGAGGATGTGAAGAATGTCAATATCGGAAACGGAATCCCGGCTACTTTAAGTATCGGCCTTGGACTCAGCAGCGAGTCTTATGCGCAGAGCTATAACTATGCACGTGTTGCAATCGATCTTGCTCTGGCAAGAGGCGGGGATCAGGCTGTAATCAAGGATTGCCGCGGGGTGACTTACTTTGGAGGAAAGCGTGAACAGACTTCCAAAAATACCCGTGTAAAAGCCCGTGTAAAAGCGGAAGCACTCAGAGAATTCATTACCGTCAAAGACAAGATCTTTGTTATGGGACATAAGCTTACCGATGTGGATGCATTTGGAGCAGCGATGGGAATCTATCGCGCGGCAGCAGCACTGGAAAAGAGAGCGTACATTGTGATCAATGAGGTGTCAGCGTCCTTACGTCCGTTGTATGAATTGTTTGAAAAGGATCCGGATTATCCGGAAGAGCTGTTCCTTACATCTGCGCAGGCAATCGATATGGCGGATGAGAATTCCATGGTGGTGGTCGTAGATACCAACCGCCCGCAGATGACGGAATGCGAAGAGCTTCTGAAAAAGACAAAAACGATAGTAGTACTTGACCATCACAGGCAAAGCAGTGATAATATAGACAATGCGCTGCTTTCCTATATTGAGCCGTATGCATCATCTGCATGTGAGATGGTATCGGAAGTACTGCAGTATATTGTGGATGGGATTAAGATTCCGAAGATTGAGGCTAGCAGCCTTTATGCAGGAATTATGATCGATACCAATAATTTTGTGAACCGTACCGGTGTTCGTACCTTTGAAGCGGCGGCGTTTCTGCGAAGATGTGGTGCTGATATTACACTTGTGCGCAAGCTGTTCCGTGATGACATGGAATCGTACAGAGCAAAGGCTGAGATTATCAGCAGTGCTGAGGTGTATTACAACCGGTTTGCAATCGCAAAAGGTGTAAACCTCCACATAGAAAGTCCAACCATTATCGGAGCGCAGGCAGCCAATGAGCTTCTGGATATTAATGAAGTGAAGGCTTCGTTTGTCCTTACGGAGTATAATGGAAGAATTTATGTCAGTGCGCGTTCAATCGATGAGGTGAATGTTCAGATTATTATGGAACGTCTGGGAGGAGGAGGACATATGAATGCGTCCGGAGCCCAGTTTAATCATACGGATATGGATGAGGCAGTTGCGTGTCTGAAACAGGTGATTGATGATATGATAGGAGGAGGAGACATCTAGAATGAAAGTAATATTGACAGAAGACGTTAAAGCGCTTGGAAAAAAAGGCGATATTGTTGAGGTAAGTGATGGATATGCAAGAAACTTTATCTTAAAGAAAAAGAAAGGTCTGGAAGCAAACGGAAAGAATCTGAACGATCTGAAACTGAAAAAGGCGAATGATGACAAGATCGCACAGCAGCAGTATGAAGAGGCAGCGGCGCTTGGAAAGAAGATTGAGGCAGGAAAGATTGAAGTTGCCATTAAGATGGGAGAAGGCGGAAAAGCATTTGGTTCTGTATCTTCCAAAGAGATAGCAGAAGAAGTAAAAGCGCAGCTTGGTCTCGAGATTGATAAGAAAAAAGTACAGCTGAAGGAGACAATAAAGACTCTCGGAACACATAATGTTCCAATCAAACTGCATCCGAAGGTAACAGCAGACCTGAAAGTAGTTGTAACAGAGGAAGCTTAGGAGGAGATAAGGCGTGGAAGAGGCACTTATAAAGAGAGTCATGCCCCATAGCGTGGAAGCGGAACAGTCTGTTGTAGGTGCCATGCTGATGGACAAGGATGCCATAATGACAGCGGCGGAGATCGTAAGCGGTGCCGATTTTTATCAGAGTGCCTATGGAGTCATCTTTGATTCCATGGTGGAACTGTTTAATGAGGGAAAACCGGTGGATCTGATTACGCTGCAGGAACGGCTGAAAGAGAAAGATGTTCCTGCAGAGATCGCAAGCCTTGAATTTGTGAAAGATCTTGTAACAGCAGTTCCAACCTCTGCAAATGTAAAATACTATGCGGAGATCGTTGCAGAGAAGTCTCTGATGCGAAAGCTGATTCGTTTGAATGAAGAGATTGCGAATACCTGCTATGCAGGAAAAGAACCGCTGGAAGCAATTCTGGAGAATACAGAGAAGTCGGTATTTGAACTTCTTCAGCGAAGAAACACAGGTGACTACGTTCCGATCCGACAGGTTGTCATGAATGCTCTGGAGCGAATCGAAAAGGCGTCTAAAAACAAAGGAACAGTGACTGGAATTCCGACAGGATTTATAGATCTGGATTACAAATTATCCGGACTGCAGCCCTCTGACCTGATCCTGGTTGCTGCGAGACCTTCCATGGGAAAGACGGCTTTTGTACTGAATATTGCACAATATGTTGCATTTAAGAAGAATAAAGCAGTCGCCATATTCAGTCTGGAGATGTCGAAGGAACAGCTCGTAAATCGTCTGTTCTCACTGGAATCGCAGGTAGATGCACAATCGCTTCGAACCGGTAATATGAAGGATTCTGACTGGGAAAAGCTGATAGAGGGAGCAGGTGTGATCGGAAAATCGAAGCTGATCATTGACGATACACCGGGAATCTCGATCTCAGAACTTCGTTCCAAGTGTAGAAAATACAAGCTGGAGCATGGGCTTGACATTATAATCATCGACTACCTGCAGCTGATGACGGGAAGTGTAGGAAGAAGCTCTGAATCCCGTCAACAGGAGATATCGGAGATCTCCCGTGCATTGAAGGGGCTGGCAAGAGAGTTGAATGTTCCCGTCATTGCGCTGTCGCAGTTAAGTCGTGCAGTGGAAAGCAGACCGGATAAGCGGCCGATGCTTTCTGACCTCAGGGAATCCGGTGCGATCGAGCAGGATGCCGATGTGGTAATGTTTATCTATCGTGATGAGTATTACAATAAGGATTCTGAATTCAAGAAACAGGCTGAGATTATCATTGCAAAACAAAGAAACGGCCCTGTTGGGACCGTTAATCTGGCCTGGCTTGGCGAATATACAAAGTTTGCCAACTTAAGCAGGCAGGAATAGCTGTTTTAACTTTTTTATGGGACCGGCTGACGCCGCAGACTTCCGGAAGGATTGCTGCTGGCGGATAAGCTGGTCCAGTTTTTTGAATTCTTCTTCCTGCTGGCGTTCTTTTGCATCCAGAAGAAAGGACATTTCTTTACTGATCATAGAAAGAAGCACTTCATTGTTGTTCTCAAGCATGCGTTTGATGTACAGCTGTTCTCTGGTTCTTCGGATGTCCGGGATCAGTGCTTTCAGTTCATTGAAGGGCACACCCTGTTCGTAGAGTTCTTTGATGCAGTTGTATAGTCTGACATCATCTTTGGTTTCGCGTTTGAGCTGTTCTAATGCATTATTACCCATTACTCTATACCCCCTTGTTGATGGTTGTCCTCTGGACAGGTGTATCATACCACATGCGAATATGGGAAATACGTCAGAACACGTCGGAAATATAAAAATATTAAAAAAATACACTGCACAGAGAATCCATGCAGTGTACTTTTAAATTGCTTTTCTCATATGACTAGCCTTCAGAGATAGCTCCTGTTGGACACTGAGCAGCACATGCGCCACAATCTACGCAAGCGTCAGCATCGATTTCGTAATGATCTGCTCCCTGAGAGATAGCTCCTACTGGACATTCAGCTTCGCAAGAACCGCAGCTTACACATTCATCACTAATTACGTGTGCCATAGTATGTACCCTCCTTTTTCGTATAAATAGACATAAACGAATTAAGTCTATACACATGATAATACAAAACGTGAAAATATACAAGAGGAGACAGTGCATTTTTGAAGATACAGATGATACAGAAAACCGGATTAATGTAGAAAATGGTATGAAAAATTAAGAAAAATTTCAACAAATTTTCACCGTTTTGGTGTATAGTGTATTGAGGCAATATGAAAACAGACCGTTTGCAGGTTAAGAATAAGAACAAAAAATGTGGGAGAATTATTGAGAATGAAAAGGAAAAGCAGAATGATAGCAGTCCTGCTGAGTGCCATGATGCTTGTCAGTGCTTGTCAGTCAGCACCGCAGGAAACCGAGGAAGAAAAGAAGCTCAAAGAAGAACAGAATGTGGAAAAGGAAGAGAAAGAATATCAGGGGAAGCTGAATCTGATAGAGCCGGCGGCTTACAACAATGTAGATGGACTGAACCTGGAAAAAGGTTCTTATATATCCATCATCGGGAAAGCAAAAGGAAGCGCTTACTGGGATGAGGTGGAAAAAGGAGTACTTCAGGCAGTGGCCGATATCAATGCGAATCTGGGTTATGAAGGCAAGGATAAGGTGAAAGCATCCTATAATGCACCGGAAGTTGCAGATGATGTAGATGAGCAGGTGAATATTCTGGATGAGGAACTGGATATCGACAGATCTCCGATTGCTGTTGGAATCTCTATTGCAGATGCAAAGGCGTGTGAAGTACAGTTTGATATGGCTGCAGATAATGATATTCCGATCGTGGCGTTTGACTCCGGAAGCGATTATCAGGGGGTGATGGCAACCGTTTCAACGGACAATGAGGCGGCGGCCAGAGAAGCGGCCGTAAAGCTTGCAGAAGCAGTTGGCGATGAAGGAGAAGTGGTTCTGTTTGTACAGGATTCCAAATCTATGGCGGCGCTCGCCCGTGAAAGAGCATTTACGGAAGAGATCCAGACGAATCATCCAAATATGTCGGTGGTCAGCGTATATCATATGGATCAGCTGGGAGAGATGCAGCAGACGATTGCCGCTGAGATCAATGCAGGAACGTATCAGTTAGAAGCAGATACGACTGAGAATACGGCAGCACAGGAAGAAGTCAGTCCGGAAGAGATTACGGAGGACGATGTTGTAGATTATATATTTGCAAAAAATCCTGATATCAGGGGATGTTTTGCCGCTAATGGAGATGCCCTGCTTCTGGCACTTGACGGACTGGAGCGCAATGAAATGTCAGACCAGGTTCAGGTGGTAGGATTTGACGTAAGTAAAGAGGAGGTCGAAGCACTGTCTGACGGAAAAGTAGTGGGGCTGATCGCCCAGAACCCATTCGGAATGGGCTACGCAACTGTCGTTGCAGCTGCGAGAGCCGCACTCGATATGGGAAATGAGGCCATGGTGAATACCGGTTATACGTGGGTCACCAGTGAAGGCCTGGAAGATATAGAGATTCAGAAAATTCTTTATTAGGAAGATTTGGGAAGTGAGAAGATAAACTCAGTTCCGACGCCTTCCGTACTTATTACATTGATATTTTCGCCATGGGCTTGGATGACTTCCTTTACAATGGAAAGGCCAAGCCCTGTTCCTTTTTTATCTTTCCCACGAGAAAGATCTGTCTTATAAAAACGTTCCCAGATTTTATTCAGAGAATTGCGTGGAATTCCAATTCCGTTGTCTTTTACGGAGGTATATACTTTTTCTCCGCGCTCTGTTGTCTCAATGGTCACGATAGAATTGGTGTCGCTGAATTTGATTGCATTATCGAGAAGATTATAAAGAACCTGCTCGATCTTGCGCTGATCGGCAGTCACACGCAGATACTTGGTAGCAAAGAGCAATTCAATGGATATCTTTTTCTGGGTGCAGACGCCTTCAAAGGAAGCTGCTACATGCTTGATCGTATCGTGGATATCAAAAGCCGTCTTGTTGAGAAGCAGATTCTTGGTGTCAAATTCATTCAGTGTCAGCAGATCGTGAGTCAGATCAGTAAGACGTTCTGTCTCAAACAGGATGATGTTCAGATATTTTTCATGCAGCTCCGGCGGAATTGTTCCATCTGCCATGGCTTCCACATATCCTTTGATGGAAGTGAGAGGCGAACGAAAATCGTGTGATACATTTGCCACGAATTTTTTCTGGTAATCTTCCATATCCTTGAGCTGAGAAGCCATATAATTCAAAGATGCAGACAGATACCCCATCTCATCTTCTGTTTTTACCGGAATCTCGTAATCCAGATTGCCGACCGCATACTGAGTTGCCGCTTCTGTTATGATATGAAGCGGACGGTATACGAAGAAATGAAAAGCAAGCAGAATCATAAAGGATAATGCATAGATGATCGTCAGTGTAATAAAAGCACCGTGCAGTAAGATGTCCCGAAGATCCGTAAGATCAGATACATATTTGTGAATGATCAGATAGCCTTTGGGAGAATAGCTATATACAACAGGAGCAATTACAGTGATGACATCTTTCGAAAAATATCCGTGATAATCGCCTGTCTGATACTGTGCACTTCCGCTTTCCGCAGGATCGAAATTATCAATGGCTGTCGGTGCAGCCGGATAGCTGTCTGACTGTGCAGAAGAAATCAGGTTTCCGTCTCTGTCCACAAACCATACCGCAGCATTCAGCTGCGATTCTATCGCGTTCAGCTGCAGATGTACATCAGCAGAAGAGATCTGGTCAGAAAAATATCTGGTAAGATAATCATTTGCGACGAGGGTTGCTTCGCGATACATATCGGAGGATGTCTTTTCCTCCAGGGGCTCACTGACAAGGTTTTCTGTCAGTGTAGCTACTGTAAATATGCTCATAAATGCAAACACCAGATAGACGAGAATAAATTTTGGATAGAGTGTGCTTTTCATGACGATCCCTTCTTTGATTACTTCACTTCAAATTTGTAGCCGATTCCCCATACGGTACTTAAGCTCCAGCCGCTGTGATCTTTGATCTTTTCGCGGAGACGCTTGATGTGAACATCGACAGTTCTTGTGTCTCCGATATATTCATAGCCCCAGATCTGATCAAGAAGCTGCTCTCTTGTAAAGACTTGATTCGGGGAAGATGCAAGAAAGTACAGAAGTTCCAGCTCTTTTGGAGGCATCTCTACGGTGACACCGTCAACCACGACAGAATAATTCGTCAGGTTAATTTCAATTCCAGGGTATTCCACACATTTTCCGCGGTCTTCCTTTGGAGTTTCCGGTTTGGGGATCGCCTGATAACGACGAAGAACTGCCTTCACCCGGGCAACCAGTTCCTTTGAGTCAAATGGTTTCATAATATAATCGTCTGCACCGAGTTCCAGTCCCAGCACTTTGTCAAAGACTTCGCCCTTGGCAGACAGCATGATGATCGGTACATTTGAACGGGTACGAATCTCACGGCAGACCTGATAGCCGTCGATTCCGGGAAGCATCAGATCCAGAAGGATCAGATTGGGCTGATAGCTTTCATAAGCCACCAGAGCCTTTTCACCGTCATGTACCATCATGGTGTCAAAGCACTCTTTTGTAAGATAAAGTGACACCAGTTCGGCGATATTTTCGTCATCGTCCACGATTAAGATTTTTTGTTTGTTCATAATTATACTCCTCTCCGGGATTACGGATTCTTTATTTGATCTCAGCGATGGTCACACCGGAATCCCCTTCGCCAAATGCACCAAGGCGGAATGTCTTGACGTGTTTCTGGCGTCTCAGATACTGATGAATACCGGAACGCAGGGCACCGGTGCCTTTTCCGTGTACAATACGTACAGATGACAGGTGTGCAAGGTATGCGTCATCCAGATATTTATCGAGTTCTGCAATTGCTTCATCTACCGTTTTGCCGAGAAGATTGATCTCAGGACTTACGGAAAGTGATTTGCTCATCTTTACTTTGCCTTTTCCGGTCTGCCGGGTCTTTGCCGCAGAGTAGGAAGGCTTTTCTTCTATGATCTCCAGATCAGATATATGCACCTGGGACCGGAGAATTCCCATCTGAACGGTTACATTTCCCTTAGCATCAGGCAGGGAGGTGACAGAACCGGTAAGATTCATGCTTAGTACCTTTACGGATTCGCCCAGCTTAAAGTCACTTGCCTTATGCTGTTTTTGGGGTTTCGAGCTTTCTATTTTAATGCCGCTTCTTGTGGCTTCCATCTTTTTACGAAGCCTTTCCCGTTCTTTTTCCATCTCGGCAGCAGAGATGTTGGCTTTGCCGAACTTATGGAAATTACGCATGGTCTCATCGGCGGTTTCTTTTGCTTCCGCAAGAATTGCAAAAGCCTTTTCATTGGCATCGCGCAGGATCTTTTCTTTTTGTTCTTCCAGCTTCTCACGCTTTTTGCGGGTTTCCTCTTCCAGACGTGCAAGTTCACGCTTATAGGCAGAGATCTCTTCCTGCTCCTTTTGAATGGTACGTTTGCTGGCTTCGAGATCTGTCAGAAGATCTTCAAATGACTCGTCCTGTTCGGTCAGATGTGTTCTGGCCTCTTCGATGATATAATCCGGAAGACCAAGTTTTCCGGCAATGGCAAATGCATTACTTTTGCCGGGAATTCCGATCAGCAGATGATAGGTCGGACGAAGCGTCTCTACATCGAATTCGCAGCAGGCATTTTCTACGCCCGGGGTAGACAGAGCAAAGACCTTCAGCTCACTGTAATGTGTGGTTGCCATAGTGCGGATGCCTCTCTGATGCAGATGATTCAGAATCGCAATGGCCAAAGCAGCACCTTCGGTAGGATCGGTACCAGCTCCAAGCTCATCGAAAAGAACAAGAGACTGTTCGTTCACATATTTTAAAAATGACACGATATTTGTCATGTGTGAAGAAAAAGTACTCAGACTCTGTTCAATGCTCTGTTCATCTCCGATGTCTGCATATACATTCTGGAACACCGCAAGTTCGGATCGGTCCAGTGCAGGAATATGAAGACCGGCCTGTCCCATCAGCGTAAAGAGGCCGACAGTCTTCAGTGAAACGGTCTTACCACCGGTATTCGGACCGGTCACGATCAGCAGGTTAAAAGTATCCCCCAGTGTAACGGTGACCGGAACAACCTTTTTAGGGTCCAGAAGCGGATGACGGCCTTCACGGATGTGGATGCGCCCTTCGGTGTTAAAAACCGGCATAGAAGCATTCATATCAAGTGCGAGGGATCCTTTCGAAAATATAAAGTCTAGTTCCGTCAGTATCTGATAATCCGTACGTATGGAATCAATGTATTCTGCGGTGTCTGCACTCAGCCGTGCGAGAATGATCTGGATCTCTTCCTGCTCTTTTGCATACAGCTCCTTCAGATCGTTGTTCAGCTTGACAACTGCCATTGGCTCAATAAACAGAGTGGAACCGGTGGCAGACTGATCATGGATCAGTCCGGAGACCTGGCTTCGGTATTCGGATTTAACCGGAATACAGTAGCGGTCACCGCGCATGGTAATGATCGGATCCTGCAGATAAGTACGCAGAGAGCCATTGACCATAGAGGCGAGTGTGGAATGTACTTTATCATTGATCTGTGACATGGAGCGGCGGATCTGACGCAGTGTACTGCTGGCGTCATCGCTGATCTCGTCTTCTTCCAGGATACATCTTCGGATCTCGGTGCTGATGAGCGTAAGAGGTTCCAACTGCTGAAAATATACATCCAGACAGTCTTCTTTATCATCCACGGTTTCCTTTCTTCCGTAGGCTTTGAGGCGGCCGGCTGTTTCCAGAAGCTTGCAGATGCGTAGCAGTTCGCCACTTCCCAGAGCAGCCCCCACTTCCAGTCGTTTCAAAGAATCTGTGACCGGATTACAGCCGCTGAAGGATGGACGTCCTTTCTTTACAATTCTGGTAAAAGCAGCATCAGTCTGCTCCTGGGCAGACTGAATCTCGGCAAGAGAAGTCATGGGCTTCAGGTGCCGGCAGCGTTCCTTTCCTCCAAAAGAAGAAGCCTTCTCGGATAAGAGATCGATTATTTTATTGTATTCTAATTTTGTTAATGTTTTTTTATTCATGTTCTTCACCTAGACTTATTCTACCTTATTTGTCTCGTAAAGAAAAGGATAAATATTGAACATTTGCCGTCCATAAGGTATACTATAAAGAGGATTGAAAAGGAGTTTGATCGTCTATGGATGAGAACAGGGGTCCACAGAGAGAGCAGGAACAGAAAAAGGATGGTCTGCAGGAAGAAGTTCCGATGGAAGAGAATCCGGCAGAGTATTCTTTTATGCAGGAAATGATTAAGGATGAAGCCGGAGGAAAAAGAAAGATCAGAAATGATATCTGGCGTACTGCCGGATTGGGTCTGGTCTTCGGAATTGTTGCCAGCTTCAGTTTTTGCGCGGTAAAACCATGGATGGAGAACAGATTCCAGAAGGATCCACAGCAGGTAACGATCCCTGAAGAAGAAGAGGAAGAAGAAGGGGCGGAGACGGAGAAACCAGAAGAGACAGAGGTCATAGAGCCGGTTCTGGATACAGACAGTTACCGTAAGATGCAGAAAGCAGTATCCGCAGTTGCTGTGGATGCAGAGAAATCGGTAGTGGAGATCACAGGAATTACGGATGATCAGGCATGGATGACAGAGGCGTACGATCATTCGGGAAGTGTGTCTGGTCTGATCGTCGCGGATAACGGAAGAGAACTTCTGATTCTGGGGAAAATATCTCCGGTTAAGGGTGCCGGAGAGATTCGGGTAACATTTTCTGATGGGCCAACCTGTACAGCAGACATCTTAATGGAAGACAGCAGTCTGGATCTTGGAGTTTATTCTGTTGCACGGTCTGTGATACCGGAATCCACATGGGCGCAGATAAAAACGGCGGTGCTTGGCAGTTCTACGACAGCACAGAAGGGTGATCCGGTCATTGTACTTGGAAGACAATTTGGATATGCCGGTTCCATGGGATTTGGAACGATGTCGTCCAATAAGAATACAATTGAGACCGCGGATGGAAGGTATCATCTGATCTGTACCGACATTGCCGGTGCAATCGGCGGAACAGGTGTGATCGTGAATCTGAACGGTGAAATCATAGGAATGATTGATCAGAGTATCTCGGAAGGAGAAGGAAAGAACCTTGTGACCGGATATGGTATCTCTGATCTGAAGAAGAATATAGAGCTCCTTTCCAATGGACAGGCAGTTCCTTATATCGGAATCCGTGGACTGGATGTGACCAGTGATATGGAAGACCAGGGAATCCCGAAGGGTGTCTATGTAAGGGAAGTGGAAACAGATTCGCCTGCGATGGCAGCGGGGATTCAGAGCGGAGATGTGATTACCAAGATTGATGGGACGAAAGTAGCTTCTCTTTCCGCATATCATACGGCTCTGATGGATGAAAAAAGCGGAATAGAAGTAAAGGTGGAAGGTATGCGTCAGGGAGCCGGCGGATATGTAGACATCGAATTTACGGTTATGATTGGAAGCAGTCAATAAAAAGCTTGTAGAAAGAGGCAGAATATATGAGATATATCAATACCCTGCGTGAAGGGGAGACAATCAGGAACGTGTATCTGTGTAAGGGGAAACGTTCCGCAGAGACAAGAAACGGAAAACCATACGATAATCTGATCCTTCAGGATAAGACAGGAACACTGGACGGAAAAGTCTGGGATCCGAATTCCGGCGGGATCGCGGATTATGATGAGATGGATTTTATAGAGGTATTTGGGGATGTGATCAGCTATAACAACAATCTTCAGCTGAATATCCGGCAGATCCGAAAGGCGCAGGAGGGAGAATATATACCGGCAGATTATATGCCGACGACAGAAAAAAGTACGGATGGCATGTATCAGGAACTGATGAATTATGTAAAGCAGATCAAAAATCCGTATCTGCGTCAGGCGGTTGAATATTATTTTGTAAAAGATGAAACATTTATCAGACGGTTCAAGGGACATTCAGCAGCAAAGACGGTACATCATGGATTTGCAGGAGGCCTTCTGGAGCATACACTGAGTGTGGTGAAGTTCTGTGAGTATATGGCAGGCGCTTATCCGATTCTGAATCGGGATCTTCTGTATGCTGCAGCCATCTGTCACGACATCGGCAAGACCAAAGAGCTGTCTTCTTTCCCGGAAAATGATTATACGGATGAAGGGCAGCTTCTCGGACATATTGTTATCGGTGTAGAGATGGTAGGGGAAGCGGTGAGATCCATACCGGGATTCCCGGAAAAGCTTGCCAATGAGCTGAAACACTGCATTGTGGCACATCATGGAGAGCTGGAATATGGTTCGCCAAAGAAACCGGCGCTTGCCGAGGCGGTTGCTTTGAACTTCGCAGACTGTACGGATGCAAAGATGCAGACGCTGACAGAGATATTCAAGGATAAAAAGACCAGTGACTGGCTGGGATATAACAGGTTATTTGAATCTAATCTGAGAAAGACGGTTGTATAGAAGCAATGCTGTCTGGACAGTGATAATTAGAGAGATACACATAAGGACGTAATGCTTGAGAAAAGTGTTACGTCCTAAATGGTTATGGAAGATAGAGTGTGAATCAGGGAAAACAGGAGTAGGTTATGCAGAAAAATGAGATGGTGACGGTTACGATCGAAGATATCGGGGTAAATGGAGAAGGAATCGGCAAGGTAGATGGATATACATTATTCATCAAAGATGCTATCATTGGAGACATGGTAGAAGCCAAGGTCATGAAGGCCAAGAAAAATTATGGATATGCAAGGCTGATGCGTATCATAGAGCCATCCAGAGAGCGTGTAGAGGAAGCAGTCTGTCCGATGGCGAGAAAATGCGGCGGCTGTCAGATCCAGGAAATGAAGTATGACAGGCAGCTCCGATTTAAAGAAGATAAGGTGCGGGGCAATCTGACTCGGATCGGCGAAGTGCCGGAGAAATTGCTGGCAGAGAAGATGGAACCGATCGTAGGAATGGAGTCATCAGAAGGGCTGGAACAGCCGTTTCATTATCGCAACAAAGCGCAGTTTCCGATCGGAACGGACAAAGAAGGACATGTGATTACGGGATTCTATGCAGGGAGAACGCACAGCATTATTCCGAATACCGACTGCGCACTTGGTGCAAAAGTGAATGAGGAGATTTTGAAATGTATACTTGCGTTCATGGAAGAGTACCGGATTCCGGCCTATGATGAAACACTTCACAGAGGACTGGTGCGCCATGTCCTGATCCGATATGGATTCAGGACAAAGGAAATTATGGTATGTCTTGTGATCAATGGCAATACACTTCCACATGGACAGGAACTGGCAGAACGACTGTCTGTGATCGAAGGGATGACCAGCATTACGCTCAGCATAAACAAAGAAAAGACGAACGTTATCATGGGCAATACGATCAAATCACTGTGGGGGCAGACGTACATCACAGATTATATCGGGGATGTGAAGTACCAGATCTCTCCATTGTCTTTCTATCAGGTGAATCCGGTTCAGACAGAAAAGCTCTATGGAATGGCGCTGGAATATGCGGGACTTACCGGAGATGAAACGGTATGGGATCTGTACTGCGGTATCGGAACCATCTCCCTGTTTCTGGCGAAGAAAGCAAAACAGGTCTACGGAGTTGAGATCATACCGCAGGCAATTGAAGATGCCAGAAACAACGCGAAGATCAATGGCATTGAAAATGCCGAATTTTACGTAGGAAAAGCAGAGGAAGTATTGCCGCAATATTATGCTGATTATGAGAGAGAACACGGCGGGGAGAAGGCTCATGCAGATGTAATCGTGGTGGATCCGCCAAGAAAAGGCTGTGAAGAATCGCTGCTTCAGACGATGGTGGACATGCAGCCGGAGAGAATTGTGTATGTCAGCTGCGATAGTGCAACATTGGCGAGAGATGTGAAAGTCCTGCGGGAGAAAGGATATGAGATTGAAAGAGTGAGGGCAGTGGACCAATTTCCACATACCGTGCATGTTGAGACGGTATGTCTTCTGTCACGAAACAAGTAAAAAAGTACAGAAATAGGCTTAAAATAAGGGATTCCGAGAGATTTGCCGCATTTGGCAGTCTCCCGGAATCCCTTTTTTCGTGTTTTGACAATAGCGTCATAGTCTGCCTTTTGATAGGTTGAGACAAGAAACTACTTTTTGGGCTACTGAGACGATAGGACTATTGTCATTATTTTGTGGCTTTTGCCTCCAGTTCTTTCAGTGTCACACCGGCTGCATTCTTCCATGTAGCGGGTCCACTTACGCTGTATCCGGTGACGAAATCGGCGGCAGCAGAAGAGCTGGAGAAAAGAATATCTTCAGTGGTCACAAAGTCCTTCACCTTGTTAGAAGCAAGGTGCTTTTTACGAAGAGTGGCAGCACCCTTACTCAGAGATTTCTCTGATGTCTTTTCATTGAGGACTGCTCCTGCAAACAGCACGAAGCCTTCAGTAGTAATCATACCCTTGCCGGATGCATTGCCCAAATTCAAGAACAGTGCCTCATCGTCAACAGTAGAATTCGGATCATTATGTACAGTAGGCTCAAGCACCTTGTAACCCAGGGCATTGATGAGGATACGCACATTATCGATGAATTCTTCCATGGCAGCAGTCTGAGATTCTTTCATGACTGTTTTGCCATAGGTGTTCTTGGTCAGCACTTTGTAGCGTTTGCTTTCCCTTGCAATCTGCACGAAGCGATCCTCAAGATAGCGGATCAGGGCCTTGTTTAAGTCTCGCCCAAGGAAGATTACAGCCGTTGTCCAGTAGAACTTCTCCTTGTCAGCATTATAGTCTCTAATGTGCTGATTTAAGCGTTCCTGGATGGTTTCCGACTCACCGATGTAGACTGAGTCGGAATCGTCTTCTTCCTTGCAGAACAAGAAGTAAACTCCGGCACCCTTGATGTCATCTCGCTTGCAATCGGAAACTTCAATTCTCGGAATTTTGATTGCCTTGCCGTTCCAGTTGGATAGCTCGGCGGTAATGAGGCTGTCAGCTGTTCCGTTAGCGAGAAACAGCTCTATGGATTTTCCGTAAGCCATCAAGCATACCTCCTTATAATCGTTGTTTTGTACCGAGGGTTTCTACACCCACCTCTTCGAGAAAAGCATTACATTCATCAATTCCTTTTCCGTACATTGCCGTGAAAAGATATTTATATGCTTCGTGATCTCGATTGCCTGGGATAAAGGTCATTCCTCCAAGCTTCAGGACTTCTGTCATTTCAGTGCAATCCAGAGACAGACCAACACCCATAGCTAGAAGAGGTAGCATGGTAAAACGATGAGTTTCTTTTTGCACTCTGGAATAATTCATTTTGTCCAGACCAGTTTTTTCCTCGAACGTAGATTCATACCAGTGTTCTTCGGTCATTCTTTGTTTCATCCACTGAGCTGGAGTCTGAGCAGAAGCCTGGGCACGTTTCAATTTCTTTTCAAAGTCCTTCGCTCTGTTGAATAATTCCGTATTCTGAGTGTTGTTATCAAAGGAAGTGGTCTCCTTGAAAACACTATCAGAGCGGAACATCATCCGGGCATCACTGTGCATCAGATAATCAGGTTGCAGCTTCACAGAGAAGTCAAGTGTACATTCTGCCAGATGACTGTTCGCATACTCGGTCAACTGATTATTCTGAACATAGGTTTCGTGGTTAATGACAAAATATCCATCAACAAATCGAAAGGCACCGGTATCCAAGATTGCCTTCAGGAATTCATTGCTCTGATACAACTCGAAGGCCTGTGTAAGCGAGATAGGACGTTGATGACGTTTTGCTTTTGTGGTTTTATAATTGGGCTGGCTAGGATGGATTTCTTGAGAAACCATATCACAAAATGCTTCTGCTTCATTGTAACCAAGTTCAAGCATTCTGATTGCTGCGGATTGCCTTGAGACTTCAAAGAAATCGGAAACAGCTTCTATTACGAGAGGAGTAACAGCACGGCGATTTAGTGATTTGTCACCTGACAAAAGGCGTCTGTATTCCTTCTCGACCTTGATGCGCATGGCATTACGGGGCATCAAAATTTTAGGAGCGATTGTTTTGGCCTGCCATTCCATTTTGTCGATATCTGACCATTCACCCCCGAGGAGGCTTCCGGTTGGCGAAAGCCTTTTATTACATCGGAAAGCGAATTCCGTACCGTCTTCATGAGTGCGTTTATAGGTGAAATAGTTTCTATGCCGCCACCAGTGGTAGCATTCATGAGCCAGCGTGTTGTTATATCGACCGATATTAAGAATATCTGTGTCCACAAAAATGGAAGGCTGAGTTACCTCATAACCAATGCATTCCTGCGTTGACCAATCATAAACCTCTATGATTCCCTTTGTGAATGCGATAGCACCTTGTACGCTGTCGTTAAGAGACAGATATTCAGTATCGATTATTTCCAGAGACATCAGTCTGGTTGCGATGTCTCTGATAGGTATTGGTTGTGGATTATTTATCGCATCGGAACATCCATATTTCTGAAGAAATTCCTCTGCTTCTTTTTCAAAATCATCCACATAATGCATGAAAGGATTATTTGTTCCTGCCATAGTACCTCCTGCGTATTACAGACTTGAGCCATCTCCACGAAGGATGCGATAGACTTCCGTCATAAATACATTGGCGAACTTGGCACGGACTTCTTCATTGTTGAGAAGAAGCGTGTAAAAATCAACATTCTGGTCATATCCTTCAACAAGAGCATCCTGAACGCAGTCATCGTAGGTGAATTTAAACTCATTCAGTGTGTTGTTCTTGGCACTCTTTTCAAGACGCTCTTTGAGTCCTGGATTCTTCAGCAGCAGGTCACGAATTTGCATGGCTGCCTTAGTAGTAAAATCAGGCTCATAATCTTTATCATATAATGCGTTGACCTCGTCAATAATCTGAGAGAGCAGTTTTTTCTGTTCTTCCTCCAAACTGACAGGCTTCGGCTTTTTAATTTTAACTTCCGGTTTTGCTTCTATTTCCTCACCACTATGTTCTTCCATCTGTTTCTGACGGAATTCGCTGACTGTAATCTTGTCAGCGATATCGAAGTTGTTACCGCCACCGCCTGGGTTGATTTCCTTGATGAGATACGACAGAAAATTATATCTCTTGTGGAATTCCAAGTTCTCATATGCAGTAGCTTGAATCAGGAAGCAGTAACCTTTTAAGAAACGTCGGATGGTCACACGGATTTCCATCTGTTCTTTTTCAGAATGCTTCATTACCGCCTTCAGTGCCTTGTCAAGCAGTGCCCACATACGCTGTTTGTCTTTAGTGGAGCGGGACGGCTGATACAGATATTTGTTGAACTCATCTATATCATCTGCATCAAGGAATTCATATCGGTCAATTTCTCTATCAAGATCTCGGATGTCGGAAGGAGAAATTGTCTCGAAGAGGATGGTATCTTTGTAATATGGTTCAAAGGCCTTTTTGATGTCATCGTAAGAATTCTTGAAATCCAGGACAAAAGTAGTTTTGTCGTATGGAGGGCAGATTCTGTTCAGACGGGATAATGTCTGCACCGCAGAGACTCCACGCAGACGCTTGTCCACGTACATGGCTACCAACTTTGGCTGATCGAAGCCAGTCTGATATTTATCGGCAACAATGAGAACCTGATAACAGCTTCTGTCAAATTCAAAGCGGAGTTCTTCCTCTTTAATCTCATTCATGCCTGCTTCTGTGTATTCGTCACCATCAAGCTTGACCTTGCCGGAGAATGCAACCAGAGCCTGAATACCGGAATAACCCTTTGCCTTAATGTAGGCATCAAACTCCTGACGATATTTTACTGCTGCCGGGCGTGAAGAGGTTATGACCATAGCCTTTGCTTTACCATCAAGGCATCCAGCAACATTGGCCCTGAAATGCTCAATAATAATTTCAACCTTTTGAGCAATGTTTGTATCATGCAGATCGATGAAACGAGCCATTTTTCGCTTTGCTGTAATGGACTGCAGTTCAGGATCACTCTCGATTGCCTTGTTAATATGGCAGTATGTACGCCATGTCACATAGTTGTCTAACACATTGAGAATGTAGCCTTCTTCAATGGCCTGACGCATGGAATACAGATCAAAGGATTCTTTCTTGCCCTCTGCATTTAATGTTCCAAACAACTGAAGCGTATCCGGTTTAGGGGTAGCAGTAAATGCAATCATAGAAACATTGCTCTGTTTGCCACTCTTGCGGATTTCTTCGAGCATTTTATCTTCTTCGGTAATATCCTCTTCATCATCGCCCTCGTTTGTAAGAACATTTGTGACCGACTGCATAAAGACGCCTTCGGTAGAAGAGTGTGCTTCGTCAATCAGAACGGCAAATTTCTTTGCTTTCAGATTGCCCAGAAGATTATTGTTCAGAATGTAGTAGAACTTGTGAATCGTTGTAACGATAATTTTTGTGTTGCCGCCAAGGGCGATAGCCAAGTCTTCAGAGGAGCATTTATCGTCCATAACTTTGACCTGACCGCTCTTATGTTCAATACCCAGGATAGCTTCCTGCAGTTGACGGTCAACGATGATACGGTCGGTAATAACCAAAACGGTATCAAAGATGTTCTCGTTTGCTGAATCATGTACCGTTGCGAGAATGTGCGACAGCCAGGAGATGGTCTCGGTCTTGCCACTGCCTGCAGAATGTTCAATGAGGTAGTTGCAGGAAGTATGGTTTACCATCACATCTTCCATAACACGCTCAACAGCACGAAGCTGATGGAAACGAGGGAAGATGAGTTCCTTGGTTTTCTTTACTTTTCCAGTATCGGCATTTTTGCGTTCTTTCAGCTTGATGTAGATGAAACGCTCAATCAGGAAGAGAATCTTATCTTTTGTCCAGATTGAATCCCACATATAATCCACATTGATTCCGGTATCATTGTGGGGGTTCCCTTTGCCATACTCATAACCAATGTTAAATGGATTGAAGAAGGTATCGCCACCTTTTAATTCGGTGGTGAAGTAAACCTCATTCAGATCCATTGCAAAGGCAGCAAATACACCCACCTTGGTCTTGAACAGACGGGTAGTAAAGTCACGCTGCGTTTTGTACTGTTTGATGGCATCCTTATATGTCTGACCGGAGGTGTTGCACTTCAGTTCAACGGCAAAAATTGCGAGACCATTCAAGAACAGAACCAGGTCAACACGCTCATCTGCCTTGTGATATACCTCCTCCATGACAGAGAAAATACTCTTCTGATAATTGGCAACAGCCTCTGTATTGATGGTGCTGTCCGGTTTGCGGTACATCAGTTTCAAACTGGCACCGTTGTCAAACTCGACACCGTGCTTGATAACATCAATCAGACCACGGCTTTCCTTATTGATTTCGGCATTGATGTAATTGATGACGGTTTCCTCGGTACGCTCCTTGTACATACGGCGGAGCTGCTCCATCGTATCATGCTGAGTAGACTCCAAAAACTCTAGGAGCATACCGATATCCATAGCAAGCCCAGGCTTATACTCCGTATTTGGACGGATACGGAATCCATTATTATTATGAAGACTATCAAGGATGAGTTTCTGATAGTCTTCTTTTTCTTTTAACTGGTCGGCTTTGATAGGCATATCATTGAACCTCCTTTACTCGTTTCTTTCCTGTCACATATTCAAAAATCAGTGAAGTTTTATGATCGATTATTGCTTGTAGCTGTTTCTGTTTTGCCACTAATATTGCGTCAATGTCGTAACATTGCGAATCAAGATAATCAGAAATCAGCAACTGTTCTTTTAGGGGAGGAACAACCACAAACAAGTTCTTCAAGCCTTCTATTCCAAGCTCTGGACGAGTACTTTGCATAGCAGATAAATCCTCGATTTGTTTCTGCACTACGTCTGAGGTCATCAGATAGTAGAAGTATTTTGCACACTGGCTTTTGGGAAGAGTGATTTTACCAACATGTGATGTAGTATTACTACGTGTTAGCCATTGTGGAACAATAGCGGTTTTTCCTATTGTTGCTCCTGTTTTGGCAATAAGAATATCATTTGGTTTTAACTCACTATTGGCTATCCGTTGATTCATTTCTTCCGAGATGTATACGGCATTTTCCATATTTAGGCCGTATCCCCATGTGAGATTCAATACTCTGATGTACGGGATACCTTCTGCTAAATAATCATCAGCCTTAATCATTCCATGGTCTCCATCGCCAACTGGATAAGGATGCTCGGAGTCTGCAATATACTTGATTTTGCTTATCTCCCAATGAGTAGGAATTCTTTTTGCACACTTTACATTGGTGTCTTTCAAAGGTGCTTTATCTAACCCAGTAGTTACAGCTTCTGTTATTAAAGACTTCCTATAGGCTTTTATGTCTTCAATCTGATTCTGGATATTTTCAATGATAAAATCTAGGTCAGAACAATGCCTAAATAAATAATCGGCTATTTTCTCTTGTTCGTCATATGCAGGAAAAGCATATAAGAATTCTGCAAAATCTCCTTGATAGAGATGTTGGATAGTGCTATTTCCAGCATTCTTATAATTGAACCAGTTCCAAAACTCCTCTGATTGAAGTACCCAGAAGAGAAATCGGCTACTATATCCCTGATTAGGAACTATTCTTAAAACACCACTGTTTAAGGATGTTTCTCCTGGCATATCTGATACGATAGCGACCTTTCCGATAGTTCCGTCCTTTGTGATAAGAAGATCTCCATTCTGGATTTGAATATCTTTTGCCTCTTCCCAGCGTTTCAAAGGAACATGTACGCAGTTTTCCCAATCGATACCACCGTCAGAAAAGTCAACACCCGTAATAAGGAAAGCACCTTCGTCCTGGTATTCATCAGATGTTAGACCTTGCCAACCGATTCGCCCTTTGAGAGTGGCCATATATTTTATTCGTTTTGTATTCCAAGAGGCTGGGATTTCACCAATCCACTGAACACCACTTTGTTTCATCTCTTCCATCTTTATTCCTCTTTCTGCAGGGCTGCAATTCTTGTAGAAAGAGCCTTCTCATAAGCCATGAATCTGGCTAAAAGAGCATCGGCACGTTCCGGTTCCTTATACTCATAGAAATAACGTGTAAACGGGAATTCTGCTCCAAGCTTCTCCTTGTTTGTTGCACTTTCTGCTTTTGTAGGATCAAATTCATAAAAGTACATTGCATCCGGTACATGAGGAAAGACCTCGGTCTCCATATAAGCTTTCTCATCCTGGTTCAAGCGAATAATTTCTGTATCTTTAGTTGTAGGGTCAGTAAGGATACGTCCCTTTTTATCCTTTTGGACAACTGCAGCCTTATCAATAACAGAAAGCTCCATAGCAATACTGTTCAGGCGGGAGTCGGACATACCTTCAATCCCATGCAAGATTTTCTTTAAGGCTGCCACAAACTTTGAAAAGTCCATGTACACCTTGTCAGATTCATGAGCTTTCAACGCTGCGATGACGGCTTCGGTGAACGCACGACCTTTAATCTGCTTCTGGAACGCTTTCTCATCAGCGGCAGAGCGAGGATCGGTTTCTGCAAGCTCGGCATACTTTGCTTCGTTGAAAACATTCGTATTAGCCGTGAAATAGGCACTGGTGCGGAGTGCTTCGATAAAAGCTTCATCAATCTGACCACGGCGCTGCAGAGGCTGGTATACAGCCCATTCTCTGTACAGGAATTCTTCACGGTCAAAAATACGGCTTTCGATTACGCAGTCATGCTTTCTCTTTTCACAATGCAGTGTCTTTTTGCATTCTACAAAATCTGCATACATCTCAGTGATGAGAGTAATCTGATCTTTGGAAATTTCTCTACGTTTTTTTCCAAGGGAACGCTTGAGCGGTGTCCAGACATCGGTAGCATCAATGAACTGAACCTTGCCTTTACGCTCAGGGCGCTTTCCTTTGGAAAGGATAAAGGCATAGATAGCAATGTCGGTATTGTAGAACAACTGGGAAGGCAAACCGATGATTGCTTCTACCAGATCGTTCTCTAGAAGATATCTTCTGATTTGGCTTTCACCGCTTGTGGTGTTGCCGGAGAAAAGTGGTGAGCCATTAGAGATAATGGCTGCACGACCGACACCTTCCTGCATTTTATGTACGGCATGCTGCATGAACAGAAGCTGCATATCTCCGGTTGCAGGAAGGCCTGCCGGGAAACGACCGTTCTTTCCCTTTTTGTATTCGGCTCTTACAGCCTTTTCAACACCATCGCCAGCATCCTTGCCGCCCCAAGACTCGCCAAACGGCGGATTGGCAATAACAAAACGCATAGCTGTATCTTCAAAACAATCCTGCTTCATAGTATCTGCGAAGCGGATATTCTCGGCAGCCTGATTTTTAATCAGCATATCTGCAAGGCAGATAGCGTGGGATTCCGGATTATTCTCCTGACCAAACAGACGAACGTTGGCATCAGGATTCATACGGATGATGAAGTCATGTGCGGTTGAAAGCATACCGCCGGTTCCGCAGGCCATATCCAAGACGGTAACTTCACGACCTTCGCTGAACACATCGGAGCAACCTTCGGCGAGAAGAATGCTTGTTAGCATACGGATAACTTCACGAGGGGTGTAGTGATCACCTGCTTCTGCATTTTCAGAGAAGCGGCGGATAATTTCCTCAAACATATATCCCATCTTGTGCCCGTCAACCTTATTAGGGTCGAGGTCAAGTTCTGAGAATTTCTTTACAACGCCAAGAAGACGGTTGTTCTTATCGAGGTTCTTTATTTCTTCTTTGAATTTCAGCTCTTCAAAAATTGCCTGTACATTCGGAGAGAAGGAGTCCAGGTAAAAAGTAAGGTTCTCTACAATAGCAGGAGCCTCGGTAAGAAGCTTCTTCAGATTAAATTCACAGGTGTTGTAGAACTGATAACCCGATTTCCTGCACAGTAACTGGGCAGGTGCTTTCGGATTCTTTTTATATGTATCAACTACATCCTTCTTGGTAGCTGCAAGTGCGCATTCCAAGCGGCGAAGGATAATCATCGGAATGATAACATCCTTGTATCGCTCTGGTTTATACGGTCCGCGCAGTGTATTAGCAATGGAAAATACCAATGCGATTTCTTTGGAAGCATCAATGGTAGTATCATCCATCATTACTTCGGTAATTCTCTTTTCGGCCATTTTGCTTCCTCCTATTAGAACTCGTTAATATCAATGCCTGCTTTAAGCATGCGTTCATAGCGGTCGTTAGAAATGATAACAGCGAGTGGTTTTCCGTTCTTCAATACGAATCCGGCTTTATCTTCATCAGATATGGTGGTGATTATCTTGGATGCCTGCCCACGAAGGAAATCAGACATATTGTAATGTTCCATGGGCGTAATGCTCTTTTTAGGCTCTGACATATATTTGCCTCCTGTATTTCATTGTGCCTTATCGACAAACTTTTCACTTTTACTATTCTATCACAAAGTAATTACATTTTCAATTACAATAGTTTGAATTTTTATTTGTACAATAGTGATTACCGCAAGAAAGAAAAAATCTTTGTAACTCGCCGAGTTACAGATGAGCCGTTTATAGACATCTGAAAACGATATAACAACCTTCAAATCCCTGTGTATCAAGTGATTTTTATCTCAAAAGTCCTTGAAATACGGGGATTTTTGGCATTTCTGCGCAACTCGCCCAGATTCGAGAAAACAGGGGTCTGGGGAGTATTATGAGCTTGTACCGAGGGGAAACCCGAAGGAAAAATAAATCTCATAGTCCGAATAGCGCTATAAGGGCGATGGGGTGCATAGACCGTTCAAATACAGCCGCCAAGGCTGTACCAGGAACGAAGATGCGTCCACCGCTTACTTTCGTGCGCTCATTTTTGGCTTATCGGAGTCTGTGACCATCTTCGGCACAGGCTCTTTTTGCATTCCACCGCCCATAGCCCGGACGGAAAGGAATGCTTAATGAAGATTCAGATTTTGTATGAGGAAAACATCAGAAACGGTCACAAAGAGTACACCACCATCGATATCCCTGACGGAGATTACAGCGTCATGCTGGATATCGACTATGAGCAGAGGCTTGCCGAGGCGAAGCCGGAAAAGAGAGCGGAAGTCAAACGCTGTGAGACTGTGCAGGAAATGTTCGACCTGATGAACAAGAGGGAGTACAACGACTGGCGCAGAGAACACCGATACATTGATCCTTCTCCTAAGAGAAAAAGAATGGATGGTCGCAAGGGATACATTCAGGGAGACCCGGAAGATGACTCCTTTGACATCATGGACTATCTGCTTACGGCATCGGACGATCATACCGACCTCGAGCGTGAGGAAGTATGCTCCTGGATTCGCTCTGTACTTATTAAAAAGCCGCAGTGGGCAGAAGCGTTTATCGCCGTCCGCATTGATGGCATGCCTATCCGACAGTATGCAGCTACGGTCGGTGAGTCTGAGAACAGCATTACTCAGAAACTGAACCGCGCCGCTAAAAAATTAAAAGAATTTTACGGAAACCGTAAGATTTGACCGCCTCCCAAGGCTACCACTTGGAGGCGATGACCTCCGAATAAATTCAAGGAGGTAATTCAGATGAGTGAATTACAAGTTTTTCAGAATGCAGAGTTCGGCTCTGTACGCACAGCAACTATTGACGGTGAGCCTTATTTCGTAGGTAAGGATGTAGCCACAATTCTCGGTTACAGCAATCCGAGAGATGCCATCAGCAAGCATGTTGATGACGAGGATAAGGGGGTAGCGAAATGCGACACCCTTGGCGGCAGGCAGGAAATCCTCTTTATCAACGAGTCCGGTCTTTACAGTCTGATCCTCAGAAGCCAGCTTCCTGCGGCAAAGAGATTCAAGCGTTGGGTCACATCCGAGGTGCTTCCGGCGATCCGCAGACACGGTATGTATGCGACCGAGGAGCTTATCGCAAATCCCGACCTCGCTATTGCAGCATTCCAGGCATTGAAGGCAGAGCGTGAGAAGAGAATCGCTTTGGAGGAAGCCGTAGCGGTGCAGGCACAGCAGATCGCAGAGCTTAAGCCGAAGGCAACCTATTACGATGTGGTTCTTAAATGCAAGGATGCGGTGAACATCTCCGTTATCGCCAAGGACTACGGCTGGAGCGCCCAGCGCATGAATGAGTATCTGCACAAGAAGGGTGTGCAGTACAAGCAGTCCGATATCTGGCTTCTCTATCAGAAGCACGCAGGCTGCGGCTACACCAAAACGAACACACATGTTTATGAAGACAGCTGCGGGCGTGAGCATACCAAGGTTCACACCAAGTGGACTCAGAAAGGCAGATTGTTCATTTACGAGATGCTGAAGGCAGACGGTATCTATCCGCAGATTGAAATGGAGGATTAAGAGATGGGAGTCAATATCAGAAATTCCGAGGGCTACATGGATACCGTTCCCTTCCAAGCGCTTTCAGGTATTGACCATGAGGCGAAGGCAGCGTCAAAACCTGCCTTCCGTCCTTTGGTCTATATCTGTTCGCCGTTTTCCGGGGACATCGAAACAAATAAGAAGAAGGCTGCGGATTTCGCAGAGTATGTTCTCTCTTACTTCCACGGCTGGGAGCCTGTCTCCATCAACGGCGGTGCAGAGAAGTATTCCGTTTCCGTTCTTATCCCTAAGAGCGGCACCGAGACTGTGAACGCAGTCAACGCAGCGATTGATGCTGCCATCGAGGAAGGCATCGCCAAGTTCGGCGGCAAGAAGCCTAACAAGGCCGCTATCAAGACTCCTCTCCGTGACGGTGATGTGGAGCGTGAAGACGAGGCCTATAAGGGTCATTACTTCATTAACGCCAACAGCACTACTGCACCTCAGATCGTTGACCGTGCAGTGAAGCCTATCCTGGACAGAGGTGAGGTATACTCCGGCTGCTACGCCCGTGTCAGTCTCAACTTCTACGCTTTCAACTCCAACGGCAACAAGGGTATCGCCTGTGGTCTGGGCAACATCCAGAAGATCCGTGACGGTGAGCCTCTCGGCGGCAAGACCTCTGCGGCAGATGACTTCAGCACTCTCGCCGATGACGATTTCCTGGCTTAAGGAGGTGCGAAGATGGATTCTGTTATGGTAAGCACTGTCCTTGTCAATATCCTGCTCGGATGCTTCTGCCTCGCCGTTCTCTCCTGGGTGCTGGTGGGAGTGGAGACTTTCATCCATGACCGCAAGCGTGAGAAGCGTGAAGAGGAATCCGCAAAGCGTGACTCCGAGTATCACCTGAAGCGCATGGAGCAGATGGACAAGTAATCCGGTAACTGCACACATGACGGAGGCGGTATGGAGAGGGATTTCTGTACCGCCTCTTTTTCATTGGAGGCGAAAATGAAGAACTTAGAAATTGATATTGAAACATTTTCTTCGGTCAACCTTGCCAAGTCCGGTGTGTACCGCTATGTGGAGTCTCCGGATTTCGAGATTCTGCTGTTCGGATACAGCGTAGACGGTGGCAAGGTGAAAGTGATCGACCTGGCTTCCGGGGAGACACTGCCGAAGGAGATACACGATGCTCTTGAAGATGAAGCTGTTACCAAGTGGGCCTTCAACGCACAGTTTGAGCGTATCTGTCTGTCCAGGTTCTTAGGCTATCCGACCGGAGAATACCTTGCCCCGGAAGGCTGGAAATGCAGCATGGTATGGTCTGCTTACATGGGGCTGCCTTTATCTCTGGAGGGTGTGGGAGCTGTACTGGGACTTGAAAAGCAGAAGCTGACCGAGGGCAAAGACCTGATCCGCTATTTCTGTGTGCCATGCAGTCCCACTAGGACCAATGGCGGCAGAACGAGAAACCTGCCGGAGCATGATATGGAAAAGTGGGACCGCTTCAAGGCATACAACATCCGTGATGTGGAAGCAGAGATGCAGATACAGGAAAGGCTTGTGAATTTCCCTGTGCCGGATTCGGTGTGGGATGAATATCACCTTGACCAGGAAATCAACGACAGAGGCATTCTGGTGGACATGCCTTTTGTGGAGCAGTGCATCGAGATCGATCGTGTATCCCGTGACAGCCTGACTGCGGCGATGCAGAAACTGACGGAGCTGGATAATCCGAACTCGGTAGTTCAGATGAAAGGATGGCTTGCAGACAACGGACTGAAGACCGATACCCTCGGCAAGAAGGCGGTGGCGGCACTGATGAAGGAAGCTCCTGACCACCTGGCAGAGGTGCTTGCTCTGCGTCAGCAGCTTGCCAAGTCATCGGTGAAGAAGTATCAGGCAATGCAGAATTCTGTGTGTGCCGACAATCGTGTCAGAGGGATGTTCCAGTTCTACGGAGCCAACCGAACAGGCCGCTTCGCCGGAAGGCTGGTGCAGCTGCAGAACCTTCCTCAGAACCATATGTCCGACCTGGCTGAAGCGAGAGGTCTGGTGCGGAGCGGTAATTATGATGCCCTGGATATGCTTTACGATGATATCCCGGATACTCTGTCGCAGCTGATCCGCACTGCCTTTATCCCTCCGGCGGATAAGAACTTCATCGTGGCAGATTTTTCTGCCATTGAGGCGAGGGTCATTGCCTGGTTTGCAGGAGAAAGCTGGCGTTCCGAAGTGTTCAAGAGCGGTGGTGACATCTACTGTGCATCGGCATCACAGATGTTTGGTGTGCCTGTAGAGAAGCACGGCGTAAATGGTCACCTCAGACAGAAGGGCAAGATCGCGGAACTGGCACTCGGCTACGGCGGCTCCGTAGGTGCGCTGAAAGCCATGGGTGCGTTGGAGATGGGACTGACCGAAGAGAAACTTCCTGACCTGGTATCTGCCTGGAGACAGTCCAACCCGAACATCGTCCGTTTCTGGTGGAATGTGGACAGTGCTGTTAAAAAGGCCATCAAGGAGAAGACCACCCAGTCCACCCACGGCATCAGCCTCTGCTGCAGGAGCGGCATGCTGTTCATACAGCTTCCTTCCGGCAGAGTTCTTTCCTATGTAAAACCACGCATGGGAGAGAACAAGTTCGGCGGTGAATCCGTGACATACGAGGGTGTCGGCGGCACAAAGAAATGGGAGCGGCTGGAAAGCTACGGCCCTAAGTTCGTGGAAAACATCGTCCAGGCAACCAGCCGTGACATTCTGATGTATGCCATGCGGACACTTCGCTGCTGCAGTATCGTAGCCCATGTGCATGACGAACTGATCATCGAAGCTGACCCTCGCATGAGCCTTAGTGCTGTCTGTGAGCAGATGGCAAGGGTTCCCGCCTGGGCAGAGGGACTTCTTCTTCGTGCGGATGGCTATACCTGTGATTTTTACAAAAAAGATTGAGAAACCGTAAGATTTCACCTCCTGCCAAGGCTACCCGGTAGGAGGTGTGATTTTATGCATATTACTACGATAAAAGGTGCTGATGGCAGCAGAGTGGAAGCTTCACGTCCTACCGATGCTGAACTGCAGAACGAATACAACTACATCCTGGCGGAGAATTTCACGAAGAAGCTGCTTGAAAAAGGGCTGATTTCTGTGGATGAATTCGACAAGATCATGGAGAAAAATCGGCGAACTTTCTCCCCGTTATTCTCCCGTATCTGAACAGATATAACTTGCTATTTAGACACTTCAGAGTGATATATAGACTACCCTGAAAGAAAGGAGACCGAGACTATGAAACGGATAACAAAGGTCGAGGCAGCCGATACCGGAGCGGCGCGAAAACTGCGTGTGGCAGCATACGCCAGAGTTTCCACAGACTCCGAAGAACAGCTTATCAGCTTGGATGCCCAGAAGAACCATTACGAAGTTCTGATCCGTTCCCGTAAGGACTGGGAATACGCGGGACTGTACTACGATGAAGGCATCAGCGGAACCAAGATGGCGAAGCGTGACGGTCTGCTTTCCATGCTTGCAGACTGCGAGAGAGGGCTGATCGACTATATCATCGTCAAATCCATCAGCCGATTCTCCCGAAACACAGTGGAGAGCATCGAGACTGTCCGTAAGCTCTGCAGCATGGGCATTTACATCCTGTTCGAGAAGGAGAATGTTGACACCGGAAAGATGGAGGGCGAACTGCTGCTCTCCATTTTGTCAAGTCTGGCAGAAAGCGAATCCCGCTCCATTTCCGAGAATGAGACCTGGAGCATTCAGAAGCGCTTCCGCAACGGCACCTACAAAATCGCCTATCCTCCCTACGGTTACGATTACATCGATGGAGAGATGGTGGTGAATCCGGAGCAGAGCAAGGTTGTAAAAAGAATCTTCGACATGGTGCTTTCCGGCAGCAGTACAACTCAGATAGCTAAGGCACTGAACGAGGAAGGTGTAGCCACCAAGCGGGGCGGCAGATGGACAGGCCATACCATCAACGGCATGATCAAGAACGAGAAGTATACCGGGGATGTCATCTTCCAGAAGACCTACTCTGATGACACCTTTACCCGCCGCAGGAACTACGGTGAAAGAGACCAGTTCTTTGCACAGGGACACCATGAAGCCATTATCAGCCATGAGAATTTTGATGCCGCCAACGACATGATTGCAAGGAATGCCGCCGAGAAAGGCATCTATGCTGACAGCCGGAAGTATCAGAACCGATACGCATTTTCGGGCAAGATCATTTGCGGAGACTGCCAAGCGGTGTGGAAACGCAGAAAGATTGGAGATTATTTCGGTTATGTCTGCACCACCCACCTGGATGATAAGGATGCCTGCACCATGAAGTCCATCCGGGAAGACAGCATCATGGCAGCCTTTTCGACCATGATGAACAAGCTGATCTTCGCAAGGGACAAGGTCCTTCTTCCCTTCTCAAACGCACTGAAGACCGCTGAAAAGGCAGAATACCTGGATGAGTTTACAGCATTGGAAGAGGGGCTTGAGAAGAACCTTCAGAAGAGACAGCAGATCACACAGCTTTTTACGAAGGGCTACCTTGACCCTGCGGTCTACGCACAGCAGAACGATGAACTTCTGAATGCGAGTGCAAGGCTTACCGCCGAGAAGGATGCCATCATCGCAAAGATCAGCGGCGGCAGCAAGCAGAAGGAAGCACTGGAAGACATTCTTCACTACACTTCGGGAGCTTCCATGATGACGGAATTTGATGAAGACCTTTTCACAAGATTTGTGGACAGGGTCATCGTTTACAGCAGAACGGAGATTGGATTCGACATGAAATGCGGACCTATCTTCCGGGAAAGGATTTGATTATGAAGCACACACCATACGGATACGACATTGTGGGCGGTGCGGCGGTCATCAACGAAGAACAGGCTGCCAACCTGCGAAAGCTGTGTGAGAACTACCTTTCCGGCATGTCCTTTGTCCAGGCGGCAAAGGATGTGGGACTGGAGATGAAGCACAGCGGTGTCAAAAGACTGATGCAGAACCCACGCTACCTTGGAGACGATTTCTACCCTGCGATACTTACCGCCGAAATCGCCCAGGCAGTGGAAGCCGAAAGGCTGAGAAGGGATGCCCTTTACAAGGGTACAAGATACACGAAGGAAGCGGTGACTACGGTAATCCCTACAAGGTTTGCCATGAAGCGTACCGCTCAGAAATACCAGGATCCAATCAGGCAGGTAGAATATGCCTACAGTCAGATAGAGGAGGCGAAGTAAATGCAGGCACTGGCACAGAATGTTACCGTCATTCCGGCACGAAGACGAGTCGGTTCGCAGAGAACGGCTGCCCAGGTGCAGAAGATCAAGGTTGCCGCCTACTGCCGTGTTTCCACAGACTCCGAAGAACAGGAAACCAGCTATGAGGCACAGGTCCGCCATTACACGGAGTACATCAAGAGCAAGCCGGAATGGCAGATGGTTGAGGTTTACGCCGATGACGGTATTTCAGGCACCAACACTGCCAAGAGAGACGAGTTTAATCGCATGATCGCAGACTGCGAAGCCGGAAAGATCGACCTGATACTCACCAAGTCCATCAGCCGATTTTCCAGAAATACGCTGGACTGCCTCAAGTACACCAGAAAGCTGAAGGCACTGAACATCGCCGTTTTCTTTGAAAAGGAGAATATCAATACCATGGATTCCAAGGGCGAGGTGCTGCTGACCATTATGGCTTCCCTTGCACAGCAGGAATCGGAATCCCTGTCAGCCAATGTGCGAATGGGCATCCAGTACCGCAATCAACAGGGCAAGGTGCAGATCAACCACAACTGGTTCTTGGGCTACACCAAGGATGCGGAAGGCAACCTGATCATTGACAAAGAGCAGGCAGAAATTGTCCGCCGCATCTACTGGGAGTACCTGGAAGGGGCAAGCTTTCTGAAGATCAAGCGAAGCCTGGAAGCAGACGGCATTCCCAACGGAGCGGGACATCTGAAATGGCATGAAAGCAACATCCATCAGATCCTTACCAACGAGAAGTACATCGGCGATGCCCTTCTGCAGAAGACCTACACGGTCAGCATCCTGGATAAGAAACGTGCCGCCAACAACGGTGAGATGCCGAAATACTATGTGGAAGGCAGCCACGAAGCCATTATCGACAGGGATGTGTTCATGAAGGTCAAAGCGGAGATCGCCAGACGAGCCAATCTGAATCCTGACGGCAAACGCAGAGTTTACAGCAGCAAGTACGCACTTTCCGGCATGGTGTTCTGCGGACACTGCGGAGACATTTACCGCCGAGTGAAATGGAACAACCGAGGCTGCAAATCTGCGGTTTGGCGATGCGTCAGCAGAGTTCTCAAGGGAAAGATGGACTTTGACTGTCCGGCTAGGACGGTGAAGGAAGAAGTCCTGCAAGGGGCAATCGTCACTGCGGTCAATGATGCTTACGCAAGAAGGAACGCCGTCATTTCTCTTCTGAAAACGAACATCCAGGAAACGGTCTTTGATGACCTGGAAGCAAGGATCGTAGCGATAGATGAACAGCTTGCAGAGCTTCAGCAGCAGATGCTCGACAACTCCGGCGATAGAGAACTGGTGGAACAGCTGGAAGACCAGATTGATGACCTTCGGGGAGACCGACAGAACATCCTTGCCGAGGCAGCAGAGCGAACTGACCTGCAGGCACGAATGAACGACATGATTGCTTTCCTGGAAGAAATGCCCGCAGCCGTTACGGAGTACAGTGAAGCCCTCGCCAGAAGGCTGGTCGAAAGAATCACGATTTTCGATGAGAAGATAGTGGTGGAACTGAAATCCGGTCTTCAGATGGAAGTGGAAGAATAAAGAAAATATGGGCACAAAACGAAACCCGGAGCCGACTTTGAAAGGTTGGTTCCGGGTGATTTTTATGTTGCAAATTAACGTCAAATACTCCCCCTTGAGTAGATATCATGTGTGCGCTAGTACGCGACACATTGACAAATGGTGCGACATGATGTAAAATACAAAATGGAAAAAATTAATTATTTTGTTTTTTGAAATAAAGCAAACACAAGTCTCGTCACATTCGAAATAGGAGTAGTTTTTTATATGATTAATACTGAAAAGAAACTCGAAATTATGGAACTCCTTAGAGAAGAATTACCCGTATTGAGAGCAAAGGCGAAAGTGTCTCAAGAAGATATTGCCGAGCGAATTGGAATTTCAAGACAAACATATAGTTCCATTGAAACTGG
Organism: Dorea sp. YH-dor226; assembly: GCF_039832105.1. NCBI lineage: Bacteria > Bacillati > Bacillota > Clostridia > Lachnospirales > Lachnospiraceae > Dorea > Dorea sp. YH-dor226. The sequence goes on along the minus strand of NZ_JBDOHS010000001.1, from coordinate 264,726 downwards.
GAAAAGGACTATGACATGGACTACATTCCTGGCATTAATTACGTATTTTCAAAATAACCCCAGTACATTGCAACTGTTGAATGGGATAGAAGGTCTTTCTGCTGGATTAAAAGAAATACTTACTTCAGATGATTCCGGAACGACAAATGAAAAAATACTATAAGAAGTAAAGAGATATTGCTTCGCTCTGATGCGAAGCATGATGAGGTGACAATATGGCAGAACTTTGGTATCAGTTAACACAATTGCCTGATTTAACACTAAATAAGTATTCTTCCCTAGAAGGAAGTGGAATAGATGGAGTGCTTGAAAAGCATATAGCTTTTTTACGCCAACTAAACAGAAAAGGCATTGTTTCGAATATCTCATACCATTTGTTTTATTTATACATATCCCCTGATGATAAGGCGAAAGATACTCCGGGTCGCAGATTGCAGATTTTTTTACTGATAAAAGGTGCACCCGACGCACTCGGAAATGTTGAGGCTCAAATCAGTGCCTCACCGTTGTCAGATTTCTTTAAGTTCGAGAGAAGCCTAAAAAAAGGATCAGATGCTCCGTGCAGCATAGAGAATATATTTAAAGAAAGACAAATTGAATATCCTGTATTCAATTCGTGTGCATTTCTGACTAAGGCTGAAACCTTTTTGCCTGCGGGAAACGGCGATGGCGAAGATTATTATATGATTCGTGACTGGGAAATGAATGATGACGGACGATTATATAATATGTGTAAGATGATGGAAGCCGTTAACCAAACCGCCGTTTATCGAGTCGATTTATATCCTGTTGAAAGAAGTGTGTCGCTGAGAGAATCTCTTAGAAAACCAATGAGTATCCTTAGAAGACGCCAGGAGGATAGGTTATCAGGATCAAGACGCGATTACGATGGAAAAGATGTTTTAGACAATTATGAGGATTTGATTGAAAAATTTGACTCATCACCGCATTTCATTGCAAACATAATGGTGTTTGCAAACGGAAGAGAAAATGCCATTTCTATTTTGGATGCTGCAGGCGCGGAAAGTTTAATTAAGGGCAAATATAATATTGCTTCGTTTTCTGCAAATGTTGACAGTATGAGTTTTTTAGATGGATCATTTGATTCACTTGAAAATATCAGAGAAAGAATGATATTGAGAAAAGGTCGGCCCGGCTTAATTATCTGTTGCGATGATTCACAGAGTATAAATTTGAATTACCTTCCGACTTTGTTTTCTTTGGAGGAAATAACTCCGTTTTTTAGGTTCCCTGCATTATACGATGGAGAAATCATTCAGATTCCTAAAGAGACAGCACCTACCTCGGTAGAAAGAAAAAATGCTCTCTTTCTTGGCAAGGACAAAAATGGATATGATGTTAACTTCCCACTGTCGTTGTTGCCTAAGCATGCATTTGTTGCAGGTGTTCCTGGATCAGGTAAAACAAACACAATGCACCACATTACATCCTCACTGTGGAAAGATCATAGGATTCCATTCTTGGTTTTGGAACCTGCAAAACAGGAATATCGAGCATTGGCAAATGATCCCGGGATGAAAGAAATGTATGTCTTTTCGCCTAATGCGGATATGAGTTTTCCACTGCATATCAATCCGTTTGAAATGCCTAAAGGTACATTAGTGGCCGAACATATTAGAAGACTTTGTTCGGTATTTGAAGGTGCATTCCCCCTCGAACCGCCTATGCCTTTTTTGCTGGATACTGCGATAGAGGCCGTATATAGAGAATTGGGATGGATTCCCGAACATGTATATACAGGGGATGAATTACAGGAAGACAGTGATAAAAAAAGACAACTGCCAACGATGTCTATGCTATATAGGAGGCTCGAGCAAGAGCTTAAATCCACACAGTATAGTGATGAAGTTAGAGGAAATCTGGAATCTGCTTTAAAGGTTCGTATAGGAAGTCTGTTGAGAAGAGAAATGGGGGACGTATTTGATGTTCCTGAATCAACTTTTACTCCCGAAAAATGGTTAGAGGTACCGGCAGTTATTGAACTTGAGTCAATGGGTTCTGGCCCCGCAAATTTCTTAACATTGATGCTATGCGCACTTATCAGAGAAACACTTAAAGTAAATCCACGTTTCGATGGTGCCGTTAGACATGTGATTTTCATCGAAGAAGCACACAACTTGATTGGTCCCGAGTCCGAAGAACAGACAGGAGCGGATGCAGATCCCAAAGTTGCTGCAACAGCTTTCATTGTAAAGATGTTAGCAGAAGTGCGAGCACTTAAGGAGGGCATTGTAATTGCCGACCAGTTGCCTACAGTTATGGCGCAGGAAGTATTAAAAAATACAGGTTTGAAAATTGGACTAAGAATTACATCTGCGGATGATAGGAATCTTCTAGGCAGCACGATGGCTGCAAGTGCTCTTCAACTTGAACAAATGTCAACTTTTGCTGTGGGCGAATCGTTGATTTTTTACGAAAAGCTTCTTAGACCGTTCACAATGAGAATCAAAGAATGGTGCGGTGAAATTGCAGATGTCAGTAAAAAAGAGATGATGGTAACATCAAAAAATGATATGGATTTACGTCGAGCGTTGGTTGCAAATGAAGCCTATCAAGATGCTAACCATACCAGTATTCGCATCATAAGCAACAAGTATTATCATTTATTGTGTGATATTGAAACAAGACTTCATCCATGCGAAGTATGGCTACAGTCTGTTTTGAAATTGCGCGAAAAAATGAGCAAGATGAATGTCTTATTTGAAAAAATCGAACTTGGTCAGATTTCTATCTCAGAAGAAGAAAAAATGTTGAAGTATGACCAATATGAAATGCTTGACAGCAGTTATCGGCAAATTCTGACGGACAAGGTCAAAATAAACGAGCCTGTTAGTATCATCAAGACTATTGGTGAATGGGTTTTTGCACTTGAAAGGCTAAAGAATGGTAGATGGACAAGGTTTGGCGCTTCTGATGATGTGCTTATCAAAGTCACCCTACTTCAGTCACAAATGTGCGATCGACTGTTGGGAATATATAAGTTGTTTGCCCAAGCAATAGGCACAAATTCTGATATGAAAGCAATGAGCAAAGACGTAGAGAAAGTGACAGCATTGTCTCTTGAGTTAAATGAAGATTTAAGTGCCTATATAAAAATGTTTGGGACAGGTGCATTTACAAGTTAAGTTCAATTAGATTTGACCATTTACATTATAAAAAGGAGAATATCTAGATGGGAAGCTTTAAGGAAAAAGGCCATGAAGGCATTAAAGAGATGCAGGAAAACAGCCGTGAAACTACGGAACTCGGTTCAGAAATGACAGAACAGGCAAGCGAAATAAATGCTGTTTTGGAAGGAATTGATCTTCAAGACGAAGAAGATGTTGAGGCTATTAGCGACACTGCCAGCTCATATCAGAGTAGTTTTGACAGTGCATTCTCTGAGCAGGTTGAAACTGCCGGAGAGCAAATCGAGCAGCAGGGTGAGCAACTTCGAGGAGAAATGGAAGGAGAACTTGATAATGTTCGTTCTGGAATTAGCAAGCTCGAACAGGCGGGTGGAATATCTGAAATAGGTCGCGATGCCGCTGAAGCTGGAAGTGCTAGGCTTGAAGGAAGCGCTCAGGAATACGAAGGAATCATCTCTGATGCAGAGGGTGTTGTTAGCGAAACTGAACAGCAAATTCAATCTTTGAAAAGTAATTTGAGTGGCATTTTCGGTTAAAGAGATAGTATAGGAGAGGATGCCTATGGCTAAAAGCTTTAAGGAATTAGGAAAAAAAGCAGAGTCTTTGATTGAACAAGGACATGAGGCTGACAAAAAAGTTAGCAGTTGCCAAGCCAGAGTGGCTTCCTCGAGTAGTAGAGTTGCGGCGGCAAGGAGACAACTGGCAGCAGCAAGTGAAACTGATGACGAAGGAAGACCGAAAGGAAACGTTGAACAAGCCAGGGCGCAACTAGGCGTGGCTCAGAATCAGCTTGCCGCTAGTCAAAGAGCTTTGGCTTCTGCGAAAGAGGAAGCGAATAGAGTTAGACAGCAAAAAAACGCTCACGTTCAAGAAATTGAAAAGCATAATGCCGTAGAACGTTCAAACATTGAGAAATTAAGGCGACTTCAATCAAGTGCATTTGCTGCAGATTCAGCCGGACTTACTGCCGGCATGGCAGATCGATTAAATCAAGCGGAAGATGCTAGAGTTGCTTTGCTTAAGAGTATGGGCATTAATGCAACTGCTGAGTATGTTACTGTTGGAGCAGATGTTGCGTCTCGTATTGCATGGAGTGGCGGAGGTTTTTCAGCTATTGATACTTCTGGCCAAATCATGTCCTATCGTGGCGGATCCGGTGAAGGAATGACTCCTGGCGGCAGTGTGCCGACACCGATTGGTGGAGCTTTGAGTTCGAATGGTGCGGGAAGCAACTGGGGCAGTGGAAATACTGATTCCACTAATCAGCCAGTAAATACTGAAAAATCTTTACTTGGCTCTAAATGGTTTGGTAAAAACGCTGATCGAAAACAACAGAAAGTCTCGACAATTGATTTCAATGGAATCACCTTGGAAAACAATGGTATGGCTGGAGATAAATACTTTGTAAAAGGAAGTAACTACGAAAGATTCAGCCATTTCTGGAAAAATTATAGTCAGTATTCTCATGACGAAAGCAACTACAGTACAACGGTAAATTCGCGTGATATTGAGGGTATATATATTAACAACAATGAGGCAAAAGACTCGCACCTGTTTTGGAATAGAGGAATGGTGTATCCAGAGGATAGCGAAATATATTTCAGCAGGATTGCGGCTCATATTCCAGAAGTAAGGCAGAGGTTAAATTCGGGTGAATCAATAGATTCTATACGTAGCAACCCAGAGTTAGCGGCTTGCTATGATAGCTACTTTGATACTCCAATCGAAGTATATAAAATCGATGACTATTATTACTTTGCAGGTTCGGGCAGACATAGATGTATGGCTGCTCAGAAATTAGGACTTGATATGCCTGTGAAAGTCATCGGTCAGTACACATCAAATATTAGTACTTTAAGTGATACTCACGACTTTGAAACCTTATCTGTATATATGGGAGCTAAACATGGTGTCCGGTTAGATTCTTCCATCGGCAATCTTGAAATAGGCACAGTCAAACAAGCACTTTCGGGATTGGAATCAGTTGTCTCAGAGTATCCGGATGTTGGAGTTTTATTGAAGGACGGAATCACATCGAAAAGTGGCGTAATGTCCTGCACCGGCAGCAAATTATCCTTTAATCCTGACTATTTCAGCGATTTGAATACACTGAAAAGTACTTGTTTGACACAGTCTAAAATGCATCATTGGATCCCGAACGCATCGCCTCAATCGATAGGAGTTCATGAGGCTGCACACGGTGTAGAATGGGCAATCATTCAAGCCAACCCAAACTATTCATCAAGGGAAGAACGGGTTATAGCCTGGAATAATTGTAGCGAAGCTAAAAAAATTGTCTTAGAAGCATGTAATCGAGTGAAACAGACCACATACGGGGCTGGAAAAACGAACTCTGAGTTAATTAGTTCTATATCAAGTTATGCGGCTACAACTTGTTCTGAGGCTATGGCAGAGGCATTTGCTGATGTAAGTGCAAATGGGGATAATGCAAATCCCCTTTCAAAAGAAATAAAACGATGTACACAAGCATTGATGAGAATGTATAAAGGAGGTTTCTAAAATGCTGACAAAAGAGCAAGCACCATGGACAGAATACCTAGTGCTAGACGAAGAAACACTTGAAAGTACTTTGCGTGCGGACACCCCACAGGAAATTCGCGAGGCTTATGAGAAGTACAAAGAGAGTGAACGCAGAATAATCGAAAGCGGAGAGCTTTTGCCTAAATAATATATCGTAATGAGACGAAATACAGAGCGATTTTTTACAAATTATACTGATTTTTCGTTTATAAATGTATACTCGCTGTGTCAGAGTAAAACACAGCCGATTATATAAAGAAAGGATACCGGAGGTACTAGAATGAGCGAAACAGAGAACTTCAACTCAACATCCTGGAATGGATGGAAAGACATCCCGGCTGGTCATGGGCAAGCGGTAGCTGCAGTTTTTGCTTTGAGAGAGCATACCGATCGTTATCGTGCAGAGTTGGTAGAGGCACGAAATGAGTGGGAAGCGGCCAAAGCAAGTAGCCAGCAGATTTATGACTCAGACACTGCTAGTGCACGTAAACAGTGTGAGGATGAACGCACTCGCTTTAATAATGAGTGCAGCAGTAACGTGCAAACAACTGAAGGCAGAAGAAACATTGCAAATACTGTGATGAATGCCTGCAATAACTTTGTAAATAATCTTCCTAAGAATGGTGCTGAAAAAGCAATTTCTGCGGCCAAGGGGGCGATTCCGAGCGTGGAGTCGAGCCAAGGAGAATTGTCTCGCGCTATCAGCGATAAGGTACGAGCATATCAGACACTAAGGGACTGTCAAATTGCTGAAGCCGAGAGGGTTCGTAATGATAAGCTTGATAAAGCAAGAACGGAGCAAATTGACAGAGATACCCAGGCAGAGCATCGTTTTGATGCAAAAGGAAAAACTATTCGAGAGAAGGGACAGGCGGATATTAGCGGTGGCTTTAATAAAGCTACTGTGAAAGCATATCAGCAGGAAATCAAATCCTCAAGATTTAATGCGGAAAGCTATGAGTGCCCGACTGCAGTTCCTGAATACATTATGCTCGGCAATATCGGTCTGATGATTCCTAATCAGACTCAAGATGAAATGACTGTTGTTCAGTCTCTGGATTTGCAGACTTCTGATATTGCTACAAGAGAGAATGGTCAGTACATTGTTGAGGTTCCGTACGCACAGCGCCTGTCTGACGGCATCTCTCTCTTGATGAGATATTCTCCTTCTGACAGAGAATATGTTCAGAGCTTAATTCAGCCACTGCTCCTCAAGCTGTTTATGTCCTTCCCTGCTGGCAAACTGGAAGCCACAATGATCGATCCGCTTGAGCTGGGAGCTAGTTTCCCTGACATTCCTAAGCTGGCAGAGGGCCCGAATTCTGCTCGTATTATCGATACAAAGATTTGGAGTAAAGAGAAAGATATTGAGACTGCAATCGCCACGCTTCGTCAAAGACTTGAAAATATGACTCAGGCTTATGGTGACGATCACGAGAGCAGATTAAAGAAGGAAGTTATTAGAGCATTAGCAATTACGGACTTCCCTGTAGGATTTAATGATACTGCGCTGAAGGATCTTCATGCTATCGTCAGAAATAGTGCATCACTTGGAGTATGCGTTATTATCTGTGCTAACGATGCTGAATTGGAGAAACTGAAACAGAAAAATGGCAACCTGGTTGCTGAAATTGCTCAGAGCGTAGTTGAGACAAAAGCTTCCGGCAACAAGATGATGATTGTCGGGGATAATCGTGAAAGAATGTTCCTTCGAATTGATGAAATGGCAGATGTATTTGAACGTAAAGGAGCAATTCTTACTCAGATTAGCTCTGTCATTGAGCACATGCAGCTTAAAATTGAGCATTTTGACAGCATGTACAAAGAAGATATCTATGATAGCAATAACTGGTTTACCGGCAATCATGATGAGATTGCAATTCCTATTGGTATCAAAGGCGCAAATACCATCGTAAAAATGGTTTTAGGCAGAGGCGGTGGAAGCACAGAACATCATGCTCTTATTGCAGGTCAGACCGGTGCAGGTAAATCTACTCTGCTCCATACCCTCATTATGAGTACCCTTATTAGCTATTCTCCAGATGAAGTTCAGATGTATCTGCTTGACTTTAAGGAAGGTGTAGAGTTTAGTGCTTATACTCGGTATCGTCTGCCTTCTCTTCGCGTTGTTGCAATTAATAGTGAACGTGAGTTTGGCTTAAATGTTCTGAAAGAACTTTGCACTGAGCTTGAAGCAAGAACTAAGCATTTCACACGATACGGTGTTTCCGATATAAATGGTTATGTGAAACTGGCTGATGTTCCTAAGGTACCTAAACTTCTCCTAATCTTTGATGAGGTTCAGGAATTGTTTAGAAACAAGTCTGAAAGCGATTCTATCAGTAGCGAATGCTTGTCTTGTTTGAATAAGCTTGTAATGCAGGGACGAGCAATGGGTATTCACGTCATTCTCGCCTGCCAGGATTTCCACAATTGTTCTGGATTGGAAGCGTATTTTAGTCAGATGGCTATTCGAATTGCTGTTAAAGGTTCCGAAGATGGAGCAGCATCAATTCTTAGTTCGGATAATGCTGGTATTAAAACACTTCAAAATCAGCCGGCTGGTGCAGCTATTTACAATGGTGGCGGCGGTGTGGAATCTGCAAACAATTTCTTCCAGGTAAGCTATATCAATGAAGAAGAAAGGCTCAATCTTCTGGAAAGACTTGATGCTTACTATACAAGTCCTGGGGTTTCTGACTTGTTTGAAGATCAGCAGACAAGAGTTCTTCTTACCAATGCTGAAGATAACATTCATAATTGCTTCAACAAGCTGATTCTTGAAGGCGCTGATAGCATTACGCATTTGGGTAAATCCAAGGATGGATATGGCCTTCTTCTCGGTCAGGGATTTGGCAAAAAGAGTGCATTTGTTCCTGAACTTAGATGTAAGGATAGAGATAATTTACTCGTTGTTACAAGAGACGAGAAAATGGCGCTTAGCATGTTTGAACTGTCTGCAATGAGCGTTTTGTATGAAGAACTTCATACTAATGCTGACAAGGCAAATGCGCTTGTGTACATTGTTGATTTGTTTGCAGATGAGCTTACGGATGAAGAGTGTGATTTTGAGTATTTAGAATCCCAGTTCCCGCAGCAGATTAAACTTGCAAAAATCGGAGATGCAGAGGAATTGATTACCAGCCTTTATGAAACCGTTGTTGGCCGTTCTGAGGGCAGAATGTCTTCTGATGAGAGAATTTTCTTTATGTTCTTTGGTATTAATCGTGCCAGAAGATTGAGAACAGGAAGAATCTATGATGAAGATAGAAATGGTGAACTCAGTGCAATCGAAATGCTTCAGAAGATTATTGTGAACGGACCTAAATATGGTGTAAACAGCATTGTTTGGGGTGAGAGTCTTAAGAGCATTGAATTGATGCTTGGTGACAGATACGATTCTATGTTTGATAAGCGTATCGCCTTTGGACTTGACGAAGACTCTATGGATATCTTAGTAGCAGAGAGCGAAGCTAAGGCAATTCGCGGAAAAACTGCTGTTTATATGGATATTGCAAGAGATGTTAAGAATACACATTTCCGTCCTTATGATGTTCCGGCGAAGGTTTGGATTGAACGATATGCGGAAACATATGAAGAAGTAATCGGAGAAGGAGGTTATTAATCAATGACATCACAGGAAGCTAAACAGCAAGTGGACGCTTGCGAAAGAAAAGTTGTTAGCGCATATGATAATATGCGTAGTGCTGCAAGAACTGTCGGAACTTCTGCGGTTTCTGCTGCAGCTAGCAAGACTACAATGAGCACTTTATTGCCTCTGATCATCTCAGTAATCGGATTGCTTCTTTTCGGTTCCCATCCGTTTTGGGCAATCGTGTTGATTGTTGCTGGTATTTGGATTGCCTATTCCTGTCACTCGAGTGCAAAATCCATTCAGAACACAGTAGAAGGTCAGCAGAAAACATTAAATTCAACGTTAGATAATAACTCGAAGATTTAAACGTTGATATTTACCTGAGACGGCTGCGAGGGGGATATCATAGTCTTCCTCGCAGCTTCTTATTATCGGAGGAATTGGGATGAAAGATGAATTCAATTGGGATAGTATCGAAGGATTCCAGCTTAAAGAATGCTATGAATTGGCACAACAATACGAACATCTTGATATTGCAAGGGATATTATCAGAGAAAAAAGGAAGAGGGTGAATCTTCCTAACAATTATGTTCCCGTTCAGCCGAATGCTAGCTACACTGAAACAGATATGCAAATTGCTTCTGATGTGATGTACTCGCTTTCATTAGAGGGCGCGGGTTCATCAGAACGAAATGAGTTTAAAAATGCTCACAAAGTCCAAAACATTTCCAATATTGCAGAACGAGAATTCCTGCTTGCATTACTCGCATTAAGGAAAGGAACATCAGAAACACAAAGAGTTGAAGCACTCCGGCATTTAGAAATAGCCAACAGCTATTCACCGAACGATTTAAGATATATTACTTTGATCAATATTATTCGTGATGCAAACAAGTGAGGTGGTCGGAATGCATACAAATAAAGTTTTGTTTTTTCTTGATTTTTTAACAAATCAAACACAAGGCTGCGAGGAACAACTTGCAGATTTATATAATCGTGCTCTTGATGAGAACGACAATGTTCAAGCTTTAAAGAAACTATTGAACGAATGCATTTTTTATGGTGAGATTGGAAGCTCTCTTCATGCAGAAGGAGTAGATATACTAAAGGAGATTTATAACGCTCCTAATCAAGCATTGAACCGTATGCCGACCGTTCGACAGACATATCAAAGAATAGAAAATGAGGTGGATCTTTGCTCGGAAATGATGAAGTCCCCTCTTCCTTTCAGCACCACTATTTCGGTATTGAAAAAGAAAGAAACAAATGCGTATATGACTGCGCTGAAAACAATAGCAAGTACATGTGTGTATTTGATGATGTTATACAACGGAGTTGATTCTATAAAGAATCTGACTTGGGATGATCGATGTGGAATCCAAGAGATGATTTATGCTGTTAATACAAAGTACTTACCAGGATTGCGTAACACCCAAAGGCCGCATTTTAGTTGGGTGATTCGTAAGAAAAAGCTAGGAGGCCGTGCGTTATTTGGCGGTGAAGCTTTTTATCTCTCTTATGAAAATATCCAAAGGGTAGATGTCCTGTGCAGTGCATTACACAAAGAGCCGATAGGAACACATGCATTTTTAAATATTGATGCATATGAATCAAATGAATTGGATGTTCCCTATTGCTGGGGGCTAGGCAATATTGTTTCAGCAACCCCTGATAATGCAATTTCCTATCTGCAGCAGGATATTGCAACAGGAATACGCAATCCAAATTGGAATGATGTGAGAAGAAAAGTACCCACCCCATTTGAGTGTATCAAACAGCTTGCAGGTGGAAATAGATTTTGTATTTCTCCAGACGAACTTGTCCTTATTATGAATCAATGGGAAATGGGGCATGAGATAGATAGACGAAAACAAACTCACAATTGCTTATTTTGTGGAAAGCATATCTCCGGGAATAAAATGGTATGTGACAGCCATTTTATATCAGAAATGTAAAGAAAAATGGATGATAAATTGAGTATAGCGCGGATTTTTTATCCGGTAAAAACTTTAGGTCCAGGAAATCGCGTGGGTATTTGGACTACGGGATGCTTGAGAGGATGCCAGGGCTGTATAAGCCCGGAACTTCAGGATTATGATAAAGAAAAAGAGTTTGAGGTAGAAGCTGTAATAAAAATGATACGCAGCATAACATACCCTATTGATGGATTTACAATCTCTGGTGGAGAGCCTTTTCTTAATCCAAAAGCACTGGAAGCTTTGGTGCGGCAATTAGCTGAAATCAATGATGATATTCTTATTTATACAGGATACACATTGGATGAGCTGAAACAGTTGTCGATGATAGAAGTTGACAATATTTTGAATATATGTGCGGTTCTTATAGACGGACCGTATATCGCAGATCTTAATAATAACTGTGGACTACGAGGATCATCCAATCAATGCGTACACATTTTTCGACACCATGATAGGTATGTGGATTATGAGATGCAAGAACGAAAAATTCAAACTGTTGCATATGGAAATAGTATGCTTATGATTGGTATACCCAGGAGGAAAAGCGATGATTAATGCGGCTGAAACACAGCCACCGAAAGCGCAATTTAATAAAATTAATGCTGCCGAGACAATACCGCCGCATACGGGGGGCGGTAAGACGATTACCCTTTTGTCAGGAGAAACTGTTGCTGATAGTTTTGTAATAAACTCTCTTATGGAAAAGCAAGGCAAACAGTCTAATGTATATATGGCAAAAAAATGGGGAAAAAACTATGTTGTCAAGGTATACAAGAATGGATGGAAGCCATCAGAGAAAATGCAGGCGTTCTTAACTTCGGTTAGTCATCCAAACATTGCGCATGTGGTAGAATGTGGAATTCATAATGGAAATTATTATGAAATATATGATTATTATGCGTCCGGAACATTAGAAGAAGCAAAGGAACTTTCAAACGCTCACATTCAAAATGTTATTGTTCCTTCTATTAACGAAGGATTGCATGAATTACATCGTAACGGAATTGTGCATTGCGATATTAAGCCAAGCAATTTATTTTACAATAACGAAGGAAATCAGATATTAATCGGAGATTGTGGAATCAGTGGATACACAAATTCTAACGGGAAACTGGTTGATGGGATGCGTGGAACACCTGAATATGCACCTAGAGTAAAGTCTTTATTATGGAGTGCATCAATGTCTCCATCCTACGATTATGGCTCTTTCGGGTTAGTCTTATGCAAAGCAATTTTAGGACATTCCCTTTTTGCTGGAATGTCGGTTGAAGAGATTGCCCGTGCTTGGGAAAACGGTATTGAGTTACCTGGCAAAATTAGTGGTCGACTATTGGTATTAATAAAAGGTCTGATAAATGAAGATGAGGATCAGCGTTGGGGGTATCAGCAGGTTAAGCGCTGGTGCGAGGGAGAATATATGCGTCCAGCAAGTCGGAGTATATATGCTCGCCCTAAGAAAACTCAAACCAATCGTCCGTTAATCTTCGGACATTTTGATGGTGATATATTAACGGTCAACTCATTACACCAACTTGCATCAGCTATAAAAGAACATTGGAATCAAGCAACAAAGGTTATTAAACGCCGTGAATTGGTAGAGTTTGTTCGACAGTATGATAGTAATCTGGCAGATGAAATTCGGAAACTTTCCATGCTTCAAGATGCAGATGCGGCAGTTTTCAGATTGCTTCAGAGTATCGATGATGAAGAGGAAATTAGCTATTGCGACAAAAAATATTCATCCTTAACCGCTTATGTTGAGTGCCTGGCATCCGGTTGTGATGAATATGCTAAGCGATTTTTGGCATCAGGTTTGTTAGTATTCTATTTGCGAAAGATGGATTATGACAAGGTTCAGGTAGATCGTTTGGAACAGCTAATACAGAGAAATGGATGTAATGACATGACGGCGATTTCTACTATTTGCTTTGCGCTACAAGGTAAAAAATCAATCGAGATATTTGGAACGGATGTCGATTCTCTAAACAAACTAGTGGCGGTTATTTCGCATAAGCCTATTGCAGACATTTGCAAAATGCTGGAAGATGATAGATTCATCGCATGGATCAATAGACTCGGATACGAACGAGAAATGAAACGGCTAAAGGAGGTTGATTAAAATATGAGTAGTTATTATACTGCTGCACAGCTTGAAGCTATGAGAAAAGAGAAAATCAGAAAAGAACTTGCAGACAGTATTCAGAGACTAAGCATACAGTTACAGGAAAAGCACGAAAACTCTGTACATATTAACAACTCCGGGAATGTCGAAATTTCGGTTTTCGTTACTGACGATACAACCTCTGGAAGTGGAGAGAATTTATCTGTAGCAAAAGAAAGTTTAACCCAAAGTACAAATATAGCGAGAACTCAACAGGATGGCTTGGATTTTTCAGGGCTTCTTATTAGCAAGCATCGAGTTTCCAAATTGGAAGAAGAATTGAATTCATGGATTGAACGAGTAGATGAAAGACCAATCATTACTCAAAATGATGAAGATGCAAGAAAACGGTTAAAACAGGAACTGCAGAGAATTCTAAATCAGAGTGTAGACATTGAAGATAAAATCCGTAGCATAAAAATGCGAGTAATGAGTTATCTCCAAGGAAAACAGGTTTTGACTGTTGATGAGATAAACAAAATTCGTGATAGATATTATGAATATGTTGCTTTGTGTCAATTCCTTGAATTAACTCCAACTGAGAACACTCCATATAGAGTTGAGCAAGAAATTGAAAGAATGAAAGCAGTTGTTGAAAAAAGGAAGCAAACAGAATACATCATGCAAGTTATTCAGTCAATCATGGAAAAAATGGGGTGCCAGATAAAAGAAGATGCCATTTTGGATCATACACTTGGACAGGTGTTTTCTGTTGCGGGACATCCTCTGTGCGATGTTTTTGTTGGAAATGATGGTAGTGGGATAATGTTTGAACCTATTGGTCAATCAAGGGGCGGATCCCTGGAGAAGAAAAGGCAGATTGAGGCAAGTGCTAATCATGTATGTTCCTTATATGCTGAACTTGAACAGCAGGCAGCAGAGATGGGAGTAATATTATCCCGTGTCTATTTAGATCCAGCCAATGTTGACACTATGTGTATTCAAGCGGATGTTTCTGCTCAGAAGAGTGAAAAGAAACAACGGAAAGGTTCTGCACAGAAACTGAAAGCTTTGGAAACAGGAGAATAAAAATGGCGTTTTGTAAAATATGTGTATGTGGAGAAAAAATAGTATTTCAGCGAAGGATGAGTTATCCTGAAAATTGTCCTTCATGCGGAAGACGTACGGTTGAATATAGTACTTATCCTGAGGACGATCCAATGGTTGAGGAACTATTACGCCAGTATAAGGCTGCTGATACTAACAACAATGAAAGTCAGCCGGAATCAGATGATGTTTCTGGGGTTGCTGATTCTCATTATTCGCTTCATTTAGAAAATGGTGTGGTAATAAACATTCCTGATGAAGGCGGAATAGTTGGCAGAACTGAAATTGGAGCGGAAGAATTAGCGGATTACCCATCAGTGAGTCGAAAACACTTAAAAGTAATTCCACGAAGATCTGTTGGCGTAATTGTTGAAGATTTAAGTTCTTATGGAACTTTAATTGATGGGAAGAGAATCGAAAAAAATACACCTGTAAGAGTAGTATCGAACTCGGTTATAACACTTTGCAATGTTGATGCAAAATTGATTGTTAAGGAGGACTAGGGTCGTGATTCAAGCAGAAAAATGGCAGAAGGATCTGGCGGTATACCAAGACATAAATACGACATTTATCATTGAAGGAAATGTTCACGACCTCCAACCATGGATTTATGAGGATGATGGGACTTGTGAACCGATTCCACTGTCCATGTATCTGCAAAGGTATTTGTCGGAAGAAGGATATGATCCAATAGTTTTTTACAATAGAATTGACGGCTTTTCCAACCCTTATGCAATGAACATGATCTCGACATTCTACAGGGAGACTTCTTCAGACGAAAAAAGTTCCAAAGATATAGGTTCTGCAACCGAACTGGTTCGAAAGGCCATGGCCAGTGCTATTCGCCCGTCAGCGATTATTATTGATTTAGCCAATACGATTGCGTCTTCACCCGACAATCTTTCTGAGGAGGAAATTGAGTATTTCACTAGGCTAATGTTAGCCTCTAAAAATCCAACTCAGGCATTGAGCATGAATGAAAAACGTCCGTTAACGAATTTGATGTTTTTGCTTGTCGAGAAAGTTAATGACATTCCGACTTGGTTCTATCTGAATAATCCTTATGTAAGAACCTTAACAATTTCCCGACCTGAAAAGGATGTTAGAGCTGCAGTCATTGATGCAAGATTAGATACGCTTAAGGGAGTTGCTTCTTTGGATGATTCAACTCGTAAAAAAATCCAGGATGAATTCGTGGCACTTACAGACGGAATGACCTTGGTAGAGTTATTTGGTATCTTTTCTTTATGCCAGCAAAAACATTATACGGTATATCAAATCCGTGAAGCAGTAAAGATGTTTCGTTATGGCGAAACAGAGAGTCACTGGGATAAACTTGATGCTGAAAAAGTCCGAAATGCGGAAGACTTTTTGTCAATGCGCGTAAAGGGGCAAGAATGTGCTATAAGAAAGGCGGCCAGTGTATTAAGCAGAGCTTGTACAGGAATGTCAGGCATACAAGGCGGCTCGAATAGTAGACCGAAAGGTGTATTGTTTTTGGCGGGACCTACAGGTACCGGCAAGACAGAACTCGCAAAAACAATAGCAGAGTTCGTTTTTGGAGATGAGAGCTTTGTTACTCGATTTGACATGAGCGAATATCAACAACCTCACTCTGACCAAAAATTACTTGGAGCACCTCCCGGATATATCGGATATAGTGATGGTGGTCAATTAACGAACGCAATTAAAGCAAAACCTTTTTGCGTTTTGCTCTTTGACGAGATAGAAAAGGCACATCCATCCATACTTGATAAGTTCCTCCAAATTCTAGAAGACGGAAGAATAACGGATTCAGCTGGTGAAACAATGTACTTCTCAGAGTCTCTTATTATTTTTACAAGCAATCTCGGTGTTGTTGGAAGAGAAGTAGAGACCGGAAAGCGATATCAGACGATCACTCCTGATATGAATTATGAAGATATTCAGAGTGCATTATTAGCAGCCATTAAAGACTATTTCAAATTCACAATCCAAAGGCCGGAGTTGCTGAACCGTATTGGTGATAACTTTGTTGTCTTCGATTTTATTAGACCGGAGGCTGCAAGCTTAATATTGGAATTAAAGCTGAATGCTGTTTCTGAATATATGGGAAGAGAAAAGAACATCCAAATAATAATTGAGGAGCCATTTAGAAAATTATTGCTTGAAAAGGCATGTGCTGATTTGTCAAATGGCGGACGAGGCATTGGTAATATGGTCGAGACTTTACTTGTGAATCCTCTATCTCAAATCATCGTAAAGGAAGCTTGGAAGCCGGGCTGCACAATAACCATTCACGATTTTGAACTTAATTCTCCTGGCACTTTGAAATACTCGATTGCTTAACTCGCTTTAATAACAATTAGTGCGTTGAACGGCAGCTGATATGTTCCCGTGTACTGCGGGGGTGGATTTGTTCCCCTGTACTGTTGTTGTTCACGGCATCGTCTCGTTCCACGTCGAGACGGTAGTATTGATGTCTAAGTGCATGTGAAACAGCATTTAGTTTTCTGAAGGCTGTAAGTTTAATGGGTGATTTGGTAAAAAAGGAATTTTAATAGATATGAGCAAAAATAATAAGAGAGAGATCAAGTATTATAAATTTGAGTTAGGAAATACAATCGTGATGGAAAAAGACGGGCTGTGGTACCAAAGAGATCAAGAAAACCACGAATGGATACTTAATAACAATTGGATGGCAAGATATTTTGATGCGCAATACGATGTGATTGAAATCGATTATGATGAAAGTGAAGAATTTGACTATACACCTCGAACCCTTCCGGGATTCTTTTCTGTGACACAAGAAAAATTAATTGCTTCGGTGAAGGATAAGGATGAATCAGAGAATAACTGGAATTATTGTCCTTATGAGTATTCTGAAGGAATGCCTTCCAAGGGTTTCAGCCTTCCAGAGGAACTTGCCGCGGTACTTCCTAATCCGGACAGAATAATTATCACCAGCTTCTCAAGTGCGGGGAATACATTTGGAACGAGGAAGCGTTTTGGTTTTGGCATGAATGGTATGAATGATATCCATAAGGCACAGAATTTTATTCAATATCGATGGAAACGAAGCAAAAAATCAGAGCAAGCGCAGAATTGTACCAGTCTGTTTGCAGATTCTTTTCATCCATTTATACAGAGGTATGCAAATGATATTTCAGGATGTGTAGAGAACATATTGCACTCAATTATGTATGCACCAATTTCTTATGAATTGACAGATGGTATACTTAACGCTTGTCTTGATTCTGGATATCACGAAACTTATTATCAAGAAACTTCGGAATACATTCGTTATAACGATAGATATCAAGAGTCCTATCATGACGGCGGTGGCAATGGCTTTAAAGAATGGTACGTTTATGCTGCTTCAATCACGGAGTATAAAACAGAGCTCTCAGATGTAATTGGTTATAAGCATTTTTCGGCATTGCCTTCTGCTAGTCTTCCATATTGTCGAGGTTTCTGGACAGAGGATGGACATGTATATCTGGTTGATCCATGGGGACTCTCTGGTATCTTTGAGTTTTATTACCATTCGGAAGAACGTCCCGATGCTTTCTCTGAAGAAAAAACCGAGAATGTTGGTACACCATATAAAAAGCAGACCTAAGTGTTGAACTGTTTTCCTTAACATAGGGGTGTAATTTGTTTTCGAATACTGTTGACATTTGAGCCATTGTCTCGTTCCGTGTGGAGAGCGCAGTTTTAGTGTTAAAAAAGCATAGTCGTTTTGATATTATCTCTTAAAAAATTGCAGTATATTTTTTCATCATAAACGCTTTCGGTTTTGTATGATTTATAATTTTTATTGCATTATATATTATTATATATTGCGTTATTATTTATTATTCAACAAGAGAAATAAATAGCGAAAAGTAGCGTATTTACGGGCTTTTTTGAGATTAGGCAATAGCTCATGAAAGTCCGTATTTCTTATATTGAAACATATCTACTGTAAAAACGGTCAGAGGGTTTAGGCTGTGGATTAGATGTCGTGGGTTGTGGCACTAGGATAGATGTTATCTAGGGTGCAAACTCAATTTGAGTGAGTGATTTAGATGTTGTCTAATCCGGCAACTCGACTGTTGGCAATGTAGCAGGCAGTGGATTAGATGATAAGGGAGGAGTGGCATAGATGCCTAGGCAGAGTAAGAATAAGTTTGAAATCATAAATGATGAAATTCATATCACACGAGAAGGATGGCCATTAATAGGTCTTACCACATACAGAGAAGATTATTACGAGGAATTGACATCAAAAACTTGGTCATTAACAAAACCTAACAGTGATACAGAAGATAAAGGTTATTTGTCTAACGGAACATTAGGATTACTTCATCGCTATATTGCAGGTAAATGGTACGGCGAAGATGTTCTGAAGGATATGACAGAAAAAGGATATGTTGTCGACCATATGAATAATAATCATGCGGATTGTAGAATATCCAATTTGGAATTTTTGAAAAAAGCATATAATACCGCAAAAGGTCAGGCGTTTGACGTAGATTCAAAAGCGATGGAGCATCATATTGCGGTGAATCTTTTTAAAGATTTTTCTACTGGCTGTTATCAAATGACTATAGGTTGTAACGATGATATTGTTGGATTAACAGCAGATGGCAAAAAATATCACATTGTAGCGATTCTACTTCTATACGATTGTGATTATTCCATAGTTATAAATGATGCTGAAAATATTCTGCGCATGTATGAAACAGAAGGTCGTATTGATGTTAGTAAAACATATGCCTGTGATATTAAGATTAGAAAAGCTGTTGATATTCAATTAACTGAGGAAGAAAAGAACGGAGCTGTTGTTATACGTGATGGAGTACCTTACCTTATTCTTGGAACTGGTAAGGCGTTTCTTAACTCAGTACATTATCAGGAGGGGTGGATGCCTCCGAAAAAGTGAAAATTATCATATGCTACGGTAAATAACTGGATGTTAATTTGCGTTGCTTGAGGCAACGACTCTTTTGACTGTAAGATGAAGCTGTAAAAAACAAGGAGGTACAAATTATGTTGAATGAAAACATAAAAAACTTAAGAAAGTCAAAAGGGCTATCACAAGAAGAACTTGCTATTAAATTGAATGTGGTTAGGCAAACAGTATCTAAATGGGAGAACGGATTATCAGTTCCAGATTCAAGTATGTTGATTTCTTTGGCAGATGAATTAGATACCTCTGTCAGTGAGTTACTTGGAGAACCAATAACAGAACCTGCTACTGATGATTTGAAAACGATATCAGAAAAATTAGAAGTTATTAATCTTCAGTTAGCAAAAAGAAGTATGGCAAGAGTTAAAACGGTTCGATGGCTGCTTATCTCGTTATGTGTGTTAATTACAGTAATATTTATTGCGCTTATAGCTATTAACGGTTCCTATTTAAATTGGAATTATAATAATCCAGAATTAGCTGTTGCTGGAACAATAATGCATGGGAGAGTATCCCCTGGATTGTGTAAAGCTTCATTGCAGTGTAGAATAAAAGCACAGCAATGGAGGTTATTACAAATGGCAAGAAGAAAGCGAACACCAGAGGAAGAAGCTCGAAGAACAAAAATCAGAGAATTATTGCAGGCAAGCAATGTGGGCAGTATGGAGGATATCCAAAATCTGTTCAAGGAAACCATTGCGGAATTTATGGAAGCCGGGCTCGATGCAGAACTTGATGAAGAACTTGGATACAGCAAGTACGACTATCGGAACAAAAAGACGGATAACAGCCGGAATGGTCACAGTCAGAAGACATTGCGGACCAGTTTCGGAGATGTAGAAGTAGATATTCCCAGAGACCGAAAAGGAGAATTCGAGCCTCAGCTGATAAAAAAACGTCAAACCAGCATCAGCCAAGATATCGAGGAAAAGATTTTGTCCATGTATGCGAAGGGAATGACGACGAGCGATATTGAAACGCATATCCAGGACATTTACGGTGTAGAAGTCTCTGATACGACGATCAGCCGGATAACGGATAAGATTCTGCCGATTGCAAAAGAATGGCAGCAGCGGCCGTTGGAGAGCATTTATGCAGTGGTATTTCTGGATGCAATCCATTATCATGTCCGCAGCGAGGGTCGAATCGTCAAAAAGGCAGTATATATCGCTATTGGCATTGATCTGGATGGGCATAAAGATGTCCTGGGCATGTGGGTCGGAGAAAATGAAAGCGCTAAATATTGGGCTAGAGCGATTCATTTCGACCTTATTGTGAATGGCTACATTGATAAGAAGGGCGTTCTTACCGATAAGTACTATGAGGATAAGGCTAATGGCGAATTGAAAGTTGCCGAAGAAGTAGCTGATTCTACTGCATCAGTAATTGAGATTATTGATTCTATCTATGACAGCAGAGCAATGCAGCCTGAAAATGCTCGTAGTAACAATGTTGAGCTTGAGGTTGATGAAAGCAAGCTTGCTATGCCTGAGTTCAAGGCATTATGGTCTAAGATTAATTCTAAGTCTGTATATGTCGTTGATTTTGATACTGATGAATTGGTAAGAAAATCTATCGATTCATTGGATAGAAAGCTTCGTGTTTCTATGATTTATTTCAAGGTTGAAACCGGAGCAATGGAACAGATTAAATCTAAAGAAGAGCTTGTGAGCGGAGCGTCTTTTGTAAAAGAAGAATCTGCAAGCTATGGAAACGTAGTCGCTGCAAGTTCTAATGTTAAATATGACTTGATTGGAAAACTTGTTGATGAGACTGGACTTACAAGAAAAGCTGTAATTCAGATTCTTCAGGGAATCCAGCCAACAACATTCAATCAGTTTAAGAACAATCCGGAGGAATTCATCATTAAGGCAGCAGCACTTATTAATGATGAAAAGGCAACCGCCATCATCGAACACATCACTTACGATGTAATGGATGATAAGTATGGCACAGATGTGTTTACTGACCCGACAATCAAAGGTCGCTTAGGCGTAAATGCAATGAAGGCAAAGAAGCATCTGTACGACCATATTGTTTATGACTCATCCAACGAGCAGGCATTTGCTACTGAATTGGATACAAATACAAACGTAGCTGTATATGTTAAACTGCCAGACGGATTCTATATTTCAACTCCTGTTGGACATTACAATCCTGACTGGGCAATTGCATTCTATGAAGGAACCGTTAAGCACATCTACTTTGTTGCAGAGACAAAGGGTTCCATGAATTCAATGCAGCTTCGATTAATCGAAGAATCAAAGATTCACTGTGCAAGAGAACACTTTAAGGCCATCAGCAATGGTGAGGTCGTTTACGACGTTGTTGATAGTTATAAGACTCTTCTTGATATGGTGACGAAGTAATAATATGTCGTTATGGCATACAGAAGGAGCGTGAAAGTATGGGTAAAGAATTATTCGACAATATACCGAGCAAAGTAGCAGACTTATTGTCTGATGTTAAGAATGGACGTATTGGTCTGCCTGACCTGCAGCGCCCTTTTGTATGGAAGGATAATAAGGTTCGTGAGTTGCTCGATTCAATGATGAAGGGATATCCTATTGGCTACATCATGTTATGGGCATCTCCAGATGATTATGAAAATACAGGCTATATCGGTAAAAACGATAAAATGTATAAACGTCCAGATGATTTAGTAATTGACGGTCAGCAGCGTTTAACAGCGCTGTTGGCTGCAATGTACGGAGTAACCATCAAGGACAAAAACTACAAGGAAAGAAAGATTCGTATTTCTTTCAATCCTTTAACACGTGAGTTTGCAGTGTGGACACAGGCCTATGAGAGAAATCCGGAATGGATTAGTGAAATCAGCAGCGTGTTTGCAGCAGACCAAGAGCACAATATTTCTAAGTTTAGAAAAGCATATATCAAAACTGCTAACGAGGGCCGTGCAAAGAATAACGAGCCTGAGCTGACAGAAGATGAAGAAGATATCATCGAAGAGAATATCAATGACTTACTTAACCTTGGTATCTATTCATTGCCAACATTGAAAATTAATTCAAAGGCTGATGAAGAGGATGTTGCGGACATCTTCGTCCGTGTAAACTCTGGTGGGCAGAACCTTACTGAAAAGAACTTCATTGAGACACTTATTGCTGTTTATGATAATGACGTTCATGACAAGATTAACAAATTCTGTGCTGAATCAAGAATACCTGCAAACGGTACATCATTTAACCAGATTCTGCAGGTAGACCCTTCACATCTTATCAGAATGTCTGTAGGTGTAGGATTTAGAAGAGCACGTTTGCGTTATGCATATATGTTGCTCCGTGGTAAAAATCTTAAGACTGGAGAAATTACACAAGATGTTCGTGAAGAAAATTTGAAGATATTCAAGGAATCTTTGGATATGGTAACCAACCTAAATAACTGGCATGCATTCATGAACCTGTTTGCATCTGCTGGATATTTGAAAGGAAGTCTTGTAGCTTCCTCAAATGCGGTGGTATTCAGCTACGTTTTATACCTTATCGGAAAGTATGATTATAAGGTGTCTTCTGTGGAGCTTCAGAAGATTATTCGTAAGTGGATATTCATGTCTACAATTACGGGCTTTTATACTGGTTCAACAGAATCAGAAGTTGAAAAGCAGTTTGCTGACTTGAGAGATGTTCATAATGCTGATGAATTTGTGGCATACCTTAATTCAGTTATTGCTAATAGATTTACAGATGATTACTTCGAGTATTCATTACCTGCTGAATTGAACAGTTCATCTGCAACATCACCAGCTTGGTATGGATATGTTGCAGCCATCAATGTACTTGGAACACCTATGCTGTTTAGTACAGCACCGTTATCACAGTACTTTGTATTAGGAACAAGCGGAGATAAAAATTCAGTGGATAAGCATCATATCTTCCCTAAGCACTATCTTGAGGAAATCGGATATGACAATGACCGTGATAGAAACCAGATTGCGAACTTTACATATCTGGATTACGCAACAAACATAGATATCTCTGATGCACCTCCAGCAGAATATGTTGGTAGATACAGAGACAAGCTGGGCGAAGACGGTTATAAGCTTGCTTGCGCTCAGAATGCATTACCGGAAAATTTTGAGCAGTTATCATACCCTGAATTCTTGAGTCAGAGAAGATTATTGATGGCTCAGATTGTAAAAAAGGCTTATAACGAGCTGAATAAATAAGGTTGAGACGATGCCTTCTATGTGGAAATAGTTCTACGATGACCCAGTCCCTAAAAGGCTAGTCCCAGCTTGAGACAGTGGTGGCAGATAATTTGCTTATATATAGTAGCAACAAAGAAAACTCGATATGTTTCCGACAACGAGAAGGGTTAAGGTTGCGGATTGAATAATGGCAAAATGTGCCGATAGATATGTTTCCGAGAACAATTGAAAATCGGCTCAAAATAGGGCGATATGTTCCGATATTGCGACATCAATCAGCACGTTTCGAGCCATGTTGAGTCCGTAGTTCTGCTATCGCGAACGAAGTGATGCGAGAGTAGATTATGGAGGACCATGCAAGGCACGCCCAAGAGGCGGAGCCAAAGGCGAACGCAGATTGGAAGCGGGCTACTGCAGAGACGGTAGTACTGACTTTCCACAAAAAGCCAGGTGGACATATCAAAGTAAAAGTTAAGTTTGGGGAGGGTGAGGGAAAAGTTCTGCTTAATGATATTGCTCAAAGAGCAGAAAGATACAAGCCAAAAGAGCGAGTGACCTATAAAATGATAAAGGAATACATAAAAGTTAAATACGGTTTCAAAGTACATACCGCATATATCGCAGAGGTAAAGAGAGATTTAGGCTTGCCGATGTACGATGCTTTGATAAAATTTTGATGTGATTGTGGGAGGAGAAATGGGGAAAATAATTAAAGAAACGCTTCATGCAAATGGAATAAATATTGGTATTTCTGGGATTATGGGAGAGGCTTCATAATCCTGGTTTTAAACCCCTCGAATTCGAGGGGTTTAGAAAGCGAGCGGGAGCAAATGCATTTACAATGTCACCTAAGAAGTTGATAGAAGCAACTGCTGCAATTGGTATTGTTTCAAAAGCAGGGCGTTATGGTGGTACCCATGCTCACAGTGATATTGCGATGTCGTTTGCTACGTGGATTTCACCGGAATTCCAGTTGTATATTATGAAAGATTATCGAAGATTAAAGACTGATGAAAATAGCCGATTATCTTTGAACTGGAATTTAAATAGAGAAATCCGATTTTGTTACCGTGGTAAAAAGGAGGATTGTGCCAATCAGTGTCATGATAATTCCGGCAATTAAAATGGCATCCACCCCGAATCCCAGCAATTGACCGCCTGCAAAATTTCCGGCGGAACAGCCCAGCGCGTAAGCTGCGGTACTGAAGGCCTGTCCTTTGACCATATCTGCAGGGCGGACTTTTTCCTGTGCATAGTACACCTGAGCCGGCGCCAGAAAAGCATAGGAAGTGATCTGCAGCAACTGCAGGAGATAAATTGTGCCAATGCTTTTTGCAAAATAGAACAGAACGGCTTTTAACAGGAAAGAGCAGGCAGCAATCTTCAAGAGTCTGGTATTTGACAAAAATCTGTGAATCCTCTGAAAGTAGAAAATCACAGGGGCACCGACCAGTGCAGAAATAAACAGAGCCGTTCCTACATGGCTGCTGTTGCCGCCCAATCGCCCCAATATGACAATCAGATAGTTTTCCGTCATGGCATGATACATTCCCAGGAAAAGGATTCCTGCCAGAGATGCACAGTACCAGCGGTAGTGAAAAAAGAAAGCCCGGATGGAGCAGCTGTGAGTGGTACTGCTTTGTACAGATTTTGGTTTTTCGATTTTCGGATAACCAAACAGAATCAGGATGCACAGAAGACGAAATCCAGTGAGCAGCAGGATCATCCATGTGCTTCCAAGCCGTGCGATCACATATCCCAGTACCAGTGCGGAAATGGCAGATGCAGCAGAGCCAATACCGCGGCCTGCACCATAATTGATCTGGTAACCTGCCTGGGTATAGGAAATGCATAGCGCATTTATAAGGGGAATCATGGCATCCGAACTCAAGATAGCGACCATATAGCAAATACCCGTAAGTGCCGTGGGGATCCCGGACAACAGCTGAATGCAGAAACTCACAACGCAAAGAAAAGACATTCCAATCAGCATTTCTGGCAGCTGAAAGCGCCGTGACTTATCTGCAATTCCGGCAAGGACTGGCTGCATCAGGCAAGACAGAAGCCCTGCGACTGCAAGTAAAGTTCCTACAGCAGCGGAGGATATTCCGCAGTTCAGCAAATAGGTGGTTGCGAAGCTGGCAGCTCCGGTGGATGCTGCCCAAAAGGTAAATTGAGTAAGGCAGTAGCGTAAGGTCAGATTTTTCATCATACTATCCCCCATCGTTGTTGCATGCTGTTTTCTGCCTTCGAAGATAGTTCCAACAATTTTATTTTTTCTGCTCTTCGATATTCACTGGGCGTTAATTGATACAATTCTTTGAATTTCCGGCAGAAATATCCTGTATTATCAAATCCGGTATTCTGTGCAATGAACGAAATACTGTTTTCGGTTGTGTTAAGAAGCTTTGCAGCACACTTCAGTCTGTAATGGATCAGATATCTGACAGGAGTCATGTGTAGATAGTTGTGAAATATGTGAAGTACACTGCTTTTGCTGAGGTTTACGGTTCTGGCAATATCATCAAGAAGAATTCGATGCTGGTAATGGGTATGCATATATTGCATCATAATCTGCAGCTGAGCCTGCGTGTGCGCATCTGTGGTTGATGCGGGAGTATTCTCGGTGGTCTGCAGATGTTCACACAGGATATCCCATAGTTGAAAGAGAAGCTGTACAGTCTGTATTTCGCAGGGACTTTCTGCTTCCTGAAGGGCAAAGACAGAGAGAAGGATATCCAGGATCTGTTTCTGCCAGAGATGATCTGTCGAAAAGATCTGACAGTCTACGGAAGAATTCAGAACCGGGCGGATATACTTCTGGTAAATCAGGCTTCCTTCCGGAGCGAGAAGGGAAGGGGAAAATACAATGTTCGGAATAATGACATGTTCCGGTGATTCAAAACGATGAATCACCTGTGTATTTATGAAGACACCGGTTCCGGGTGTTAAGACATACCGGTTACTTCCGGCTGACAGCGTTGCAGACCCTTTCTCGACAAATACAAACTCTACTTCCGGATGCCAGTGCCAGTCGATACAATGAAAATCAAATTGCCAGATATCTTCCAGATAATAGCTGAAGGGGTATTCCTCGTTTCCATGGGCAATCGTTTCTCTCAGAGTTTCATCCGTCAGTATTTTTGTGTATATAGGATTAATAGTCATAGCAAACACCTTCTTACGATATTGTGTAATAATTATACGATATAATTCATTGAAAAACACATAAAAGTACGATATATTTCAATGGTATTATATAAGCAGGAGGAAATGAAGTCAATATGGCAAAAAACTATAAAAGAACACTGATTGCCTGTTATCTGGGGTTTATTACACAGGCGATTGCAGCTAATTTTGCCCCACTGTTATTTTTGAAATTCCACAGGGACTATGGAATATCGTTGGGAAGGATAGCGCTCATTCCCACCACATTTTTCCTGACGCAGCTGTTCGTAGATGTCTTGTGTGCACAGTTTGTGGATCGCATCGGATATCGGAAATGTGTTGTGGCATCCGAAGTATGCTATGCTGCAGGACTGGCAGGGCTTGCATTTTTGCCGGGATGTTTTCGTGATCCGTTTACCGGAATGATCATCAGTGTCATTGTGTATGCAATTGGGAGCGGATTGATTGAAGTATTAGGCAGTCCGATCGTGGAAGCGTGTCCATTTGAACACAAAGATGCCGTCATGAGTCTTCTGCATTCATTTTACTGCTGGGGATCTGTTGGAGTTATTATATTATCCACATTATTTTTTGCAGTTTTCGGAATAGACAGCTGGAAATGGCTTGCCTGTATCTGGGCATTGATTCCATTATATAATATATATAATTTTGTGACTTGTCCGATAGAACATCTGGTTGAGAACGGACAGGGGATGACGATAGGCGAGTTGTTCAAAGTCCCATTATTCTGGGTCTCCATTATTCTGATGATATGTGCCGGCGCCTCTGAATTGTCCATGGCGCAGTGGGCCTCTGCATATGCGGAATCTGCGATTGGATTGTCAAAGACGGCGGGTGATCTGGCAGGCCCCTGTATGTTTGCGGTTACGATGGGAATCAGCCGAGTGATTTATGGGAAATACGGTGAAAGTCTGAATCTGATGCGATGTATGCTGGGCTCCGGCTGCCTGTGTCTGTTCAGTTATCTTCTGGCTTCCATGTCGCCGAATCCGCTGATTGGCCTGATCGGTTGTGTCATCTGCGGATTCTCGGTTGGCATCATGTGGCCCGGAACCATCAGTATCTCTTCCGGCCAGCTGCCTTTGGGTGGAACGGCAATGTTTGCTCTTCTGGCAATGGCGGGTGATCTGGGAGGAGCATTCGGTCCGGGGCTTGTAGGCAATATTACGCAGAATGCCAATGATAACCTTCAAAAAGGAATGCTTGCAGGCTGTGTTTTTCCAGTGGTCTTAATGATATCGCTTCTGATCATGAAACAGTTTCAGAAAAGATCTACTGATATTCGACAATAACAATTTGTTTCTGCCGATCTGTATGTGTTATGATGAAACGGAAAATCCTCTGCCTTATAAAAAGGCAGGGGATTTTTGTCAGGAGTCAGTTTCAGCTTTAAATGCCGCGGAAACGGAAAGTAAATGTCATTATTTTGCTGATGTCCAGTAAATATTCAGGATGTACCCGTGCTCCCCAGCTATTGTCTCCTGCGATTCCCATCTGCTGCATGGATGCGCGGATAACGGTGTAATGAATCTGTGGAAGTTCGAAAGGATGTCTTGCATTTTCCATTTCATGCGGAGTCCAGGGCAGTGCAGAAAAGTTGATGCAGTCTCCCTCGAACAACAGCCCGCGCCCTCGTCTGTCAGTTACTTTTGCCCAGCGGACACCGACTTTATTGCCGCATTCCTGGGGAACCATGTAGCGTGCCAGGTTGTCGATAACTGTATTTTTGTAGATACCAAGTTTTGCACCTTTTTGACGGTCTGCATATGTCTCTGCCGGTCCCATTCCATACCATTCTACCTGATTATAATCTGCATTGATCTTCATAATCATTCCGAATTCCGGCATATCACCAAGTTCCGCTATTGGGTCATAAGAAAGCGTAGTTTCGATGGTTCCATCTCCGTAGACTGTATAGGCAACGCTGCAGTGAGATACCGGTTTTGTTGCCAGATGATATCTGAATGTGACTGTCACGGAATTTCCGGTTTCTTCTACCAGAGGGGATTCAGGTGCATTCGTCTCAAAATCCTTATGAGATGGATAGAGACTGGCAAGTTTCCATTGTCCGTACCTTGCCATCATCTGGTTTCCTTCGTCATTATCTATCGGTGCACGCCAGAAGTTCGGCTTCGGAATGCTTTCGATCATCTCTGTTCCGCCATAACGGTAGGATGCCAGTCCACCGTATAAACCAGAGAATAATACTTCAAAATTTTCTCCGCTTACACCGACGTTGTCCCATCCCTTGACAACGGAGATTGGTTTTTGGCATTTTTGATGTGGTGTGGTTTTTTCAACGGTATAAATGGTCTGGCCAAAGGCAATTTCATAGCCTGCTTTTTCCCAGAGGGTATCTTCCTTCAAAACGAAAGAAACAGTTACCGTATATTCACCAGGCGCAGAAGCTTTGCGGATCGGAAGCGCATATTCTTTCCTGGACAGAGGTGCAACGTCTGTGTCAAGTGCAGCCTGGCAGACAATCATTCCGTCTTTTGCAAGAGAAACGATACAGTCAAAGGTACTGGTATTTACAAACAGGTTTTTATTAATAATAAGAACTGATTCTGCCGATACAGTTGCAGTGATGTTCTGGTAATTGTATTTTACTTCCTGCATCTTTGGCGATGGGCTCCTGTCTCCACCATATACGATTCCGTTTCCGCTGAAATTATAGTCCGTCGGACGTTCCCCAAAGTCTCCGCCGTATGCCTGAAATTCATTGCCGTAGCGATCCTTTTTATAGATGGACTGGTCTACGTAATCCCAGATGAATCCTCCCTGATACAGAGGCTCAGTGTCGGTCAGATCTGTGTATTTATGCATGGCACCGCAGGAATTTCCCATTGCGTGTGTGTATTCACAGCAGATGAAAGGCTTGTCACGATGCTCGGATAAGAACTTCTGGATGGAGGCAACAGATGGGTACATCTGACTTTCCATATCACTGGTTTCATTATAGCGGCGGTCATTGAAGATGCCTTCATAGTGAACCAGACGTGTGGAATCAAGCTCGCGGAATTTATCTGCCATATCACGGATGACAGAACCGCCGAAAGATTCATTTCCGCAGGACCAGATCAGAATAGAGGGATGATTCTTATCGCGCTGATAAGTGGAATTTACACGATCAAGCATCATGGCTCGCCATTCATTATGATCACCTGGTACTGCGAGACTGTTATCGGCGAGACCACGAACGATCGGATCCCAGCTTCCATGAGATTCCAGATTGTTTTCATCAATCAGATACAGACCATATCGATCGCAGAGACGATAGATCCTGGAGTCATCCGGATAGTGGCAGGTACGGATTGCATTGATGTTGTGACGCTTCATGGTGAGAATGTCCAGAAGAATTTCATCAGCCTGAGGTACACGTCCGGCTTTTGAGCTGAATTCATGGCGATTCACACCTTTGAATACAATCCGTTTTCCGTTCAGACACATGATATGGTCTTTTATCTCAAAGCGGCGGAAACCGACATATTCAGAGATAACTTCCATGAGCTGTCCGTTTGTATCGTATACGTGCAATAATAATTCATAGAGGTTTGGTTCTTCCGCACTCCACAGGTCAAAGCCGCTGACCGGAAGGGAAAGATGTCCGCATCCATCCTGCAGAGAAAATGATGCAGATGTAAAAAGAGCTGTCTCCGGACTGTTTTTCAGATATTGAGTTGATGAAGCTTCATCGGAAGGAAGTCTGCGAAGATCTGCCTGAATCCGGCCGCACCCACATCCGGATACGTCAATAACAAGTTCACCGGCCTGATAAGTATCATCAAGTAGTGTCCGGATATTCAAATCCCAGATATGTACGTCCGGACGGGTAAAAAGATATACATCCCGGTAAATACCGGAGAATCGGAAAAAGTCCTGATCCTCGGTCCAGCTGCTGCTGGTCCACTTGTATACCTGGACTGCCAGCTTGTTCTCACCTTCCCGAATATATGGAGTTAATTCAAACTCTGTTGGGGTGAAACTGTCTTCACTGTATCCGATATATTGTCCGTTCAGCCAGACAGCCATGCCGCTTTCCACACCCTGGAAAGAAATATAAATTGGTTGTCTCTGCATGTTTTCCGGAACAGTAAAATATTTTACATAATTGGCGGTAGGATTGAATTTGGACGGAATCTCGCCGGCCCAGATATCTTCTCGTCCGTCCCATGGATACTGTGTATTGACATACGCCGGAGTATCATAACCTTCCATCTGAATGTGAGCCGGTACTCTGATATTGCTCCAGTTTTTACAGTTATAATCTCCGGCTTCAAAACCTTTTACAGTGTCATCCAGATTTCTTCCATAAGAGAATTTCCATATGCCATTCAATAAAAAACGATAAGGATTTTCCTGATTTCTGAGGCAGGATTCGTTCGGGTAGCAGATATGGTCAGAATGTGCCGGAAGTGCATTTTCTTTAAAAAATTCCGGATCTTTTATTTTATGATAGTCGAACATGGTATACCTCCCTGTATGATAGAACTTCTTCTATTATGAGAAATAGAAAGAAAAATTACAATATAAAATCGGTGCAAAACATGGAAAATATTGTCGGAAAGACCATTTTGATATCCGGCTGCTGTCTTGACTTATCCCTTCAAACTGGATAGATTTAGAGATACAGTGGAAGAGGAAGAAAGAGCAGAAAGCGGAGGTTGATAGATGAAGATCAAAGGCGCAATTTTTGATATGGATGGAGTGTTGTTTGACACAGAGAAGATATTTCAGAAAATATGGCATGAGATTGCGGCAGAATATGGAGTCGTGCTTTCTGAAGGTTTTGCGAGAGACATCACAGGCAGCAGTGGGCCATATATGTGTAGAATTATCGAACGTTACTATGGAGTGCCGGACGGAAATGTGATTATTGAAGAGTGCCGGAAACGTATCAGACAGAGCCTGAAAAAAGAAGTACCAAAAAAACCGGGAGTGGAGGAGATCCTTGAATATTTCCGGAGCGAGGGAGTAAAAATTGCAGTAGCAAGCAGCAGTACGAAGGAACAGATTGAAAGCAATCTGAAGATTGCAGGAATCAGACGGTATTTTGATGCGATCACAAGTGGAAAGGAAGTCGTGTACGGAAAACCGGCTCCGGATATCTTCCTTCTTGCGGCGAAGCGGATTGACTGTGCTCCAAAAGACTGCTATGTATTTGAAGACAGTGAGAATGGAATACGTGCCGGTGTGGCAGCCGGCTGCAGAACGATCATGGTGCCCGATCTGATCGAGCCTACGGAGGAGATCAGAAAAATCTGTTACGGGGTCTATGAGAATCTGGGGATCATTGCGAAGGAAAGAAAAATAAGATAAATGATATTTTCCTGAAATATGTGATATAACAAACGGGAGATCTCGATTAGTATATAAGCACATTTAGAAAAGTACAGGGGGAAAAGTATTATGAAAGAACTTCTTTTTGGAGCGGCATATTATGATGAGTATATGCCATATGAGCGACTGGATCAGGATATTTCCATGATGAAAAAAGCCGGAATGAATACGGTTAGAATTGCAGAGTCCACATGGAGTACCTGTGAACCACAGGAGGGTGTTTTTGACTTTTCGCATGTGGAAAAAGTGATGGACGCGATGGAAGAAGCCGGAATGAAAGTGATCATCGGAACTCCCACTTACGCAATTCCGACATGGATGGTAAAGTCACATCCGGATGTCATTGCTGAGACGGTAAGTGGAAGAGGAATCTACGGTGCGCGTCAGATCATGGATATCACACATCCGGTATATCTTTTCTATGCAGAACGCGTCATCCGTGAATTGATGAAACGTACTGCACACAGACAATGTGTTATTGGTTTCCAGATCGACAATGAGACAAAGTATTATGGGACGGCAGGGAAAAATGTGCAGGAGCGATTTGTAAAATATCTGCGCAGAAAATTCCATGATGATCTGGATGCGATGAACCGGGAATTTGGTCTGGATTATTGGAGCAATCGAATCAATGCATGGGAAGATTTTCCGGATGTGCGTGGTACGATAAACGGAAGTCTGGGAGCTGAATTTGAGAAATTTCAGCGAACACTGGTAGATGAATTCCTAAGCTGGCAGGCAGATATTGTGAATGAATATCGAAGAGAGGATCAGTTTATTACTCACAATTTTGACTTTGAATGGCGGGGATATTCTTATGGAGTACAGCCGGATGTCAATCATTTTCATGCTTCTCGATGTATGACGATTGCAGGAGTTGATATATATCATCCGTCTCAGGATGAACTTACAGGTGCTGAGATCGCATTTGGCGGAGATATGACACGTTCTCTTAAGAAAGGGAACTATCTTCTCCTTGAGACAGAAGCTCAGGGATATCCGGGATGGACACCGTATAAAGGACAGCTCAGACTGCAGGCGTACAGTCATCTGGCTTCCGGTTCAAACAGTGTGATGTACTGGCACTGGCATTCCATACACAATTCATTTGAAACTTACTGGAAAGGCCTTTTAAGCCATGATTTTCAGGAAAATGATGCTTATCGCGAGGCATGTGTGATTGGCCGTGAGTGGAAAGAGATCGGGCAGTCTCTGGTGAATCTGAAAAAGAAAAATGAAGTGGCAATTCTTGTCAGCAATGAATCGCTTACTGCGTTGAAATGGTTTGGAATTCAGGCAACGGCAGCAGGAGATGACGGAATCGGGTACAATGATGTTGTGCGCTGGATCTATGATGCGTTATACCGGATGAACGTGGAATGTGATTTTATCTGGCCGGAATCAGAAAATCTTGGACAGTACAAAGCAATCTTCGTACCTGCTCTGTACGCGGCACCGGATGCATTGCTTGAAAGGCTGAATCAGTACGTTGCAGATGGCGGGCATCTGGTGGCTACATTTAAGACTGCGTTTGCTAATGAAAATGTAAAAGTTAGTCATGAAGTACAGCCGCATATTCTGAATACATGCTTTGGCGTAGAATATCATCAGTTTACATTTCCGAAAAATGTGGGACTGTCAGGGACAGTGATTCGTGACGGAGCCTGTGCAGAGGCAAAAGTCTTTATGGAACTTCTGATACCGCAGGGAGCACAGACACTGGCTTCCTATGATCATTATAATTGGAAGGATTATGCTGCAATTACCAAAAATCATTATGGAAAGGGGACGGCTGTATATCTCGGCTGTATGACGGATGATGAAACGTTAAAATCCGTGATAAAGACTGTATTTCAGGAGGCAAAGACAGAACTGTCTGCATACAGTTTTCCGGTGATCGTCCGAAAAGGAACGAATGATTTTGGGAAGCAGGTGACGTATTTCCTCAATTATTCATCAGAAGAGAAGGATATTAAGTATCTGGAAGAACCAGGAAGAAAACTTTTGTCCGGAAGTCGGACAGAAACCGGGGATACATGGAAGATACCGGCCTGGGGAGTAGAGATCGTAGAACAATTATGATAGAATAATCTATACAGAATCGTAATCGTGAAGTGAGGGAGATGTGAGTATGAAAAATAAGAAGGTGGTTGTCTGCGGACATGTGTGTATCGATATCACGCCGCAGTTCCTGCCGAATCAGAGAGCAAAGCAGATCGGTGAACTCTTAAGACCAGGGAAACTTCTGAATGTGGGAAGCGCTACGGTCAGTGTCGGAGGAGCTGTAGCGAATACGGGTCTGGCGCTCCTGAAGTTCGGCAGTGAAGTGATTCTTATGGGAAAGATTGCAGATGATTCGTTTGGAAATATTATTGAACAGACGTTTCGGGAATATGGAGCAGAAAAACATCTGATCCATGCCGGCAACGAGAGTACTTCTTATTCTATGGTAATTGCACCTCCGGGAATTGACCGAATGTTTCTGCACCATCCGGGAACCAACGATACCTTTTGTTATGGGGATCTTGATTTTGAGCTGATCTCACAGGCTGGACATTTTCATTTCGGATATCCTTCTGCCATGCGTAACATGTATGTGAATGAGGGAAGTGAATTGCTTAAGATCTTTCAGAAAGTAAAACAGCTTGGTCTTACGACTTCGCTGGATCTCTCGGCGGTAGAAGACGGATCAGAAGCTTCAAAGACAGACTGGGCAAAGCTTCTGGAACGTGTGATTCCATATGTGGATTTCTTTGTCCCCAGCATTGAAGAACTGGGATATATGATGGACAGGCCACTCTACGAGGAATGGAATCGACGGGCCGGAAGCAGTGATATCACAATGGTCCTTGACGTTGAGAAGGACATAAAGCCGCTGGCTGACAGACTGATTGCCTGGGGAGCAAAATGTGTGCTGATCAAATGTGGAGCTCCGGGAATGTATCTGCAGACGGCTGATGCAAAAGTAATGGCACAGATAGATCCGCAGTTTTACGATTGGGGCGGACTTTCTGTCTTTGAGCAGAGTTATGTACCGGATTGTGTACTTTCGGGAACCGGAGCGGGAGATACCAGTATTGCAGCATTTTTGAAAGCCGCCATTGAGGGGTATCCGGTGGAACGATGTCTGCAGCTGGCAGCAGGGACAGGCGCTTCCTGTGTTACGGCGTATGATACTTTGAGTGGTCTGAGATCTTTTGAAGAATTAATTCACAGAATTGAAAATGGATGGGAGAAGAATTCTTTCTAAACTAGATATATAGAATATAAGGGATTGTTGCAAAAAATGATATGAATGTATTTTGCAACAATCCCTTTGTAATCATCCGTACTTTAAGATCTTTCCTGAATCACAATGGCTCCGATTCCGACTGCACCGACACCGACATGACATGCAATGCTACAGGAAAGTGGCATATAATAAACATCACTTTCCGGGAATGCCTCCTGCACCATGTTTTTCCAGCGTTCGGCTTCTTCCGGTTTGTCGAAGGTTCCGGCAGTGGCAACTCTCAGTCTTTTTGCAGGGATATCCGAAAAACGGGAAGAAATATCGGCTTTTAAGGATTCAATCATTTTTCTCTCGCCCTGCTTCATACCGCGTACTTTTGTAATGAGATCAAGCTTTTCCCCCTGAATCGTGAGTACAGGTTTGATATTAAGAATATTGGCAATGGCGGCAGCAGAGGGGGTAATCCGGCCTCCTTTGAGCAGGTATTTCAAAGAATTGACGGTGATGTAGATGCTGGCCTGATAAGCAGATTCTTCCAGAGTTTTTTTGATCTCTTCTCCGGAAAGGCCTTTGTCTGCAAGGCATTTTGCGTCATAAACAGATTCCATCAAGGTGACGGAAATGCGGTGGTTGTCCACAACCAGTACTTTTGAGTCATATTCCTGAGCAAGAAGAATTGCATTCTGACAGGAACCGCTTAAACCGCTTGACATAGGAATATAGACGATTTCATCATATCCTTCGCTTAAAATTGTATCCCACATAGCCATAACATCTCCGGGTGATGGCTGAGAGGAAGACAATTCTTTATCAGAAAGCATGGCATCATACAATTGCCTGTGTGTGATGTCTACACCTTCGAGATAGCACTTCTGTTCAATGATTACCGGCATAGGAAGCACATATATGCCGGCTTTTTTTCCTTCTTCTACGGTAATCCCACTGTTTGTATCGGTCATAATCGCTGTTCTCATCTTATTCTCCTTGCCATTGACAAAATTATACATTCTGTTAAAATAATGTGAAACAACTGTATCACATTAAGGCGAATTCTACAAGCTTTTTTTCTGGTACAAAATGACTTGTTTTGTATCAGGTTGGAGGAAAGGTTATGGATAAACGAAAAGAAGCGAATCTGCGTGTAAAGGAAAGTATTACAACGACACTATTTCAGTTAATGCATGAGAAAAGTATTTCTGATATTTCCATATCGGAACTGATCCGAAGAGCGGGTGTTGCAAGGGTCTCATTCTATCGGAACTATGAATCTAAGGAAGATGTACTGGTGACGCTGATTGAGGACGTGCTGGAACAGTATCGGGATACGATAGACAGTAATGAGACCAGTTTTTATACATATCAGAATGTAAGCAGAAGTTTTGAGTTTTTCAAAATGTATGGAGAGTTTGTGCTGGATCTTTATCAGTTTGGATATGGTTCGGTTTTGCTCGAGAAATTGAATCGGTTCCATGAAGAGGTGGCAGGCACCATGCCGAACAGATCGATAGAGAAATATCGATTATATATGTATATGGGAGCACTGTTCAATACTGCAATCATGTGGCTGCAGAACGGGACAAGAGAGGATCCTGGAGATATTGCCGGTATGTTCTGCAGCCTGTATGATATTCCGTGCCCTGCATAGGCTGAAGCCTTCAGGGCATAATTATATTATTTTCTTTACTTCTACTGTGTTGTCATTCATTGTTGTGGCCTCTCCCATATCTGTGAGCCGGTCATGATGAAGTGCGTTGCAGGTCAGTCCGTTCAGTGACTGAGAACTCTTGTAGACACCGATGGCAGCCACTGCTCCCCGGGCAATCATATCTGTAGTCTCTGCAATAAATTCAACCTCTGCAAGTTCATTATAACAAAGTACCCGGTCTCCGTTTTTGATTCCTCTGTTTCCGGCATCTTCTGTGTTCATGATCAGAATCATGGGTCCCCGCTCCTCTGCCAGTTTTTCATGGTTCTGATGGATGGAATTTAAGGTATATCTGCTCGGGACGGAAACCAGATGAAGAGATTCTGTTCCACCATAGCATTCGGTATAGTGTGGCATTGGATGTTCAATATATGGATTGACAATGTAAAACTTCTTTTCCGGCGTCTGACAGTCTGTATGATCTGCATACGGTATGGAAAATGTGGTTCCGCTAAGGAGCTTTTCCCGGTCCTCTGCCGTCAGGTGTGCAGATCTGGGAGTTGGGGTTCCGGTTAAGTCAGCATAGATCTCTTCCTCGGTCTTCTGAAAATAGGAATCGTCGTACCCCATCGCTTTGGCAAGAAGCATGATTGTGTTCCAGTTGCTTTTGGCTTCTCCCGGCGGAGCAACGATCTTCCGGGCGGATGACATGGTGCAGTATCCGTAGGCTTCGTAGCAGTCCGGATGCTCCACAGAAAATGTGGCGGGCAGTACGATATCCGCGTATCGGGCAGTGTCGCTTAAGAATCTTTCGTGGACAACCGTATACAGATCTTCCCGGGACAGACCTTCCAGCATGGCCTTCTGATCGCTGATGGAGTTGGCAGGGTTGCCGCCTGCGACATAGAGGCTTTTTATCGGTGGCCTTCCGTTTGCGCCAGTAAGGGCAGCAGCAAGTTGATTGATGTTAATGGTTCGTTCAGGAACACCGTTTCGGAAATCCTCTTTTTTAATCAGGCTGCTGTCAAATCTGGATCCCCCACAAGGGTTACAACCACAAAGACCGCCTCCCGGACGTGTCCATGCTCCGGTAAACAGAGAGAGGATGACGATCAGTCGAACGGTCATAGCGCCATTTCCGTATCGGGAATTTCCGCTTCCCAGAAGAATGGCAGGCGCTTTTGCTTGTCCATATGAGCGGGCAAGAGTAATAATCGTTTGCTCCGGAATTCCGGTGATGGCAGAGGCCCATGCAGGGGTGTATTCGGTTAGTGTATGTTTGAACTCTTCATATCCGAGCGTGCATTTTCTCAGGTATTCTTCATCGGCAAGGCCTTCACATACCAGAACATGCATCATGGCAAGTGCCAGTGCACCATCGGTTCCCGGACGGATCAGGATGGTATCATCGGTATAAGGAGCCATCGGTGCTCCGTAGACCTCTATCTGTATCAGCTTTTTGCCTGCTTTTTTGGCGGCTGTCAGATCTTTTAAGGTGTGCAGTCTGGTTGCAGCTACATTGCTTCCCCAGATCAGATAGAAATCACTGTCTTTCAGTTCTCTTGGATCCAGGCAGCCGGTGGTTCCCGCAACAGAGGCATATCCCTCACTTTTCGCTGTGGAGCATAATGTTTTTTTGAGGTCACAGGCACCCATGCGATTAAAAAAGGCTTGAATACAATGTCTCTGTATGATTCCCATGACACCGGCGTAATAGCAGTATGCAACAGAGGAAGGACCGTCTGATGCAATGAGTGATTTCCAGTGAGCGCTAATCTCTGCAATGGCTTCCTCCCAGGTAATCGGGGTAAAGGAAGCACTGCCTTTTTTCCCGGTTCTTTTCAATGGAGTCAGGATTCGTTTGCCGGAATTGATTTCTTCTGCATAATGGCGCATTTTCCCACAGATCAGTCCCTGTGATGCAGGATGGGACGGATCCCCGTCAATGGAAAGAATCTGTGTTCCGTCGGTTGTGGCAAGCAGACCACAGGAGGTCGGACAGTCATAAGGACAGATGGTGGATTGTGTATAAGATTTCATAATTAAAAACTCTCCTTGTTTTATTCATTATCTGTGCATGGACAAGACACAGTATATCCATGTCCCCGCAATAGGATCTGTATTCTTATCATAGCATAGGATAAATAGGAGAAGCAATCGCTTGACTTTTTTTCGTTCTATATTAGAATGCAACCGACAGGTTGTCGGTTACGTGAAACGTAAGGTGGTGAATCAGAAGTGAGGATTGTAAAAGAAGCAGAAGAACGGAAAAATGAGATACTGGATGTGGCGGAAAGATTATTTGAGATCAATGGGTTCGATCATACCAGTACCAACGATATTCTGAAAGAGGTCGGAATCGCAAGAGGAACTCTGTATTATCACTTTAAATCCAAAGAGGATATTCTGGATGCGATTATTGATCGAATCACAGGGAGATTGATTGACAATGCATCGGCAATCATAGATAGAAGAGAGATTCCGGTATTACAGCGGCTGACACTGACGATCCAGTCATTGAATGTAAACAGTGACCTGGGAAAAGAGATCATGGTGCAGGTACACAGACCACAAAATGCACTGATGCATCAGAAAATGCGGGAAAAATTGCTGACAGGGGTCAATCCTCTGATAGCGTCACTGATAAGAGAAGGGATTGAGCAGGGGATCTGCCAGACGGAATATCCGGATGAAGTAGTAGAGATGGTAATGTTGTATTCCGGAATCGTGTTTGATGAGATGTCAGAAGATACGAAAGAAAGCAGAGAACGGAAGATAGAAGCGTTTATCTGTAATCTGGAACGGCTGCTCGGGATGGAGGCAGGAAGTATGAGGGAGACAATTCTTCCGGTCTTTCAGAATGATGAAAAATAAACAAATATTTTCATCATTCTTTTTTTCAAGTTTATACCGACAGACTGACGGTCGATTAAGGAGGGAATATGAACCATAAGAATCGTAATTTTTTTAAATTTATGTTGCTCTGGGCAGGAGAACTTATCTCAGCTATAGGAAGCGGACTCACCAGTTTCGGGCTGGGGGTATACGTGTTCCGGCAGACAGGAAGCGCGGCAGATATGGCGCTGGTAACGTTACTGGGTTTTCTGCCTTCATTTTTGCTGAGCATACCTGCCGGAGTTCTGGCTGATCGTTATGACAGGCGTCTTTTGATGATGATCGGTGATGGATGCTCCGCATTGGGGATCCTCTACATATGGATCTGTATGATGAATGGAAAAGCTGCCCTGTATCAGATCTGTATCGGAGTATTTGTAAGCTCTGTATTATCATCACTTCTGGAACCTCCTTATCGGGCGACCGTAACAGATCTGCTCAGCAAAGAAGAATATTCAAGGGCCAGTGGGATGGTAAGTATTGCCGGAAGTGCAAGATATCTGATCTCACCCATTCTTGCAGGTGCATTGCTGGCAGTGAAGGATATAGAGCTCCTGCTTTTGCTGGATATCAGTACATTTGTACTTACGGTTGCAGCTGCAGCAGTTGTAAGGAAAGGAATGGAAAGAAAAAAGGCGGATGTTGAAGTGTCATTTGCGGAGAGCTTTCGGCAGGAATGGTCGTAGGATTACTTGTCGGAAATCTGTGTGGGGAAGGATTATGTGGCATCCTGCTTCAGTCTTTTGGGGCATATGGTTTTCAG
This sequence comes from Dorea sp. YH-dor226, assembly GCF_039832105.1. Classification (NCBI taxonomy): domain Bacteria; kingdom Bacillati; phylum Bacillota; class Clostridia; order Lachnospirales; family Lachnospiraceae; genus Dorea; species Dorea sp. YH-dor226. The sequence goes on along the minus strand of NZ_JBDOHS010000001.1, from coordinate 224,089 downwards.
TTTGTGATCGCCTGGAAGCAGCTACTGGTATTGATTCCACTGACCGGACTTGCGGCGGCCGGTATGGCAGTCTGGATGGGAACCCGGGAAATTAGCAGGATAAAAGCATATGAGTGCTGTATAGGAAAGGAATAAAAGTATGTCTGAATTATTGAAAGTTGAAAATCTGTGTAAGAGTCATATATTAAAAAATCTCTCTTTTTCGCTGGAAGAAGGGGAGATGACGGCAGTTATGGGACCATCCGGATCTGGAAAATCGACCCTTCTCTATCAGTTGGCCGGTATGGATCAGCCTTCCGGTGGAAAGGTGTGGCTGAAGGGACAGGAGATCATTGGACTTTCGGAGGATGAGAAAGCATATATGCGTCTGCACAGAATGGGATTTGTGTTCCAGCAGATGAATATGATGGTCAACCTGAATCTGATGGATAATATTCTGCTTCCGGCAATTCAGGCCAATAGAGAAAAAAGGAAAGACAAAAGATCACGGGCGGAACTTGTGAATGAAGCAAAGAATCTGATGGAGAAACTGTCGGTTGCGGAACTGGCCGGGCGTCGAATTACGGAAGTGTCAGGCGGTCAGCTTCAGAGGGCCTGCATCTGCCGAAGCCTGATGAATCATCCACAGATTCTGTTTGCGGATGAGCCGACAGGAGCTTTGAATCAATCAGCAGCTTCGGAAGTCATGGATGAACTGGTAAAGCTGAATCAGGAGGGAATGACAATTCTTATGGTGACGCATGACAGTAAGGTGGCCAGCCGGTGTGACCGTATCTTATATCTTCTGGACGGAGAGATCTGCGGGGAACTCCGGCTGGAAAGTACAGAATGTGAAGATGAGAAGACGCGGGAAGAAAAAGTTACCCGGTGGCTTCGAAAAATGGGATGGTAAAGGAACTGTTGCGACAGTTCCTTTTCGTCTATAAAAATGACACATTCGGCTACATTCTGTGCCTATCATCTTTTTACAGGATTTTGTAGAATAGCAGCATAAGGAAAGTACATTTACAAAAAAGTTATAAAGGTAAAAGCAAAGTGAGGAGGACATAATATCATGAAAAGAATCAACAGTGTTTTATGGGGAGTTGTACTGATTGCAGTAGGTGCGGTGCTGGCACTGAATGCAATGGGAATTGCAAGCATTAACATATTTTTTGATGGCTGGTGGACGTTATTCATCATCGTTCCATGCTTTATCGGGTTATTTAGTCAAACGGACAAAACGGGAAATCTGATTGGTCTTTTGATCGGCGTGTTATTGTTTCTGGCATGCCGGAATATTTTTGCCTTTGATATCCTGTGGAAGCTGATTGTTCCGATTATCATTGTGGGAATCGGACTTAAGATGCTTTTCAAGGGAATTACAGGAAATGAAAGCACAGAGATCCTGAATACGATGAAGCAAAACGGGGAAGAGATGAAGACGGGATTTGCCGCTTTCTCAGGACAGACTCTGAATTATGATCAGGAAGTGTTTACCGGTGCGGAGCTTACTGCAGTATTCGGCGGTATCAAATGTGATCTGAGAAATGCAATCATTGAACGTGATGCGGTGATCAATACCAGCAGTATCTTCGGCGGAATTGACATTCTGGTTCCGGATACGGTAAATGTCAAGGTGAATTCCAATTCTATTTTTGGAGGCGTTGACATGAAAAAACATCAGAATTCAAAGGATAATGAGCATACCATATACATAAACAGTACCTGTATGTTCGGAGGAGTGGATGTAAAATGACAACAGGACAGAAAATTATAAAATATTGTGCAATGGCGTTCGCGCTGTTTTTAATCTTAAATATCCTGAATGGAATTTGCAGCGCAGTGTTCTGCGTGGCAGGACTAACCGGCAAAAATAATTCAGAATATATGAAAAAAGGTGCAAAAGAATATGTGATAGAAGAAGATGTTACTGAGTTGAAGATTGATCTCAGTGTTGCAGAACTGGAGATAAAAACAGGGGATGAGCTGAAAGTCGAAACAAATCACAGATATATCCAGTGCAGGGTAGATGACGGATGTCTTGTGATTCAGGAAAAACGTCCGTTTCTGGGGATGAACGCAAAGGGAATGAATGTGTGTCTGACGATACCGGAATCAATGGTATGGGAATCTATCGATATGGATGCCGGAATCGGAGACGTTACAATTGAAGACGTAAGTCTGAATAATGCAGATATTGATATTGGCATCGGAGAACTGGATCTGACGGGAGAGTTGACCGGAGAGTGTAATATCGATTATGGAATCGGTGAGACAAACCTTGTTCTTTACGGAAGTGCGGATGATTATCAGATCGAGCTGGACAAGGGAATCGGAGAAGCGACACTCGACAATATGAAGATGGGTGACGATTCCATATATGGAAGCGGGAAGAACCATATCTCTGTAGATGGAGGAATTGGTGAATTGAATATTTCTTTTTATCGGTAATAAAATCCGGTATAATAGTGTTATAGATTATAGTAAGGATAAGGTTTTACAATGGATTTACAGAGATTAACAATCGGACAGATGGCACAACTGAATCATATCTCCGAGCAGACACTGCGTCTGTATGACAGGGAGGGCCTTTTGAAAGCACAGAGTGTTGACCCGGAAAGTGGATATCGCTATTATCATATTCTGCAGTCTGCGCGTATTGACCTGATACAGAATATGAAGATGTACGGACTTACGCTGAAACAGATCAAAAACCTGCTGGAAAGCGAAGATGCGGGAAAGATACGAGAGAAACTGGAGGCACAGAGTGCGGATATTGAGAAACGTCTGCAGCAGCTGTCGGGAGTAAGAAGTACATTGAACCGTGTACTGGATAATTATAAACGATATGAAGCTCTGCCGAAGAACGGACAGATATTTTTGGAATATCAGCCACAAAGGAAGATCTACTGCTGCAGCTGTGAGCAGGATTTTTTTGAACAGGATGAAACCGGCTATGAATATATGCTGAGACAATTGAAACAGCATCTGGTTAATCATGAGATTCCGCTGTCTCTGTTCTGTAATATCGGAACGATCATTCGCAGGGATAACCTGGAACAAGAGAGGCTGTCTTCGAATGAAGTATTTCTGTTCGTAGATGATGAAGATGAGATTGGTGACTGTGAGACCGTTCCGGCAGCTACGTATGTCTGCATGTGTTTTGGTGATTTTAACAAAGAAGAGGAAAATGCAGAAAAACTGCTGGACTATATCAAAGATATGGAGTATCACATCGCAGGGGATTATCTGTGTGAAGCGATTATAGATTTTCCGGTGCTAGAACATGGAAAACGGCATATTTTCAGTAAGATTCAGATTCCGGTCACATTTGAAAAAATATAAAAAACTGGTTGACTTTATACATACAATAACCATTATGATAAAAATATAACAAAGGAACGGTTGATCAAAAACAGAAATTATCAGGAGGTATATGTATGGATCGTAAAGTTAAATATGTACAGTATGGATGTGGAAGAATGAGCCGGTGGCTGATGCGTTATGCGATGGAAAAGGGCTGTGAGCTTCTTGCAGCTTTTGACATGAATCCGGCAGTATTTGGAAAAGATGTCAGCGAGATTATCGGAAATGATTATCCGGAGGTTGGAGTTAGTGTTTCCCCGGCATCGGAAGCAGATCAGATCATTGGGGAACTGAAACCGGATGTGTGTATTATTGCAACCCGCAGCACAGTGGCAGAGCTGGAAGATATATTCACTATTTGTGCAAAGCATGGAGTCAATGCGATTACAACCTGTGAGGAAGCACTTTATCCGTGGAATTCTTCACCGGCATTGACGTCAAAGCTGGATGCTCTTGCGAAAGAAGGAGGATGTACACTTACCGGTGTTGGTTATTGTGATCTGTTCTGGGGAACGATGGTTACCAATCTGATGGGATCTTCCTTCCAGGTAAAGAAGATCGTCGGAAGCAGCTGGTATGATGTAGAAGATTATGGAATTGCACTTGCAGAAGGACATGGTGCTGGGCTTCCGCTGGATGAGTTTGAGGAGCAGATCGGAACCTGTAACCACTGGTCATCAGACGAGATTAAAGAAAAAGTGGAAAGAGGAGAATATGTTCCTTCCTACATGTGGAATCAGAACGGATGGCTTGCGAGCAAGCTGGGTCTTACGATTACTTCTCAGACACAGAAGTGTGTTCCATGTACATGGCCGACAGATCTTTATTCTAAAACACTTGGACGTACGATCAAGGCAGGCGATGCAACCGGAATGCGTGCAATCGTGACCACAGAGACTGCAGAAGGAATTACGCTGGAAACAGAATGTGTAGGAAAGGTGTATGCACCGGAAGAATTCGATAAAAATGAGTGGACGCTCTACGGTGAGCCGGATACGACCAGTATCGTGAACCGTCCGGCAACGGTTGAGCTTACCTGTGCAACACTGGTCAATCGTATCGCACAGCTGATCGATGCACCGGCAGGATATGTAACGACTGATCAGTTCCCATATAATGAATATATGCTCAGACCGATCAATGAATATGTCAAAACAAAGTAATCAATAAAGAAAACCGGGACTGTTTCAAAATCAGGAGGGTATCCAGATATTTGAAACAGTCCCGGTTTTATGTCTTATAGGGATGTATATTACGGAGATGAAAATCCGGCAATTCCGAAAGCGGCAGGTCCGCCGTGAGTTGTGATCACTCCCTGAGCCTGAACCCACTGTATCTTCTTAAATCCACATTCTTTTGCAGTTTCTTCTGCGGCAGTGCGTATTTCATCCTGAAGACCGACTGTATATACCATCCACAGAATATCCCGTTCCAGATGATAAGTGTTTGCATAATCTCTGATCAACTGTGCAGCTGCTTTTTTCATCTTGCCACGGTATTTTTTTGTGGCAACCAGTTTCCCGTCAAGAATCTCAATACATGGATGGATATGAAGAATGCGGCTTCCGAGACACACCGCATTGCTGACACGTCCTCCGGCACGCAGAAATTCCAGATTATCCGGAAGAAAGCACATCTTTGCGCGGGGCAGAAGATTCATGGTAGCATCAGCAGCATCTGAAACGGACATTTCAGGATGCACGTTCAAAAGTTCTGCAACTGCGGTGACGATGGCAGCCTGTCCGGCGGATACCTGTTTGGTATCGATTGCAGTGACATAGTCTCTGTCTTCGGATGCTATGATCGCACTCTGATAAGAGCAGGTTGTGACTGCGGAATATGCCAGATAAAGAATCTGGGATTCCGGATACTGTTCATGGATGTCGTCGAATGCACGAATAAAGTCTTCCGGAGAACATCCGCTGGTTCTCGGAAGATTGCCGGTAGTGTGATAGTAATCGTAGATCTTTTCGACCAGAAATGATCCGTCATCCAGTGTCTCATTATCAAAAGAAACGTGCATTGGGACGATTTTTATATTGTATTTTGAAGCAAGTTCCGGGGGCAGGTCAGAACCCGTTTCTGCAACAAGGATTATGGGATTCATGAGGAGTCTCCTTTCTCGTGTGAGTTGTAAAAAATTAGTTTGTCAATCTAATACTGTGTTACATGGTTTTCGAAACCGGGTCAAGAGGTTTTAAAAAAGTAATATATGAAGTTTTGGTGAAAGGGAGTGCCGTATCCGGATGGATATTGACATCTTAGTGGCATCGTTTTAAGATGAAAAAAATAATATTTCGGAGGTGTTCTATATGTTGGAGGCAGGAGTGAAAGCACCGGAGTTTTTGCTGCCGGATCAGAATGGTAAGATACATACATTGAGTGAATATGCGGGAAAAAAGGTAGTTCTGTATTTTTATCCGAAGGACAGTACACCGGGATGTACGAAGCAGGCATGCGGATTCAGTGAATTGTACCCGCAGTTTACGGAAAAAGGAGCTGTAATCCTCGGAATCAGCAAAGATTCTGTGGCATCTCATAAAAAATTTGAGCAGAAATATAATCTTGGATTTACGTTGTTATCCGATCCGGAACTCAGTGCAATTCAGGCGTATGATGTCTGGAAAGAAAAGAAAAATTATGGCAAGGTATCGATGGGAGTTGTACGTACTACATATCTGATTGATGAAAACGGAATGATAGAGAAGGCATTTGGCAAGGTAAAAGCGGCAGAAAATCCGGCACAGATGCTGGAGGAACTGGAATGAGAATCATTATATCACCGGCAAAAAAAATGAATGTGGATCCGGAGGCTCTGGAATATCAGGGACTTCCGGTATTTTTGAAAGATTTCAACATATGAAGCTTACAGAGAGACTGACACCGGCGATTCTCTCTTATGAGGGAATTCAGTATCAGTATATGGCACCGGCAGTATTCGAAGAGGGGATGCTGACTTATGTGCAGGAACATCTGCGAATATTGTCAGGGTTCTATGGGGTACTGAAGCCGATGGATGGAGTGACACCGTATCGTCTGGAAATGCAGGCAAAAACAAAAGCAGGGGATTGCAGAGGCCTATATGAATTCTGGGGCAGAAGGCTGTATGAAGAGGTAATGGATGATTCGCATGTGATCGTGAATCTTGCTTCAAAAGAATATTCCAAATGTATCGAAGCATATCTGACTCCAAAAGACAGATTCATTACCTGTGTGTTTGGAGAATTGTCCGGCAGAAAAGTTGTGCAGAAAGGCACCTATGCCAAGATGGCCCGAGGTGAGATGGTCAGGTTCATGGCTGAACAAAAAGTGAAAGAACCGGAAGAGATCCGGGAATTCCGGAGACTGGAATATGCGTACCGGGAAGAATTCTCAAGTGAATCAGAGTATGTCTTTATCAGGTGACTCAATTAGAGTCACCTGTCCATATATGCTTCAAAAAGAACCCAAGAAGTGTTTTTTGTTTGTGACACAAGTTTTTGTTGACAAGTTTATTTTGTCACAGTACACTTAGATTCACAGACAATGGTTCTATACTGAGAAACTATTGTTGCAATAAGATCTTTTCAGCTTTTGTTCTGAAAGCTATATTTTCTATTTAATTATTAATGGATTCGATCCCCGTTTCGGGAAAAATTCAGTATCTTAATTATCAAAATATATATAATGAACAGTATAACCTAATAACTATATTTCATCATTTTCGTTGTCTGTGACTATACTTTCTGATATAGTAAATGTAGATAGTTTCTCCGTGTAGTTAATAGAAAGGAGACTATATGGGAAAAACCAGAAGCAAATTTGATTCGAAAGACTTGGAATCTTCTTTGACGCAGCAGGAAGATGCAGTCCTGAAAACTGCTATGCGCTTTTTCGCAGATGAACTTTTGCCTTATTTTCATATTGAAGGTAAAGTTGTTGATTTTGCTCCGACGGAATTAGTGCACATGGAGTTAAGGAAACTTTATGAAGATATGAATCTGGTGATGGAGGATGGTACCTGGAAACATTTTGAGTTTCAAAGCACGGATGGTGGAATTCCTGATCTGAAACGATTTCGCGTGTATGAAGCTATGGCAAGTTATCAAAATAATGTGGCGGTGACTACATATGTGTTGTATTCTGGAAAAATTAGAAATCCGGTTACGGAATTTACGGAAGGTGTGAATACTTATCGGGTTATTCCAGTTATGCTTTTAGACCAGGATGCGGATAAAGAGATTCAGAAGATCCGACAGAAGTTGGAACAGGGGGAGCTGATAACCAGAAAGAATCTGGTTTCGCTTACTCTGTGTCCTTTGATGAGTGGTGAGATGTCACAGAAGGAACGTATTCAGGCAGCATTTTCGATTATGCGGAAAATCACGTCTGTCGATTCGAATGAAATCAGGAAAATGGAGGCAATGATTTATACAATGGCAGACAAATTTTTAGATAAAATGAGTATGGAAGAAATCTTGGAGGATATCAGTATGACGAAGTTAGGGACGATGTTGGTGAATAAAGGAATAGAACAGGGAATAGAACAGGGAATAGAACAGGGAGAAAAACGCAGAGAATTGGAAATTGCCCGGAATTTGATTGATCTTTTGGATGAAAAGGTGATTGCAGAACGTACCGGGTTGCCATTAGAAACGATTCAGAAGATGAAAACAGAAAAGGATTTTAAATGATTGTTCAGATAAAAAGAAGGAGGCTGTGCATGCAAATACGAATCGCATCTCTGGATGATGCAGAAGAATTACTGAAAATCTATGCTCCGTATGTGGAGCAGACGGCAATTACCTTCGAGTATGAGGTTCCGACTCCGGAGGAATTCAGAGCAAGGATGAGCCGCGTGCTGGCAAAGTATCCTTATCTTGCCGCAGAGGAAGATGGGGAACTGTTGGGTTATGCATACGTGAGCCCGTTTAAGGAACGTCCGGCATATGACTGGGCGGTAGAGACATCGATTTATGTAAAGAAGGAATGTAGGCGTCTCGGTGTTGGCAGAAGATTATATGAGGAATTGGAGCGGATTCTGAAACTTCAGAATATCCTGAATCTGGAGGCGTGTATTGCCTGTCCGCAGGGAGAGGAAGATGATTATCTGACCCGGGACAGCATACGGTTTCATGAGAGGATGGGTTACCGGATGGTAGGAGAGTTCCGGCAGTGTGGATATAAATTTCATCGCTGGTATAACATGGTATGGATGGAAAAGCAGATTGGAGAGCATCAGAAAATACAGCCTGCGGTGACACGTTTTCGGGACGTTCAGACACTTTGAGTTGTATGGAAAATTATTATGGAATCATTGGAATTATCAATATATTGTAGAGCATGAAAACTTTGAAAACCCTCGAAAAAACGAGGGTTTTTCTAATACTGTGAAAATATAAACAAAATCGTGAATGAAATAACGACACAAATTGGTAAAAACATACAAAAATGATTGTTGACAATTTGAAAATGAATACCTATAATAAGACCAAATCAAAGAAGTAAATTGGTTGATGGATACGAGAGAGATTTTGTACGCAAAAGTTCAAAACGCCGAAGGGGCAAAAGAAAGCAATACAGCTTGAAACTCTCAGGCAAAGGAATCGTATCCGGACAATACTCTGAAGGACAGACGACAGGGAGCCGTAATATCCATTTTTATGGAGAATTAGGGCTCCTTTCTTGTTTGACAGAACAACACTGTTAAAGAAGGAGGAGAAAATATGGAACTGAAAACACCATTATATGATGCGCATGTAAAAGCCGGAGGAAAGATCGTACCATTTGGCGGATATCTGCTTCCGGTACAGTACGGAGCAGGCGTGATCAAAGAGCATATGGCAGTTCGTACACAGGCAGGTCTGTTTGATGTGTCTCATATGGGCGAAGTACTGTGTGAAGGAAAAGATGCACTGAAGAATCTTCAGATGATTCTGACCAACAATTTTGACAATATGGTAGACGGACAGGCAAGATACAGCCCGATGTGTAATGAAAATGGCGGAACAGTCGATGACCTGATCGTGTACAAGAAGTCAGATGAACATTATTTTATCGTTGTGAATGCAGCAAATAAGGATAAGGATTATCAGTGGATGCTGGATCATCAGTTTGGCGAAGTTACATTTACGGATGTATCCGCACAGTATGCACAGCTGGCACTGCAGGGACCAAAGGCAATGGATATCCTGAGAAAGCTTACTGCAGAAGAAAATATTCCGAAGAAATATTATCATGCGGTATTTGATACCGAAGTTGCCGGAATCCCATGTATCATTTCCAAGACGGGATATACAGGAGAAGACGGAGTTGAGCTGTATCTGGACAGCAGCAATGCAGAGAAGATGTGGGATGCGCTTCTGGAAAATGGAAAAGAAGAAGGTCTGATTCCTTGCGGACTCGGAGCAAGAGATACATTGCGTATGGAAGCAGCAATGCCACTTTACGGTCATGAGATGGATGATACGGTATCTCCGCTGGAGACCGGACTTGGATTCGCAGTTAAGATGGCAAAAGAGGACTTCATCGGAAAGGCTGCTCTGGAGGAGAAAAAAGAACCACAGAGGACCCGTATCGGTCTGAAAGTAACCGGCCGAGGCATTATCAGAGAGCACCAGGAAGTGTTCAAAGATGGTGAAAAGATTGGTATGACAACGTCCGGTACACATTGTCCGTATCTTGGATATCCGATCGCAATGGCACTGGTTGGCGAAGGAACAGCTGCAATTGGTGACAAATTAGAAGTGGAAGTCAGAGGACGTAAGGTAGAAGCAGAAGTGGTAGCACTTCCGTTCTATAAAAGAAGTAAATAAGAATTAAAAAGAAGCAAATAAGAATCAAAGAGAGAAAAGGAGAAAATAAAATGGAATTAAGAGAAGGATTATTATATTCAAAATCACACGAATGGGTAAAGGAAGAAGGAGATATTGCAGTAATTGGTCTTACTGATTATGCACAGTCAGAGCTTGGTGATCTGGTATTTGTAAACCTTCCGGAAGAAGGAGATGAGATCTCTGTAGGAGAAGCTTTCTCAGATGTAGAGTCTGTAAAGGCAGTATCTGATGTATATGCACCGGTATCAGGAACCGTATGCGAGATCAATGAAGAACTTATGGATGCTCCGGAAAAGATCAATGAAGAACCTTATGAAGCTTGGTTTGTAAAAGTAAAAGATATTACGGAAAAAGAAGAACTCTTATCCGCTGAAGAATATAAAGCATTTGTAGAAAGTGAGCAGGAATAATTTAAGCGTGAAATAAAAATCGTAGAAAGGCGGTGACACTTTATGGGAACTTATATTCCGGGAACAAAGCAGGAACAAAAAGAAATGCTTGCTGAGATTGGTTTTGAATCTATGGAAGAACTGTTCGGTCATATTCCGGACGAAGTGAAAGTAAAGGGCGGACTTCAGATTCCTGATGGTATGTCTGAATTGGAAGTTCGGAAGAAAATGACAAAGCTTGCGGAAAAGAATCAGGTATTTCCGGTGATTTTCCGTGGAGCAGGGGCATATAGACATTATATTCCGTCTATTGTAAAAAGTGTATTATCAAAGGAAAATCTGATGACGGCGTATACTCCGTATCAGGCAGAAATCAGTCAGGGAATTCTGCAGTCTATCTTTGAATATCAGACAATGATCTGTGAGATTACCGGTATGGATACCTCCAACGCATCTGTATATGACGGAGGAACTGCAGCAGCAGAAAGTGTTGCAATGTGTCGTGAAAGAAAGAGAGCAAAGGCGCTGGTTTCAGCGACAACAGATCCGAAGGTACTGGAAACAGTAAAAACATATTGCTACGGAAATGAAATGGAACTGGTCATTGTACCGCAGAAAGATGGTGTTACAGATCGGGATGCACTTCGCGAGCTGATTGACAAGACAACAGCGTGTGTATATATCCAGCATCCAAACTATTATGGTAACCTGGAAGATGCGCAGGCAATCGGAGAAATCGCACACGAAGCCGGAGCAAAATACATTATGGGTGTAAATCCTATCTCTCTTGGTGTCGTAAAAACTCCGAGAGAATATGGCGCAGATGTAGCAGTTGGTGAAGGACAGCCACTTGGACTTCCACTGGCATTTGGAGGACCATATGTGGGATTCATGGCATGTGTGTCAGCAATGACGAGAAAACTTCCGGGAAGAATTGTCGGACAGACAACCGATCATAATGGAAAGACCGGTTATGTACTGACTCTGCAGGCAAGAGAGCAGCATATCAGAAGAGAAAAAGCTTCCAGTAATATCTGTTCTAACCAGGCATTATGCGCGCTGGCAGTTGGTGTTTATCTGGCATCTGTAGGAAGTGAAGGTCTGAAAAATATAGCTGTTCAGTGTACATCAAAAGCACATTATATGGCAAAAGAGCTGGAGGGCATCGGATATCAGGTGGAGAATAAGGGAGAATTCTTCCATGAATTTGTTACCGTATCTGAGACACCTGCAGAAAAAGTGCTTTTTGCATTGGAAGGTGAAGGAATCCTTGGCGGTTATCCTCTGGATGAACACAGGATCTTATGGTGCTGTACAGAGATGAACAGCAAAGAAGACATTGACAGAGCAGTTTCTATCATAAAGGGGGTGTAATGGATGTTAATATTTGAAAAAGGAAAAGAAGGCAGAGGCTTAAGTCTGTTGCCGGAATGTGATGTAGAAGTAGTTCTGCCTGAAGAAAAGAATCGCAGAGAGCTTGCACTTCATTTACCAGAGCTTTCCGAAAATGAGATTAGCAGACACTACACAGAGCTTGCGAAGAAATGCCACGGAGTAAATGACGGATTCTATCCGCTTGGCTCCTGTACCATGAAATACAATCCAAAGATCAATGAAGATATGGCAGCACTTCCGGGATTTACAGAGATTCATCCACTGCAGCCGGCACATACGGTTCAGGGATGTATGGAAGTTATGAAAACGTTAGAAGAATATCTGTGTGAAATCACAGGTATGACGAACATGACACTGCAGCCGGCAGCTGGTGCACACGGTGAATTTACAGGTCTTCTCCTGATCAAAGCTTATCATGAGAGCAGAGGAGATAAAAAGCGTACTAAGATCATCGTTCCGGACTCTGCTCATGGAACCAACCCTGCAAGTGCGGTAATGGCAGGATTTTCTGTAGTCAGCATTCCGTCCGGACCGGATGGATGCGTAGACCTTGAAAAACTGCGCGAAGCAGCAGGCGACGATGTGGCAGGTCTGATGCTGACGAATCCGAATACAGTAGGTCTGTTTGACAAAAATATTCTTGAAATTACGAAGATCATCCATGAGTGTGGCGGTCAGTGCTACTATGACGGCGCGAACTTAAATGCAGTCATGGGTACCGTTCGCCCGGGTGATATGGGATTTGATGTTATCCATCTGAATCTTCATAAGACATTCTCAACCCCGCACGGCGGAGGTGGACCGGGAAGCGGACCGGTAGGATGCAAAGAGCATCTGGCACAGTTCCTTCCATCCGTACTTGTTGAGGGAACAGATGAACTCAGCTTCAAAAAGGCAGAGAACAGTATCGGCGAAATGAAAGACTTTTATGGAAACTTCCTGGTTGTCGTAAGAGCACTTACATATGTGATGACTCTTGGCAAAGAAGGAATTCCGGAGGCGAGTCAGAATGCAGTTCTGAATGCAAATTATATGATGCATAAGCTGAAAGATCTCTATACCATGGCTTACGATGAAGTATGTATGCATGAGTTCGTAATGAGTCTTTCTGACCTGAAGAAGAAGACAGGCGTTTCTGCAATGGATATTGCAAAAGGACTTCTGGATAACGGCATTCATCCGCCTACAATGTACTTCCCGCTGATCGTAGAGGAAGCTCTGATGGTGGAACCTACAGAAACAGAGTCCAAAGAAACACTGGACGAAGCAATTCAGGTGTTCAGAGATCTGTATGCATTGGCAGGAGAAGATGCAGAACAGCTCCATAATGCACCGGTTCGTACGCCTGTAACGAGACTGGACGAAGTAGGAGCTGCAAGACATCCGGTATTAAAATACGAATTTTAAATAGTTATATAATGATATTCTGAATGAGGTATAGAAATGATTGAAAAGATAACATACATAGAAACGGCTAATACATACCCCTATCGGAATCTTGCGATGGAGGAGTATCTACTCCTCCATTGTGATAAAGAGGAATGTATCCTGTATCTCTGGCAGAACAGAAATACGGTCGTAATCGGACGTAACCAGAATGCATGGAAAGAATGTCTGGTAAGTAAGCTGGAGGAGGAAGACGGATATCCGGTTCGAAGACTTTCCGGCGGCGGAGCAGTGTATCATGATCTGGGAAACCTGAACTTTACATTTCTTGTGAGAAAAGAAAATTATAATGTGGACAGACAGCTGAATGTCATTCTGGAAGCGGTGAAAAAGCTTGGAATTCATGCAGAAAAATCCGGGCGTAATGATATATTGATCGACGGTCACAAGTTTTCAGGAAATGCATTTTATGAGCAGGGAGACTGCTGCTATCACCATGGAACTCTGATGGTCAATGTCAATCTTGGAGAATTATCCAGATATCTGACTGTATCAAAGGATAAACTGAAATCAAAAGGCGTGGATTCTGTAAGGGCCAGAGTAGCGAATCTGACAGAATATGCACCGGATCTTACCGTAGATGAACTGAAGAAGAAACTTCTGGAAGCTTTTGAGGAGGTCTATGGACTGAAAGCAAATATTCTGAAGGACACGGATCTGGATGCAGATGAGGTGGAAGAAAGAACACAGAAATTCGCTTCCTGGAACTGGATATTCGGAAGAAAACTGGAATTTCAGTATGAATTATCCAATCGTTTCCCGTGGGGACAGGTAACTTTGCAGATGCAGGTCAGAAACGGAAGGATTAAAGATGTAAATGTATATTCAGATTCTATGAAACCTGCTTTTATTGAAGAGGTCAGCCGTTATCTGAAGAGTGTCCGTTATGACAAAAAGGCAATCTGTGCAGAACTTAGTCTTTACTGGTCCAAGGATAAAGAGGAAGACCAGATGATGAAGGATATCATTGCATGGATTGAATCGATAGATTTATAAAGGAGAAGCAGACAATGGGAGAAAAATTTGATGTCATTGTAATCGGTGCAGGACCCGGAGGATACGTAGCAGCAATTAAAGCTGCAAAAGCGGGACTTCACACAGCAATCGTGGAGAACAGAAGAGTTGGAGGAACTTGTCTGAACAGAGGATGTATTCCGGCAAAGGCAATGATCCATGCGTCTTCTCTATACAGAGAGATGCAGGAAAGTGAACGCTTTGGAGTTACCGCATCCGATGTACAGTTCGACTATGGAAAAATAGTCGCATATAAACAGGAGACGACCGACAAACTGTGTCAGGGAATCGATCAGCTTCTGAAAGCGAATGGGGTAACATTTCTTTCCGGAAAAGGTACTCTGGAAAAGGGAAAGGCAGTAAGAGTTGTTACAGAGGAAGGTGAGTCCTGCTATGAAGCAGAGAATGTGATTCTTGCAGCAGGGTCAAAGCCACTGGTACTGCCGATTCCGGGACTGGATCTTCCTGGAGTACTTACCAGCGATGAACTGTTCCGTCTGGAAGAGATGCCTGAGAGTCTCGTGATCATCGGAGGTGGAGTCATCAGCGTAGAGTTTGCCAGCGTATATTCCAATCTTGGATGTAAGGTTACTATTGTAGAGGCTATGCCGCGATTGATTCCAAATATGGATAAAGAGATCTCCCAGAATCTGAAAATGATTCTGAAAAAGCGTGGGGTTGATATCCATACATCCGCAGCTGTTCAGAGAGTAGAGCAGGAAGGTGATCAATACACGTGTGTGTTTGTTGAAAAAGAGAAAGAAGTCAGAGCTTCTGCTCAGTATGTATTATGTGCAGTAGGCAGATGTCCGAATACGGATGGCTTGTTTGGAGAAGGTGTTGAGCCTGAGATGGAGCGTGGACGCGTGGTGGTTGATGAAGAATATCGCACCAGCATTGAGGGCGTCTATGCAATCGGAGACCTGATCAGGGGAATGCAGCTTGCACATCTGGCAAGTGCACAGGGCGTATATGTTGCAGATAAGATTGCCGGAAAAGAGCCATCTGTGGATGTTCATACAGTACCGGGATGCGTATATACAGATCCGGAGATCGCATCTGTCGGAATCACAGAGGATGAAGCAAAGGAACAGGGACTGTCAGTGAAGGTCGGAAAGTTTATCATGAGCGCAAATGGAAAGTCTCTGATCACAAAAGAAGAACGAGGATTTATAAAAGTAATTGCAGAAGCGGATACGGATGTCATACTGGGAGCACAGATGATGTGTGCAAGAGCGACAGACATGATCGGGGAATTTGTGACCGCTGTTGTAAATCGCCTGACAGTTCAGCAGGTAGCAAAGGGTATGCGTGCTCATCCGACTTACAATGAAGGAGTTGTTGAGGCTCTGGAAGATATAGAAGGAAATGCAGTACACATTATGCCGAAGAAGAAAAGATAAGATCAGAAAGGATGGTATGTGATATGGGTTTTAAAAGTGATATTGAAATTGCACAGGAAGCAGAAATGAAAGTAATTAATGAAATTGCAGATTCTATCGGTATTCCTGATAAATATGTGGAAAATTACGGAAAATATAAAGCGAAAGTTGATTATCGCTATTATAAGGATGAGCTGGCAGATCGTCCGGATGCAAAAGTGATTCTGGTAACAGCAATCAATCCGACACCGGCCGGAGAAGGAAAGACGACAACAACGATCGGTCTTGCAGATGCGATGAACCGTCTGGGCCAAAAGACGATGGTTGCATTAAGAGAACCATCCCTGGGACCTGTATTTGGTGTAAAGGGAGGAGCTGCCGGCGGTGGATATGCACAGGTTGTTCCGATGGAAGATATTAACCTTCATTTTACCGGTGACCTGCATGCGATCGGAGCTGCAAACAACCTGATTGCGGCTATGCTCGACAATCATATTCATCAGGGAAATGCACTGGATATTGATACCAACCGGGTGACCTGGAGACGCTGTGTAGACATGAATGACCGTCAGCTTCGCAGTATCGTAGACGGACTTGGAGGAAAGGCAGACGGAGTTACCCGTCAGGATGGATTTGATATCACTGTTGCTTCTGAGATCATGGCAGTATTCTGTCTGGCTAACGATATTCTGGATCTGAAAGAACGTGTGTCAAAGATCATCGTTGCATATTCCAGAAGCGGAAAACCGGTTACAGCAGGGGATCTTCATGCAGAAGGTGCTGTAGCGGCTCTTTTGAAAGACGCTTTAAAGCCGAACCTGGTACAGACACTGGAAGGAACACCGGCATTTATCCACGGAGGACCATTTGCGAATATTGCACATGGATGTAACAGTGTAATTGCAACAAAGATGGGAATCAAGCTTGCTGATTATATGATCACAGAGGCTGGATTCGGTGCCGATCTGGGTGCAGAGAAGTTTATTGATATCAAATGCCGTATGTCAGGAATCCGTCCGAATGCAGTGGTACTGGTTGCAACGATTAAGGCATTGAAGTATAATGGCGGTGTGCCAAAGACGGAACTTCAGGCAGAGAATCTGGAAGCACTGGAAAAAGGAATTCCAAATCTTCTGAAACATATCGAAAATATTACGAATGTATATCATCTTCCGGTTGTTGTTGCTATTAATGCATTCCCAACAGATACAAAAGCGGAACTGGATCTTGTTCGTGAGAAATGTAAAGAGCTTGGAGTAAATGTTGCTTTATCAGAAGTATGGGCTCGCGGAGGCGAAGGCGGAGAGGAACTTGCAAAAGAAGTCATCCGTCTCTGTGAAGGCGAGAGTACGATGGAATTTGTATACGATGTTAATGCTTCTATTAAAGAAAAGATTGAAGCGATTGCGACAAAAGTATATGGTGCAGATGGTGTGGACTACACAACAAAGGCCAATAAGGAGATTAAGAATCTGGAGGCAATCGGACTTGGCAATATTCCAATCTGTATGGCAAAGAATCAGTATTCTCTGACAGATGATGCGAAGAAACTTGGAAGACCGGAAAACTTCAGAATTACGATTCGTGATATTACGGCATCTGCAGGAGCAGGATTCCTGGTTGCACTGACAGGTGATATCATGAAGATGCCTGGACTTCCGAAAGTACCGTCCGCAGAGAAGATTGACGTGGATGCAGATGGAGTAATATCAGGACTGTTTTAAGGAGGAAGAAAAGTCATGATGTTAGAGAAGAAAACGACAGAGTTTCTGGAAGTTTTATCCTCTGCAGAGCCGGTTCCGGGCGGCGGCGGAGCATCTGCAGCAGTAGGAGCTTTTGCTTCAGCACTTGGTATGATGGTCGCCAATCTGACAGTTGGGAAAAAGAAGTATGCAGATGTGGAAGAGGAAATCATAGATATCCGCGGTCAGCTTGAAGTACTCAGAGAAGAACTGGTAACACTTACAGATAAAGATGCAGAAGCATTTGAGCCTTTGTCAAGAGCTTACGGACTTCCGAAGGAAACGCAGGAACAAAAGGAAGAAAAAGAAAGAGTCATGGAAAAGGCATTGTATGAGGCGAGTATTGTACCGCTTCAGATCATGCGTACGGTATCGAAAGTGATCGGATTACTTAAGATACTGGGAGAAAAAGGAAGCCGGATTGCGGTCAGTGATGTGGGAGTGGCCGTACTGTTTGCCCGTGCGGCTCTGGAAGGCGCTTCTTTGAATATCTATATCAATACTCGTCTGATGAAGGACCGCGAACAGGCAGAGAAGCTGAACAGAGAATCTGATGAATTGATTCAGGAAGCAAGAACACTTCAGGAAGAAATCTACGCAGGCGTGCTTGCGAAGATCCGCTAGGAGGAAAAAGATGAGCATATTAATGAAAGGCGCTGACGTTGCCAATGCTATGAAAGAAGATCTGATAAGCAGAGTAGAATGTCTGAAAGAGAAAGGTACAGATCCGTGTCTGGCGATCGTAAGAGTCGGAGCGCGTCCGGATGACGTGTCTTATGAACGTGGTGCAAAGAAACGTATGGCAGCTATCGGTATTGAGTGTCGGATCGTGGAACTTCCGGAGGACATTCCACAGGACGAATTTATCCGGGAATTCGGAAAAGTCAATGAAGATCCGTCTGTACACGGAATTTTATTATTCCGCCCGCTGCCAAAGCATCTGGATGAAGAACCGATCAAGGCAATGATCGATCCGGAAAAAGACATGGACTGTATGAGCCCGATCAATATTGCAAAGGTATTTGCAGGAGATGAGACCGGTTATGCGCCATGTACCGCAGAAGCAGTGATGGAGATGCTGGATTATTATCAGATCGATCCGAAAGGAAAGAATGTTACGGTAGTCGGCAGAAGCATGGTCGTGGGAAAACCGCTCTCCATGATGTTATTGAAGAAACACGCGACGATCACAGTCTGCCATACCAGAACCGTTGATCTTCCGGGAGTGTGCGCAAAAGCAGATATTCTTGTTGCGGCTGCCGGAAAGGCCAGAATGATCACAGAAAATATGGTCGGAGAAGGCGCTGTGGTGGCGGATGTCGGAATCAATGTTGATGAAGCCGGCAATCTGTGCGGAGATGTGGATTTTGATGCGGTTGAGGCAAAAACATCCTATATCAGCCCGGTACCGAGAGGCGTAGGAAGTATTACAACGTCTGTTCTGGCAAAACACGTCGTACGTGCAGCTGAAAGACGATCAGAGATGAAATAACGAATTGCAATCACATACAGCTCCATTGCATGAGTTTTTGCAGTGGAGCTGTAACGTTAAAAGAAGATAATATGAGAAAATAGCGCTTTTTTCATATTGGAAACTGTGCTACAATGTAGAGAATATTGAGGAGACTGTATGTGAGTGATACAGAAACCGAAGTAACAGGTATTGGAAAGGACAGCAGGATGTTATACGAAGAAGCAAGGGTATATTTGGATGGTGTATCGAAATACGGAAGTGTACTTGGTCTTGACAGTATAAAGGGCTTGTTAGAAGAGCTGGGAAATCCGCAAAAAGATTTGACATTTATACACATAGCAGGTACCAACGGAAAAGGTTCGATACTGGCATACCTGTCTACGATCCTGACACAGGCAGGATATCGGACAGGAAGATATCTCTCTCCGACAGTGATGGAATATCTGGAACGTTTTCAGATTGACGGAACGTATATGGGGGAAGATGAATTTGCAGAAATCACATGTGAAGTAAAGAGGGCAGCAGAACGGCTGACAGAACAGGGGCGTCCGTCTCCGACAGCTTTTGAGATTGAGACCGCGATAGCATTCCGGTATTTTCAAAAGAGAGGCTGTGATTATGTTGTTCTGGAAGCGGGGCTTGGAGGACTGCTGGATGCAACAAATATTGTTGAAAATACAAAACTATGCATATTTGCATCCATCAGCATGGACCACATAGGGATACTTGGCAATACACTGGAAGAGATTGCTGAAAATAAAGCCGGAATCCTGAAAAAGGGTGCAGAGGCAGTGACCGGAAGTCAGCCGCTGTGTGTGTTAGAAGTATTAAAAAAGAAAGCAGAGGAAAAGGGATGTCCGCTTATTGTTGCAGAACCGGATACCGCACAGGTATCCGGACGAAGTCTGAAGGGACAGCGTTTTTCCTATAAAGAATATAAAGATATGGAGATCTCTCTTGCCGGGCAGCATCAGATTGAAAATGCGGTTACGGCACTGGAGGCAGTCAGAGTCCTGTGCCGTCAGGGGGTAAAAATCAGTCAGGAAGCCGTAAGGCGAGGGCTGAAAGAAACCAGATGGCCCGGCCGGTTTACCGTGTTTGCAGGGGAACCGACGGTAATCGCAGATGGCGCACATAACGAGGATGCGGCAAAAAGACTCGCGCAGAATGTAGATATGCTTCTGCCGGGAAAGAAAGTGACTGCCGTTATGGGAGTATTTCAGGATAAAGAATATAAAAAGATCATTACGATTATGGCACCGTATCTGGAATTTGTATATACCATTGATCTTCCGAATCGGGAAAGAACTCTTGGAAAGGAAGAGCTCTGTGAACAGCTGAAGAAACATGGGATACAGTCAGAAACGGCAGAAAGTACAGAAGAAGCATTAAGACTTGCTAAGCAGCGGGAAAAAAAGGATGGAGCAGTACTGGCATTTGGTTCGTTATCTTATCTTGGAGAAGTCATCCGGCTGGAAGAAAAAAGCTGCGGAAAGGAATTGGAAGATGGTAGATAGGGAAAAAGTAGAGCAGGCTGTTCGTCTTTTACTGGAAGGTATCGGAGAAGATGTGAATCGGGAAGGTCTGATCGAAACTCCTGCGAGAATTGCGAGAATGTATGGCGAGATCTGCGGGGGAATGGACGAAAATGCCGGAGAGCATCTGAAAAAGACATTTACAGCAGAAAATAATGAGATGGTTGTGGAAAAAGATATTACATTCTATTCCATGTGTGAACATCATATGCTTCCGTTTTACGGAAAGGTGCATATAGCATATATTCCGGACGGAAAGGTGGTTGGATTGAGCAAACTTGCCAGAACAGTAGAGGTCTATGCAAGGAGACTTCAGCTGCAGGAGCAGATGACAGCGCAGATTGCAGATGCGCTGATGGAGCATCTGAAACCGAAGGGTGTAATGGTACTGGCAGAAGCAGAGCATATGTGTATGACTATGCGTGGAGTAAAAAAGCCGGGAAGCAAGACGGTCAGTGTTGTTACAAGGGGAGAATTTGAAGATAACGAAAAGCTTCAGAACATGTTCTTCCGTATGATAGGGCGGTAACAGCATGAAGAATCACAGTGCATATATGACTTTAAAGCAGGAAGAGATACAGAAGATGAAACGGGTGCAGGATATATACCGGCATCCGTATTTTCAAAAATGTCTGGAAAACAACAGAAAAGCAGAAGAGTCAAGGGTATTCTGCAGACATGATATGGGACATTTTATGGATGTGGCAAGACTTGCATATGTATTTTCCATGGAGAGAGGATATCAGTTGGAAAAGGAAGAGATCTATGCGGCAGCACTGCTTCATGATATCGGAAAATGGAGACAGTACAGCGAAGGAGTGCCGCATGAACAGGCAAGTGCCGGGATTGCAGAAGGAATATTGACAGATACCGGATACGGAAAAGAGGAAAAAGAGCGGATCCTGACAGCGATATTAAATCATCGCAGAAAAGCGCAGGTTCAGCTGTCGGTGAAGACGGGAAGTGATCTGTTATCAGAGGTTCTGTATGATGCAGACAAGATCTCGCGGTCATGTTATGCCTGTCCGGCAGAAAAAGAATGTAACTGGAATAAGGAAAAGAAGAACCTGGAGATTCTGTGGTAAAGAGGAGTCTTCGGAGTACAGAATAATAGAAAGATACAGGAACGGGTGATAGAATTGAAGATAGGAAACAGAGAATTTGATACAAAGCATCACACATATATTATGGGGATCCTGAATGTGACCCCTGATTCTTTTTCGGATGGGGGAAAATGGAACGATTATGATGCCGCCATGCGTCATACGGAAGAAATGTTAAGCAGTGGATGCGATATCCTGGATATTGGCGGGGAATCCACCAGACCGGGACATCAGCAGATCAGCGAGGAAGAAGAGATCTTCAGAGTGACCCCATTGATTGAAGCGGTAAAGAAGAATTTTGACGTTCCGGTTTCGATAGATACGTATAAGAGCCGGGTCGCAGGTGCGGCAATTCAGGCAGGAGCAGATATGGTCAATGATATCTGGGGATTCCAGTATGATAAAGATATGGCACCTCTGGTAAAACAATATGATGTGTCCTGCTGTCTGATGCATAATCGAAATGAGGCAGTCTATGGAAACTTTATTGAAGATATGTATCAGGATCTGAAAACATGTGTAGAAACTGCGAAAGCGGCAGGAATTGCCGACGATAAGATTATGCTGGATCCGGGAGTTGGATTTGGAAAAACGTATGAGATGAATCTGGATGTAATGAAACATCTGGATCGATTCAATGAACTGGGTTATCCGATGCTCCTTGGAACTTCCAGAAAATCAATGATCGGACTGACGCTGGATCTGCCGGTAACAGAGCGGGAAGAAGGAACGCTTGTAACAACTGTCATGGCTGTGCAGTGTGGCTATGGATTCGTGCGAGTACATGATGTGGAAAAGAATCGAAGAGCCATTCGAATGACGGAAGCAATTCTTAACAGACCATAGAATCAGGGAGCGAAGAATCATGGATCAGATAAAGATAAAAGACCTGGAAGTATATGCCAACCATGGAGTATTTCCGGAGGAAACGAGATTGGGGCAGAAGTTTCTGGTAAGCTGTGTACTGTATCTGAATACAAGAAAGGCAGGAAAGCTGGATTCACTGGAGGAATCTGTCAATTATGGAACCATCTGTCAGCTAATCACGGAGCAGATGAAGAAGAAAACGTTTCAGTTAATTGAAGCTGTGGCAGAGCATCTTGCAGAAGTATTATTAACATTTGATGAAAGAATCCGTCAGGTTGATGTAGAGATCAAAAAACCCTGGGCGCCGATCGGGCTTCCGGTAGATATGGTTTCTGTGGCAATCAGCCGCAGCTGGCATGAAGTATACGTGGCGTTTGGGTCGAACATCGGAGATAAGAAACAGTATATTGAACATGCACTGGAAGGACTTCGGCAGACGGAAGGCTGCCGGGTAGAAAAAGTGTCAGAATTCATTATCACAGAGCCTTATGGCGGCGTGGAGCAGGATGAATTTCTAAATGGTGTGTGCAGGATCCGGACGCTTCTGACCCCGGAGGAGCTTCTTACAAGACTTCATGAACTGGAACAGGAAGCGGGAAGAGAACGTCTGATCCACTGGGGACCGAGAACGCTGGACCTGGATATCTTACTGTATGATGACTGGGTGATAGAAGAAGACGACTTTTGTATTCCCCACGTAGATATGCAGAATCGCAGGTTTGTTCTGGAGCCGATGGCAGAGATTGCACCATATAAGAGACATCCTATCTATGGCAAAACGATGAAAGAGATGCTTGCAGATCTGAAATAAAAAACAAAGGTTCTATCTGCCGGTTCAATGAAAATTGTTCTGGATTTGGCAGATAGAACCTTTTTTTAAGATACAGAGGAAAAGTCTTAGAAATCTGATTTGTAAGTTCCCTTTTCTCCGTCTATGGAAACGCAGGCATTCTGAGTCGCCGCAAGAATACGTCCGGCGCAGCGGTTCAGATCACGACGGGTGAGGGTTCCCTCCTTAATTGCTTTTCTGATTCGTTTCTTATCAGAGGAAGATCCGGGCATGAGCAGATCATTGCCGGATGCAATGCATACTGCCGGATCACTCTGTCCCTTGGCAGTCGCAGTCCAGTCGGTCATTACCAGACCGTCGAATCCCCATTCCTGACGAAGAACATGGGTTAACAGGTCTTTGCTGTTATTGGCGTAGGTCCCGTTAATCTTGTTATAGCTTGTCATAAGTCCCTTTGGATGGCTTTCGCGTACCGCGATCTCAAAACCGCGCAGATAGATCTCACGCAGGGCTCTTTCTGTCATATTGGAAGAGACATGATTCCGGTTGTTTTCCTGATTATTGCCGCAAAAATGCTTTAAAGTGACAGAACATCCCTGATTTTTCTGGACGCCTCTGGTAACAGCAGAAGCCATTTTACCGCTAAGAAGAGGATCTTCACTGTAGTATTCAAAGTTGCGTCCACAGAGAGGATTGCGGTGGATATTCATTCCGGGGGCCAGCCAGAAGCTGACGCCGTACTCCAGCATCTCCTCGCCGACAGCCTGTCCCATCTGCTCCAGAAGATCCGGATTCCAGGTCTGTGCCATAGCTGTGGCTACCGGAAATGCAGTGGTGTACTGATAATATACCTGATCTTTTTCCGGATTTCCACAAAGCAGTTTTTTGAAGATTTCAGGGAAATATTTCATCATGTCGATCTGCATGTCGATCATTTTGGCTGTTCCGTTCCGGCCGATCGTTGAGCGGCGCTGGATACGAAGACCGGCAGGACCGTCAGCAAGCACCAGGTTAACAACACCTTTTTTCAAAAGTGAGGAGGTTGTATTGCCGGCTGCGCCCGGAACTTTTACATAGCTTTCGTTCATGAGCATATCTTTCAGTCCTGCTCCGACTACCAGCTGAATACGTTCTTTTACGGTCAGCTTTTTCAGATCTTCTGTCAGCTTCTGATTTCCTGTGACCGGAAGTTCGTCATAAGTGAAGGTGACAGTCGGAAGGTCCTCCTGTGTGATATCCAGGTGATCTTTTTCCTCCGGAGCTTCAGTTACATCAGGTGTTTCCGAATCTGTCTCACCCGGAGCTTCCGGATATAGTACTTCAAGCGGAGTCTGTACCGGACAGATATGTTTATGGACGGATGCACAGATGTCTTCTGTAATATTCAGTACCGCACATACTTCTGTCTGGCGGGAGTGACTTCCAATACGGAGCAGACAGGTGCCTTTTTCTATGATTGTGGAAGCGGAAGCTTCATTATAACTTGTCAGATAGGATAATGGGAAAGTCAGAGTCAGTATCTCCTCCTGTCCCGGTTCCAGGGTGTCTGTTTTGGCAAATGCAACCAGACGCTGATATTCCTTTTTCAGGTTTCCCTGAGGGCAGCTTGCATACAGCTGTACAATTTCTTTTCCGGAATAAGTATCTCCGGTATTTTTTACAATTACCCGCACAGAGATCGTATCCCCTGATTTTTCGATTCCCTGATACCGGATGTCGAATGTTGTGTAACTGAGCCCGTATCCGAATGGATAGCGGGGAGTAATCCGGAAGGTATCATAATAACGGTAACCGACATAGATGTCTTCCAGATAGTTCTCATTTTCCAGATCTCCATTCAGATAGCTGTAATCCATGCCGTATGGAACGTCAGAATAAGAACTTACCCATGTATCTGTGAGCTTTCCGGACGGAGTAACTTTTCCGGATATGACATCTGCAAATGCAGTGCCGCCTGCGGTTCCAAGCTGACAGAAATATACGAGCGCATCAATGCCCGGAATTTCTTCCATAAAACTGGTATCAAAAGAAGAGCCGATATTCAATACAACGATTGTTTTTTTATAATGCTGTGTACAGAAACGAATATTCGTCTTTTCAGTGTCGGATAACTGGAAATCCTGATTTTCAAGCTTCCTGTCGCTTCCTTCGCCGGACTGTCTTGCGACTACATAGATACAGGTATCCGTATCACTGTCTGTCACATCCTGCTCTGTAATCAGACGGCCGAACGGGTAGAGATAAGATTGAAGAAACATAGTGAGATAAGACTGGATATCCAGTTTTTTCAGGGAGGACTTTATCTTTGCTTCCAGTTCTTTCAGTCCGGTTTCATACTCTTCAGTATAATCGTCCAGCCACTTTTTTGTGGTTACCTCATAGCCTGCGGCTTCCATACCTTCCAGTATCGATACACTGTGCCGTTCATTTACTTCGCCGGACCCGGTTCCACCTTTGATCGTATGTTCTACACCGGATCCATACATGGCAATCTTGCCGGAAGGAATCGGCAGCGCATCATGATTTTCAAGGAGAACGATACCCTCCAGCGCTGCAAGATAGGCAATCCGGCGATGCGGTTCTTCGTAAGGCAATACGCGATCATCTGTTTTTGCGTATGTAATATAGTTTTTCATTGAAAAATGCCTCCTTACCATAAGTCGTAATATATGATAATTACAGTATACAGGAAGTGAAGGAAGAAAGAGAAGAAAACCTTTGAAATTTATGAATTTTTAATTCCTTTTTATATCTTGTGTCCGATCGTTTTACTGTAGAAGAATAGCGCGAAATTACAAACATTTTACAAACATTTGACGGGACTGCGCTTTTTCGATTTGTTCAATCCGTTTATAGTAAAATCAGCAAAACAGTATGCTGATGTGAAGAGAGTAAAAAGGAGGATGTATTTATGAAAAATCTGAAAAAGATAATGGTGGTGCTGTTCGCCATGCTTCTTGCAGTTACTTCGCTGCCGGTGGGAACAGCATATGCTGCTGCACCGGATCATATCGTGATTAATCAGATCTATGGTGGCGGCGGAAAAGGGAAAACACCATTTTCAAACAGCTTTATTGAACTTTATAACCCTACGGATTCAGAGATTTCTCTGTCAGATTACAGGATTACATATTCGTCCAACCGGGAGAACCAGGATGGAAAACATGCAGGATCTACCTGGCAGAGCGATGGGACGGTTGAGGTAAAAGAACTTTCACTTGCCGGCAGCATTCCGGCGAAGTGTTCTTATCTGATTCGCTGTGCAGCTGAGGATACATCTGTTGCGGTTGTATCGCTTGATCAGGCAGATATGGATTGGAATCAAGTGATTGATAATGACCAGTCTGTTGAAGTTATTCTGTATAAAGGCACAGACAAAATCGATGCAATATCTACAAGAACAACAGACTTTCAGGATATCGGAGAGGGAAGCGCTCCTGCTACAACAGATATTTCCAAACAAAAATCACTGCGTCGCACCAACTTTGCAGATACGGATAACAATGTAGCAGATTTTTGCCTGCTTGTCTGGAATAATATAGCTGAAGCGGAAAAAGAGGCATTTATTGCGGCAAATCGCCCCAGAAGTCTGGCTGACGGAGCATGGACAGAAGATACGACCGGTGGAAGTGCGGAACCGCAGATTGTCATTAATGAAGTAGAGTCAAATGGAGACGTTACGGACTGGGTAGAAATCTATAATGCAGGAATAACACCGGTCGATATCAGTGGCTGGTATATGTTGGATAATGATCCGGTGAAGCATGCAAAGGATGTTACACCTGTGGCAGAAGGAACGGTTCTGAATCCGGGAGAATATTATGTATTCGACCAGAATATTCATTTTTCTTTTGGACTTGGTAATCCGGATCAGGCAACTGTTTTTAATAAAGATGGCGTGAAGATCGCGGAATATGCATGGGAGAACCATGCAAACGGAGTCTATGCGAGAATACCGGACGGAACCGGTGAATTTCAGGATGTTGAAGTATCCACGAAGGGAACCGCAAATCAGGGTACGGAAGACGAAGGAAATACGGAGGATCCGTCTGTTGAGACGATTGAATGGCCGGGAAAGGGTGAGATCACAGTCTTTGATAAAGAACCAACCTTCCTGGAGGATGCTTCCGGACTGGATTTTTACAATGGACAACTCTATGCGGTAGATAATGGTACGGGAAAATTCTGGATTCTGGACGTTGCTGAGGATGGTACACTCAGCTTTGCAAAAGGGTTTGAGAATGGAAAACGTGTCCGCTTCCAGAAGGACGCAGAAAATCCGGATGCACCGGGACCTGATACCGAGGGAATCACGGTGGATGGCAATGGATTCGTATATGTTGCATCAGAGCGTGATAATAATGCGAAGGGTGTGAATTACAATACGATTCTGAAAGTAGATCCGAATGCAGAAGGATATGATCTGACTGCATTGCAGGAATGGGATCTGACAGCCTCCTTGCCTCAGGTATCCGCAAACATGGGAATTGAAGCAGTAGAATGGGTGTCTTATGCGAATGTTGAGGGGAAACTCTGGGATCAGAATACCAAAGCCGCTTTTGATCCGGCTCTGTATCCGAATGCCGTAGCAGAAGGTGTATTTTTCGTTGCGCTGGAGGATAATGGACATGTGTATGCCTATATTCTGAATCAGGATGGAAGCGTTGTACAGATTGCCGATATTGACAGTAAGCTCGGAGGTGCGATGGCACTGGACTATGATACTTATGAAGATGTTTTATGGGTTGTTGCCGATAATGGCTATGGTAACCGTGCCGCAAAGGTGACATTGACAGGTCAAGAAACAGTAAAGATTGTCCATGTAGCGCCGCCAAGTGGACTGGATGTCGCAAAAAATAATGAGGGATTTGCGATTGCAGATGCAAGTTATACAAAGGATGGACAGAGACCGGTATATCGCTTTGAGGATGGCGTAAAGTCCGGAGCACTTAAGATAGGATCTCTTGCATGCGATTACAAAGAGAACACAGAGGATCCTGAGAATCCCGGCCCATCCACAGAAGATCCGGTAAAAGATCCGGAAAACACTCCGGATCCTGGCAATTCGGGAGCGAACAACTCTGGTGCGGGCAGCTCTGCGAATGGTCAAGCAGGTCAGAAGGAGGTACCATCACAGAATGATGGAACTGTCAGAGCAGCAAAGACCGGAGACGGCGCTGATCTGAACCTTTGGGTTCTGTTGTCAGTTGGTTCATTCTTGATTTTCTGTGTGGCAGTTATGAGAATGCTGAAATACAGATAAGAACTATAGTAAATGGGAAAAGGAGATTGCCATTCCGGTAATCTCCTCATTTGTTCCCAGAATAGTTCATATCGTTGCTGCGGTAAAGACTGCATTGATGAGATGGAAAGATTTGTAACAGAGCATTGATACAGTAGTTGAAACTCTGAAAAACAGGAGTATCAATCGTGAAGGTGGACGTACTGTTGGATCATGCCGTATTGCTACAATCATCGAGTAATCATAGTCTGTTATCAGAGTATTAATTCAGATATTACCCCAGAAACTTTAAATTGCAGGATGTTTTCGACAGATATGATTGGGTAGTGCGTGTCCTTGGGAAAAATGTTGTAGAGGATGTGGTATGGCAGGATATACAAGAGCAGAAGGCATTAGAAGAAAGACGGCGAATGGAGCAAATGCCAAAAGGAAGTATTCACGAAAGGCTGGCTTTGGGTATCCAAAAGAATGAGATGGAGAACCAGCAACGCAAGGAAAATAAAACGAAAAACAAAGGAATGGAGAAATAAGATGATGAAAAGCACATTTATGATGAAAGTAATGGACTAAACTACACACTGCATGGAGATTATTATCTGCCGGATCTGGTAGTGAATGAAGAAAAACTGATATATGGAAAATATGGAATGCTGCGGAAACGTTTTTTGAAGAAGCATAGACCGGCAAGATACCAGTATTTACTGATGACTGGGGAGTTGACAGCACACTTGAATCAAGTTGCTCAGGAAGCCAGAGAGCAGGTAGAAACGATGATGAAGCAGATGGCGGAAAAACAGGGAGTGACGGAGATGCTGAAAATGCAGGACCAGATGAAATGGGTTGGATTGATGAACAATATAAAGGCTTGTGCAGAAGAAATTGCATTGAAAGAAATTATATATTTGTAAGGAATAAGAAATCTCTGTTCGAATGTTTATTGATATTTAATATTCGAATGGAGATTTTTTTATGGACAAATAAATATGGCAGAAGTATAATGAGTAAAAAAAGAAAGGGGAGATCTTTATAAGGGAAGCACCAGAAAAATTCAAATTAGAAGACACAACAATATGGTCATTTCCAGAAAGAGGAAGTTGGGCTACACATTCGGGAAAATATAGAGGAAATTGGTCTCCATACATTCCCAGAAATCTTATTTTACGTTATTCAAAGAAAAATGATTGGATACTAGATCAATTCTTAGGCAGTGGTACAACATTGATAGAAGCAAAGCTATTAGGAAGAAATGCTATCGGTGTTGATATAAATTCTGAAGCTGTCAAGCTATCTAACACAAATCTTAATTTTACGTGTCAAGAAAGTTCAAAAATTTTCACAAAGCAAGGAAATGCAACTAAATTATCGTTTATAAAAGATGAAAGCATAGACCTTATCTGTACACATCCACCATACGCAAATATTATACGATACAGTAAAGAAATTCCGGGAGATATTTCACACTTAAAATATGAGGAATTTTTGAAGGCGTTGGAGCAAGTCGCAAGAGAAGCATATAGAGTATTAAAGAAGCAGGGAATATGTGCATTTATGATCGGAGACATACGACAGGAAGGTTATGTATTGCCTTTGGGTATGCAGTCTATGCAGAAATTTACAGATGCTGGTTTTAGACTTAAAGAAATTATTATAAAGGAACAGCATAATTGCCGATCATCAGATTACTGGAATAATATACAAAAAACATTTTTGATGTTGGCGCATGAATATATATTTATCTTGGGAAAATAGAAATCTGGTAAAGAAAAGGAGATACAGGCATTGAGTATCTCCTTTGGGATTACCAAGTAAGAAGTAGCTTATCATGAACTACTTCATTTTGCATGGTTTGTCCTGCGTTTTGCAAGCGATCAATCATGGAGGTGCCACAGTTTACAAATACCTCTCTGTTAAATAAACCAGTGGGTGGGGCGATAGAGATGTCTTTTTTGTTAGATTCTCTGGTGCCATTAATTGATAACATAACATAAACTCCTCGGGCTTTACATTCTGCAATTTTGGTAAATAAATTTTCAATATTGAAAGTTTGAGCCCCATAAATAATACTTTGACTATGTGTATATGGCGGATCACAGTAAACGAGATCTCCAGGTTTGGCGCTATCCATGCATTCTTCGAATGACATGGTTGAAAATGTCGAATCCTTTATAAGAGAGTGCCACAAATCTACTCTTTTTGAAAAGGTTTCTGGTTTGATAGGATTATGTGGACCTCTTGGAGTAGACATATACCCATCAACCTTTCGAAAACGTATTATTCCGGAATAACATGTACGTGATAGAAGGCAGAAATCTAATGCATTGTGGTTAGTATTAAATCTATCTCGGATTTCATTATATTTATCGGAAGGATTCTGATAATATTCTTCGATTTCTTTTGAGTAATATTCTTTAATTTGTTGTGGATCATATTTGACAATATTAAAAATGTCAATTAAAAACGGTAAAATATCACTAGCATATGAATGAACAAACATAGGAGTTTGGTTCATACTGTTTTGATATAGTAATTGTGCCATTACAGCACCACTACCTAAAAAGGGTTCATAATAATCATTAAATTGTTCAGGCATATATGAAATAATGGTTTCAGCAAATCTCTGTTTATTCCCTATCCATTTTAATAATGCTGGTACTTTGGACATTGTTCGATCCTCGCATGTAACTTATAGTCTGTAGACTCAAAGTCTACAATGATATTATAATTTAACTAATTGGAGGTGTCAAGCAATGCAGGAAGAAATACGTGTCGCTTATGGAAAAGCCGTAAGAACAATACGACAAAATAAGAAAATATCGCAGGAAGAATTAGCTGATTTATGTGGACTACATAGAACATATATAAGTGACATAGAGCTTGGTAAGCGCAATGTTTCTTTGGAAAACATAGATAAAATTGCGCAGGCATTGCAAGTAAAAAAATCTGAATTATTTGTTGAGGTGGAGCACTATGAGAGAATTTAAGGAGTTTAAACGAGAAGATAAATCGTTTTGGTTTTTTATTCGATTTATTAGTGAAAAATTGGGGTATTCCCAAAAAGGGATTGTTTTAACCTATACAGTAGAACAAATAGAAAAACTCTGCGAAAAAGAGAATATTGAAGTTTCGCCTGATAGAATCAATAAAGCTGTTTTGTATTGCAATATGCGGGCAGATTTATTAAATAATACAATTGAAAAAAATCTGATGGATGTTGATGAAGCAAAGCAGATATTTGAAGAAATGAGAAACAGCGGAAAATATAAATGTAAGCTTATTATGAACAAGCAACGCAAAGAGATAAAAAAAATAAATTATTTTACAGCGATTATAACTATGATAGCGGAAGAAATGCTTGGAGGAGATGAAGAGTTCAATCCAGATCCAAGAGGACTTGTATATTTGTTGAATAACCGCAAAATTATAGGAGCATCTTCTAGAAGATTTGATGGGGCATATCCATCGATTTATAATCCTAAAATAGTATGGGAAATAAAAGAGTATTATTATTCTAAATCATTTGGAAGTCGTGTTGCAGATGCAGTGTATGAAGCTGAACTTGATGGATATGAGTTTAATGAAATATATGATAGAACAGGACAACAGGTATACCATGTGATGTTTATTGACAGTCATTATACTTTCTGGGGACAAGGGAAATCATATTTGTGTAGGTTTGTTGATACACTTAATATGGGACTTATAGATGAACTGATTGTGGGAAAAGAAGTACTGACAAGATGGAGAGAAGTTCTTGCAGAGTTTATTGAAAAGGAATAATGTTTAGCGGAATAAAAAATTTTTACAGGAGAGCAGATATGGATATTAGTGCAGAAATTCAGAAATATCGTCAAGAAATAAAATCGGAAAGAATGGATATGTCTTTTGGAGAAATAATTAATATGTATAGAGATAAAGAAATAATTATTTCGCCAGAATATCAGAGAGCTTTTCGATGGGATGAACAAAGACAGTCAGATTTTATAGAGTCGATATTGTTAGGAATCCCATTTCCCTCCATTTTTGTGGCAACGAATCCTGATGGAAAATGGGAGTTGATTGATGGGCTGCAAAGAGTGTCGACTGTGCTATCTTTTTTTAATGAATTGAAAGATGAAGAAGGAAATCCGTATCCCAAAAATGGCTTGAAATTGGTAGAAGGAAGTATGTTGAAAGGATTGAAGGATATTACTATTGACACTTTGCCATTGGAATATAAATTGCAAATTAAACGTACTCCATGTAGGGTAGAGATTATTCTTAAAGAAAGCGAATTTAAAATGAGATATGAGCTTTTTAAAAGATTAAATACCGGAGGAGAAGGATTATCAAGACAAGAAATAAGAAACTGTATATTTAGAGGATTAGACAGTAGATATAGTGAATTTGTTGCTGAATTGGCACAAAATAATATTTTTAGAGAAATAGTAAATATTAGTATATCGAATGAAGAGAAAATGTATTATGAAGAACTTGTATTAAGATATTTAACATTAAAAAATAAAGGTACAAGATATTCACAAGCGAATATACAGGATTATATGGATGATTATTTGGAAAGTCAATGTAGAGCATTTGACAGTACGCAGATTGAAACAGATAAAGTCTTGTTTTCCAATATAATGAAGACTTTAGAAAAATTGAAGAACAATAATATTTTTAAATTGGGAAAGAGATATTTTACTACAAGTATGTATGATGCAATAATGCTCAGTTTGTCAGATAGCACAGTCGATTTAGAAAAAGTGAATATAGAACAGTTGGGTGAAAAAATAACAAGATTGAAGGAAAGTGTTGATTTTAATAAATATGTTGGATCAGCAAGTAGCAATCCAACTAGTATAACCAATAAGGTTAAAATTGCAAAAAAAGTGTTGTTGGGTATTACGGAGTAAAAAATGCATCAACTTACAGAAGAAATTATTGCCAGTAAAGAGTGGCGGGTTAGGGAGTTAGAATCTTTAAAAAAGATAGGAGTTATTGCACTTAATGAGTATCCGGAAAGAGAACAACAACAATATTATAGAATGTGCATACCTTATATATATGCTCATTGGGAAGGATTTGTAGTTGAAAGTTTCAAATTACTCATTACATATTTGAATAATGAACAGTTAGATAAAAAAATTGTGATTAATGAATTATATACTTTTTCTTTACAAAAAGTATTGAAACCTCTTTCCGGAAAACAAAGTTTTGAGCAGTCATCTCAATTTGTGGAAAAATTTGTAAAAGATTTTGATAGAGAATTGTATATTGATCCGTCTTTGCTTACTGCGAATTCAAATTTGAATTATAAACAAATGACAATTATATTGAGTAAATTTGGGATGAATAATTGTTTAGAAAAATATAAATCAGATATAAATCAATTGGTAAATCAAAGAAATAGTATAGCTCATGGAGAAAATGGAATAATTATAGAAAGAAATCATGTTTCAAATAAAATAATGGTATTGCAAGAGATGTTTGATTTAATTATTCTGGAGTTTGAAAATTATTTATCTCAAAAGTCGTATTTAAAAAGTGTGTAAAATTATAAACATGGTGTGATAACACCATGATAACAAAATCCTCAAAAACCACATGGACACAGCGGAAAATACGTATTTTTCTGCACAAAATGCACGGGAAATAACCATTTAGTCTCCGCAACACACCATTTTGATACCTTGAAGAATGAAGAAAAAAGAGGGGGATCTTATGTCAAAAAGTTTACGCAATCTGATTGCTTTCATCATGCTCCTGTTTTTGTTCATGACGGTCTTTTCGGTGCTCATATCACAATGGGCAGATTCCGGACTGCTTTTTAGTGCATGGATGGAGATGCTGGAAGTGATTCCATTTGGAAAGCCGGTGGCACAGCTGGCTTTGAAGTTTTATTCTTCTGTTGTATCGGCTTCTGTGGATGAAGCTTATTATCTTGCAGGATTAAAGACATTAACAGTACTGGACTTCCTGGAGGATTTCTGTAAAATGTGTCTGACGGCAGTCGTGTATGAGGCGTTATCAAAGGCGGGAATTGCCTGGATGGAGATCAGTCAGGAAAAGAATGTCTGGGTCGTTATTCAGAAAATTCTCTGGGAAATTGCCTGTGCTTTTATATCAGCTGTAACGGCGGGGCTGTTACTTAAGTTTTTATATGAACAGATGAAACAGCTGTCAGGAACGATGACGGCTCTGATCTCATCCGCTGTGACAGTGATCATTATCGCAGGAGGTGTCTGGATATTCCATCTTCTGCTTGAGATTGGCTTTGGACTCGCAATCGGATATGTGCTTGTGAAGATGATTCTTATGAACTGCTGCAAATTACTGGTTACATATATGCTGACTGCTTTTGTGCTGATCTGTCTGTCAGAGGGCACCTATGGCATGCTGTTAGGAGGACTCGGGTCCTGGGCCTTCGTAATTATCATCATCATCGGGATTGACCTGGTTCTGGACAGTGTGTTCCAGTAATTGGTGTTTTCCATGAATATGAGCGGAATTTGACGTCAAAGGAGAAGTTATGGAAGAGCATCGTATCCGGATCCGCGATATCGCGGATGAATTGGGGCTAAGTACAGCAACGGTATCGAATGTGTTGCATGGAAAGACGAAAAAGGTCTCCGATGAGACGGTGAAGAGAGTTCAGGCGCTTCTGGAGGAGCGCCAGTACATTCCCAGTATGGCCGGAATTCTGCTTGCACAGAATTCTTCAAAGATTATTGGTGTTGTTGTCAATGATCATGAAAAATATGAAGGGCATGTGCTGGAAGATGTTTTTATCGCTTCTTCACTGAACAGTCTGTCTACAGAGATTGAAGAAGAAGGACAGTTCATGATGATCAAAAAGACCAGAGATCCGGAGGAGATCATCCGCTTCGCTTCCATGTGGAATATGGACGGTCTGGTTCTGATCGGATTCTGTGAACAGGATTATATGCATCTGAGAAATCATATGCGGATTCCATTTGTCGTCTATGACGGATACTGTGATCATACGGAACGTATCTGCAATATTACGATTGATAATTACGATGGAGGATTTCAGGCAGGTCTTTGTCTGAAGGAAAAAGGATGCCAGAAAGCGCTCTGTGTATCGGACAATGACATCTGTGTCGATAAAGAACGTTATGAAGGATTCTGTGACGGACTGGGAAAAGACAGGGTGGATTTCCTGATGGTTCCCATGCAAAAGGAGAAACGTCTTGCTTATTATCAGGAACATCTGAAGCAGATACAGGAGTATGAGGCGATTTTTGCAGTTTCTGACTCTTATGCCATAGAGCTGATGCATTTTCTTGCAGTGCAGGGGATCCGGGTTCCGGAGGATATGATGGTGATTGGTTTTGATGATATGCCTATCTGCAGGACCAATACTCCCACTTTGACCTCCGTGCGTCAGGATGTGAAAAGACGTGCACAGATTGCCATACAGAAGCTGAAAGAATTGAAAGAAAAAAGGGAATCAGAGACAGAGATGGTAATTCCGGTACAATTGATAGAACGAGAAAGTACCAGAGGATATATAAACCGCAAATATAATAAAAATGAAGAAGCGTGATGTTTGTAGAAAATATACAAATATCACGCTTCTTTTTTGTTGAGGGTTACGCGTTTAACCTTTGAACCCATATTGGAAGACCGATAGAATGTAGACAGGAAGGAAAAAGAAAGGAAATGAATACTCATGAAACAGAATCAGACATTTTTTCGTATGGTATGCAATCTTGCAATTCCGGTGGCATTACAGTCCATGCTTCAGTCATCGTTCAGCATGGTTGATCAGCTGATGATTGGACAGCTTGGCAGTGTCAGCGTTGCAGGTGTCGGACTGGCAGCAAAATTCTCCTCTGTATTTTCAGTGATACTTTCGGCAGTCGGAGCAGTTGCAGGAATTATGATTTCGCAGTATCTGGGACAGAAGAATCACGCAGAAGTCAGCAGAAGCTTTCTCGTGAATCTGAGTGTGTCGGCAGGAATTGCATGTGTGTTTACAGGAGCTGCCATATTGTTCCCAAAGGAGATCTTAAGACTTTATACTTTGGATCAGACAGTGGTTCAATCGGGTGCTTCTTATCTGGCATATGTTGGGGGAAGTTTTCTTCCGATGACGGTTGCCTCTATGGTGGCTGTGATGCTTCGCTACATGGAGAAGGCGGTACTTCCGTTGTATGCAGGTATCGCGGCGGCAGTGCTGAATACGGGATTGAACTATATATTGATCTTTGGAAAGCTTGGAATGCCTGCCATGGGAGCGAATGGGGCGGCTGTTGCGACTGTCATTTCGCAGATTGTTTATCTTGTTATCATCTGTATTATGATGTTTAGATACCAGGAAGTATTTTACGAAAGAGAACCGGGAGAGAGAAAAGCTTCATTTCAGTGGAGACAGTATCTGTTATTGATTGTTCCCGTCTTTGTCTGTGAATTGATGTGGAGTCTTGGGGAAAATGTATATGCGGGTATCTATGGACATCTTGGAACCGATGCTGCAGCGGCCGTGACACTGACCAATCCGATCCAGGGGCTGATGATAGGGGCGCTGTGTGGGCTCGCTCAGGCAGCAGGAGTCATCATCGGAAAGAAACTTGGTCGTGAAGAATATGAGGAAGCATATCAGGCTGCGAAGAAACTGATGCTGTATGGTCTGGTGGGATCGCTGGTTTTGTCCGGAATCATAGCAGCTTTCAGTCGATTTTATGTCGAAATCTATCAGGTTGAAAGCGAGGTGAAGCAGCTCACGGTAAACGTTCTGACGGCGTATGCAGTGATTGCCCCGGTAAAAGTGGAAAATATGATACTGGGGAGCGGTATTCTTCGAAGTGGAGGAAAGACACAGTATGTGATGATGATAGATCTGATCGGAACCTGGATGTTCGGAGTTCCGCTTGGAATCGTGGCGGCATTTGTGCTGGGTCTTCCGGTGTACCAGGTATATTTTATACTTTCATTAGAGGAATGTATCCGGTTTGCGTTGTCAGTCGCAGTATTCCGGAGAAAAAAATGGATGCAGATGCTAGGAAAACAGTAGAAGGATGTAAATGAATACCTCTTTTGCTTGTGACAATAATAACGTTTGTTGACGCATATTCATGGATAAGTTATAATGGAATAACCAACAGCAGACGGAGAGAAGATTTCTATCCGGATGTGTGAAAAAAGGAAGATACAGACTCTGACGGCGAGGAAGATCCGAGCGGGAATAGTTATTGTATGAAAGAAAGCATGCTTTGGAGCTCTTGGTATGGAGAAAGAGCTTCTGAAAGGATGTCTGAGTATGATAGCTCTTTTGCCGCATCGGCAGAAGGGCTTTTTGATTTGTAAGCTGTAAGATATGGAGGTTATTATGTTAAAGGTTGCAATCTATGGGAAAGGTGGGATCGGCAAGTCTACGGTCACATCAAATCTGGCAGCAGCATTTGCCATGCTGGGGAAAAAAGTGATCCAGATCGGCTGTGATCCAAAGGCAGACTCAACAATTAATCTGTTAGGAGGCGAGCCATTAAGACCGGTCATGAATTATATGAGAGAAGAGGATGAAGATCCGGAAAGGCTGGAAGATATCTCAAAAGAAGGATTTGGAGGGGTACTCTGTATTGAGACAGGGGGACCGACACCGGGACTGGGGTGTGCCGGAAGAGGAATCATTGCAACTTTTCAGCTTCTGGAAGATATGAGATTATTTGAGAATTATCAGCCGGATGTGGTGCTGTACGATGTACTCGGAGATGTGGTATGCGGTGGATTTGCCGCTCCGATCCGGGAAGGTTATGCAGAAAAAGTTCTGATCGTGACTTCCGGAGAAAAGATGGCGCTCTATGCAGCGAATAATATATCCAAAGCAGTAAGGAACTTTGAGGATCGAAGCTATGCAAAGGTGTTTGGCATCGTGCTGAATCACAGAAATGTGGAAAATGAAAAAGAAAAGGTTCAGGCATTTGCACAGGAAAGTAACATTCCGATCGTCGGAGAGATTCCGAGAAGCGATGAGATTATTCGTTATGAAGATCAGGGCAAAACGGTGATCGAAGGAGATCCGGAATCTCCGATCAGCCGTCGGTTTTTTGATCTGGCAGAATTGTTATTGAAAGATGAGGAGGAAGTATGATTCAGGAAGCATATTATTGTACGGCAAAAGAGCTGGCAGAGCGTGGCAGGGATGAGATTCCACCGCAGTTCATATCAAATACGCATCTGATATACAGTTCTCCGGCAACGCTTGCATTTAACTCTCCGGGAGCAGAGGGGTTCGGAGTAAAGAGGGCAGGACTTGCAGTGCCGGGATCTATTATGCTGATTGTGGCACCGGGGTGTTGCGGACGCAATACATCTCTGATCAGTTCCATGAGAGAATATGACAACCGGTTTTTCTACCTGCTGATGGATGAGACAGATATTGTGACGGGCCGGCATCTGAAGAAGATCCCGAAGGCAGTGAAGGAGATCTGTGAAGAACTGGATGAGAAACCTTCGGTTGTGATGATCTGTATTACCTGTGTGGATGCGCTCCTTGGAACCGATATGGAACGAATCTGCAGAAAGGCGACGGAAGAAGCAGGCCTTCCGGTGCGTCCGTGTTATATGTATGCACTGACAAGAGAGGGACGTAAGCCACCGATGGTACACGTCAGACAGTCATTATATTCCCTTCTGGAACCACGGAAGAAAAAGGGAAATGTTGTGAATCTTCTGGGATTTTTCTCACCGCTTGTGGATGACTGCGAGCTGTATGATCTGTTAAAGCAGGCAGGGGTCAGGACGATCCATGAGATCTCACGCTGCAAAGACTACGAAGAATATCTGACGATGTCGGAAGCGAATTTTAATCTGGTACTGCATCCGGAGGCAAGATATGCAGCGGAAGATTTTCACGACAGGCTGAAGATTCCGTTTATTGAGCTTACCAGACTGTATCAGATCGATAAGATCGCCAGTCAGTACCGGGCTTTTGGTGCGGCTCTTGGCGTAACATTTGCAGATGAAGACAGGAAGCAGGAAGCCGAGAAAGCAGTAAAGACCTTCCGGGAAGCCTGTCCGGGAGCAGCTTTTGCCGTAGGAGAATGTATGAACGGAGATGCGTTTGAACTCTCACTGGCACTGGTTCGATATGGATTTGCGGTAAAAGAGATCTATGGCACGATTACAGCAGAGAATTTTATCTATCTGAAACAGCTGGCGGCAATCAGTCCGGATACAAGAGTTTATTCAAATCTGGAACCGACCATGTTGTATTATGATCCGGACGAATCCGGTGTGAATCTGACGATCGGAAAAGATGCCGGTTATTATCATCAGACCTGCCCGAATGTCGTATGGAATCAGGATCGTCAGCCTTATGGATATGCAGGAGTGCGAAGATTATTTGAGGCGCTGACAGAAGCTGTGGCAGAACAGGAGGATTAGGATGAAGGGACTTAGAAAATATCTGACACCATTTGCGCCGGATCAGTCCGGAGCAGTATCTGTACTCTATGAGCTTGGCGGAATTCTGGTCATCTGCGATGCGGGTGGATGTACCGGTAATATCTGTGGATTTGACGAACCGCGTTGGTTTACACATAAAAGTGCGGTGTTCAGTGCCGGACTTCGTGATATGGATGCAATCCTTGGACGGGATGACCGACTGGTGGCAAAGCTTGCGGACGCAGCAGAAAAGCTGGAAGCATCCTTTGCTGCGATCATCGGAACTCCGGTTCCGGCAGTCATTGGAACAGACTATCGTGCATTGGAGCGTATGAGTGAAAAAAAGATGGATCTTACGGTCTTGACAGTCGATACAGATGGAATGGAATTATATGATGCAGGAGAGGAAAAGGCGTATCTGGCGCTGTTTCAGACATTTGCAAAAGAAAAACTGCCGGTTGTGAAAGGACGGGTCGGTGTAATCGGAGCGACGCCGCAGGATCTGAGTGATCTTAAGGAAGCTGACCGGATACGGGACAGACTTCAGGAAACATGCGGGTATCAGGCAGTCTGCTATGGAATGGGTGCAGGACTTGCGGAAGTGAAAAAGGCGTCCTCTGCTGAAAAAAATCTGGTGGTATCCCCGGCTGCACTTGCTGCGGCGAAATATCTGGAATCCACATATGGAACACCATATGAGATTGGCTATCCGACGGCAGAAGATCAGGTGGCAAAGTTGGATCATTCCGGGAAACGGATCCTGATCGTACACCAGCAGGTACTGGCCAATGCAATCAGGAATGAGATACAGGCGCAGTGGGATCATGCAGAGATTACGGTAGCAAGCTGGTTTACGCTTAAGAAGGAGCTGAAACAGGGGCAGGACGTTGCATTAAAAGAGGAAGAAGATTATATAGAACTGGTAAGAGGCGGAGCATGGGATGTAATATATGCAGATGCATGTATGCAGAAAATGGTTCCGGAATATTCCGGAACGTTTATAGACGTCCCGCATTTTGCTGTTTCAGGCAGAATGAGATAAGGTGGAATGACGGATGGAAGAGAAAATAACCAGAAGGATACGCGTATATGGGATTGTGCAGGGAGTTGGATTTCGTCCTACGGTGAGCCGGCACGCTGCAAAGAATGGAATCCGGGGCAGTGTGTGCAATAAAGGACCGTATGTAGAGATCTATGCACAGGGGACCAGAGCCCAGGTAGATGGATTTCTGGAGGATCTCAGAGAGTGCCCGCCAAAACGTGCGGCGATTCTGAAGATGAATGTGGAAGCACAGGAGAATCCGGAAACGTATGCGGAATTTGAGATTATAGAGAGTGAAAAAACAAAGGGAGAGATATTCGTTTCTCCGGATATTGCTATCTGTGATGAATGTAAAGAGGAGATGTATGATCCGGATAATCGTCGGTATCTGCATCCATTTATTAACTGTACCTGCTGTGGTCCAAGGCTAACCATTCTGGATTCGCTTCCTTATGATCGCGAGCGTACCAGCATGAAGGAGTTTCCGATGTGCCCGGAGTGCGCAGAAGAATATTACGACCAACAGACCAGACGCTATGATGCACAGCCGGTCTGCTGCAATACGTGTGGGCCGGAAGTTTATCTGATTGGAAGAAAAGAACGGGGAAGAGATGCAATCACATATACCAGGCAGGTGATACGTGCAGGAGGAATTGTTGCGATCAAAGGAATCGGCGGATTTCATCTGTGCTGTGATGCGACCAATGAAGAGGCGGTTGCAAAGCTGCGTAAGAGAAAGCGGCGTCCGGAAAAACCCTTTGCAGTTATGGCAAGGGATATTGATGCAGTAAGAAGAGCATGTGAAGTGACGGAAGTTCAGGAGAAGGTGCTGACGGGACATCAGAAACCAATCCTGCTGCTGGGAAGAACTACGGATTCATGTGTCGCGCCTTCTGTGGCGCCGGGAAATCCAAAGATCGGCATGATGCTTCCCTACGCACCGGTACAGCTGCTTTTGTTTCAATATGATGATGGTATAGAGATGCCGGATTATCTGGTTATGACAAGTGGTAATACTTCCGGCGCCCCAATCTGCAGAGATGACGAAGAGGCGACGGAGG
Source organism: Dorea sp. YH-dor226 (assembly GCF_039832105.1). Classification (NCBI taxonomy): domain Bacteria; kingdom Bacillati; phylum Bacillota; class Clostridia; order Lachnospirales; family Lachnospiraceae; genus Dorea; species Dorea sp. YH-dor226. The sequence goes on along the minus strand of NZ_JBDOHS010000001.1, from coordinate 182,056 downwards.
AGCTGGCATATCTGTGCGACTGCATACTGTCGCACGACCGGAAGATTCGGATACGGGCCGACGATTCGGTTATGGATTATTATAAAGGAGAGCCATATATGATCAGGCGTTCCAGAGGATATGCACCGCTTCCGTTCATGGTTTCCGAACCATGGAAGGGACAGGTGATAGCCGTTGGAGGAGAATTGAAAAACACCTTCTGTATCGGGGTGGACGGACGATTTTATCCGTCTCCGTACGTGGGAGATCTGGAAGACATCCGTACAGTGCGGGCCCTGAAGGAGACCATTACACGCCTGGAAACGCTTCTGGAAGCAGAACCGCAGGCAGCAGTCTGTGACCTGCATCCCAGATATAATTCAACGACGATCGCAGAAGAACTGGGACTTCCACTGATGAAAGTCCAGCATCATTATGCACATGTTCTGTCGTGTATGGCAGAAAATGACTGTTCGGATCCTGTGATTGGAATCTCATTTGACGGAACAGGCTACGGAACGGATGGAACAGTATGGGGAGGAGAAATCCTTGCTGCGGATTATGAAGGATTTGCACGGATTGGAAGTATAGAACCGTTTCTTCAGATCGGCGGTGATGTATCTGCAAAAGAAGGATGGCGGATCGCGGTCTCTCTCATCTATGGATATACAAAGAACCGGGAAGAAACCGCACAGAGGGTTCGACAGCTTGATTTGTGCAGCGACGCAGAGTGCAGTGTACAGTTGACTATGGCAGAAAGACAGCTGAATGCGATCGTATCCACCAGCGCAGGCCGGCTTTTTGATGGCGTGAGTGCGATTCTGGGGATTCGAAGAGCATCGACTTTTGAGGGAGAAGCGTCTACTGCACTGGAATATGCGGCAGAAGAATATGAGAAAAAACGGAAAATAGAAGGAACGGTTCCGGGATACCGGGAGCCGGAGGAGCGATGGAAATGGTCGCTTCTTTCTGAAGATCAGGATGGAAGAATGATTCTGAATACAGGAGAACTTGTGAGACGGATTGCAGAGGCAAAGCTTCAGGGAGAAGATGTACAGAAGCTTGCGTATCAATTTCATGAAGCACTCGCATCTATGATCAGAGCAGCATGTATCAGAGTACGTCGGGAGACGGGCAGGAATCTTGTTGCGCTGAGCGGAGGTGTATTTCAGAATCAACTGCTTCTTGGGCTTACGGATGAGCTTTTAACCCGGGAAGGATTTCGGGTGCTGCGTCACCGTATGGTTCCGCCGAATGACGGGGGAATTGCCCTGGGACAGGCAGCGTATGCAATGTATCAGATCAATCGTAATATGGAATTATCAGGAGGAGAATCAATATGTGTGTCGGATTATCAGCAAAAGTAGTAAAGATAGGTGAAGGCGTGGCAATTGTGGATGCAGACGGAGCTAAGAGAGAAGTCTCTTCACAGCTGATAGAGGATCTGGAGCCGGGTGATTATGTTATGGTTCATGCAGGGGTTGCAATTGCCAGAATCACAGATGAAGATGAGAATGAGACGGATCAGCTTTTGGAGGAATTGTTGTAATGGGAGAAGAAAAGAAAAAAACGGCAAAGGAAATCATAGAGACGTATGATGGACCTCCGGTCCGGATCATGGAAGTATGTGGGACACATACACATGAGAACTTCCGGTTGGGGATCCGCAAGATTCTTCCGCCCCAGGTGGAACTGATCTCCGGACCCGGATGTCCGGTCTGTGTTACTCCGGTAGGGTTTATAGATGAGGCAGTATATCTTGCTCTTGAACGTGGTGTTACCATCTGTACGTTTGGAGATCTTGTCCGGGTGCCGGGAACAAAGATGAGCCTTGCGGGTGCAAGAGCCGAAGGAGCAAAGGTACATATTGTGTATTCTCCTGCGGATGCAGAAAAATATGCAGTGAGTCATCCGGAAGAAGAAGTAGTGTTCCTTTCCGTCGGATTTGAGACGACAACGCCGGCCGGATGTCTGTCAGTAAAAAAGGCAAAAGAGGACGGAATTGAGAATTATTCTCTTCTGGTTGCCAATAAGACGATGCCGGGAGCGTATGCGGCATTAAAAGGAAGCGCGGATGTATTCCTGTACCCGGGACATGTCAACGCAATAACCGGAACTACGCTATGTGAGTCTCTCGTTCAGGAGGGTGTCAGCGGAGTTGTGGCAGGATTTACGGCAAAGGAACTGCTGACTGCACTTGCAGTTGCGTTGGTCAGATATCAGGAAGGAAAACCATTTTTTGTAAACTGCTACCCGAGAGTGGTGACACGGGAGGGAAGTGTTGAAGCACAGAAATTAGCAGATGATTTGATGGAGTCCTGTGATTCGGAATGGAGAGGCCTGGGAGTTATTCCGGGATCCGGGTTAAAGCTCAGGAAAGAATGGCAGGCATACGATGCAAGAATCAAGTATCAGATACCAAAGATAGAAGGAAAACCGAATCCGGCATGCCGGTGCGGGGATGTGCTTCAGGGCAAATGCAAACCGTCAGACTGTAAAGTGTTTGGTAAAGGTTGTACACCACAGCATCCGATCGGAGCCTGTATGGTCTCCAATGAAGGAGCCTGTTCGGCATATTTTAGTTATGGAGGAGAATAGTCATGGAGAGTTCAATAAAAAATCAGACAGTAACAATGGCACATGGGGCAGGTGGAAAACAGACATCGGAATTGATCGATCAGGTATTCAAGGCACATTTTGCCAATCCGGATCTGACTGCTGATGATGCGGCGGTACTGACCCCGCCGGCAGGAAAGATGGCGGTCTCAACAGATGGATTCATCGTGTCACCGGCGTTCTTTCCGGGAGGAAATATCGGCAAACTGTCCATCTGCGGTACGGTCAATGATCTTGCATGTATGGGAGCAAAACCACTGTATCTGACCTGTGCATTTGTCATAGAAGAAGGATTTCCGATGGAGAAGCTCGAAGAGATCGCAGCGGCAATGGAAAAGACAGCAAAAGAAGCAGGTGTGCGTATTGTATCCGGAGATACAAAAGTAGCCGGAAAAGGGCAGGTAGATGGAATATTCATCACAACGACAGGAGTAGGAGAGATTGAAGAAGGGGTAAGCACTTCCGGAGATTATGCAAAACCCGGAGATGCCATCATTGTAACCGGAGATATCGGAAGACATGGCTGTACAATCCTGCTTGCAAGAGAAGATTTTGGAATCGAAGCAGACGTTACGAGTGACTGCGCGCCGCTTTGGGGCAGTGTGCAGGCAGTCATGAATGCAACACATGATATTCACGTAATCCGGGATGCAACACGCGGCGGTGTCGGAACCGTATTATATGAGATTGCAGGCCAGAGTAAAGTCGGAATCCGTCTGGACGCTGCTTCCATTCCGGTAGCACCGGAAGTAAAAGGAGTCTGCGGTATGCTTGGTCTGGAACCACTGTACCTCGCATGCGAAGGTCGCCTTGTCATAATGGCACCAAAAAATGTTGCCCCGCATATCGTAGAGGCACTTCGCGCATGCCCATATTCACAGGATGCAGCAATCATCGGAGAAGTCACCGAAGAACAACCCGGCCGCGTCATCATGACAACTGAGATCGGAACCCAGGCACTGCTCCCACAGCCAGGAGGTGAACTACTGCCGAGGATATGTTAATACAAAGTTCCCGGTTCACAGCCGCCGTGGGATGCACTGTGGGATCGTCGGACTTGTCCGAACGAGACTGCAGCGTATCCCACGGCGAGCCTGCGAAGCAGGGACTCCCACACATAAGCAAAACAGAAGCTGCAAAGCAGCGACGACATCGGAAGATGTCGGGTTTTGCGCATGAGGGGGAGGACTGGGAACCGAAAGGGATGAGAAGAAGCGAAGCAGGGACTCCCCGCACATAAGCAAAACAGAAGAAGCGACAGCAGGAGGAATCTATGGAAACAAGAGTTGCAGTCATTTCCATCATCGTGGAAAACGAAAATGTAATTGAAGAATTAAACCATCTTCTGCACGGAGCAGGAAGATACATTATTGGAAGAATGGGAATCCCCTATCGTGAAAAAGGGATTAACATTATCAGTATAGCGATTGATGCACCACAGGATGTGATCAGTGCATTATCAGGAAAGATCGGTCGTCTGAAGGGTGTCTCCACAAAGACGGCATATTCGAATGTGATTACGAAAGCTGGTGAGTAAAGTGATAAAAATAGCAGTATATGGAAAAGGCGGAATCGGTAAATCCACGACTGTTTCCAATGTGGCAGCCGCTCTGGCAGAGCAGGGACTAAAGGTAATGCAGATCGGGTGTGATCCCAAAGCAGATTCAACCCTGCAGCTTCGACATGGTGATCCGATTCCGACTGTGCTGGAATTATATAATCAGAAAAAGAACGAATTTCAGCTGGAAGATATGGTGAGAATCGGTACAAACGGTGTGATCTGTGTGGAGGCGGGAGGTCCGACACCGGGACTTGGCTGTGCAGGCCGTGGAATCATCACAGCACTTGAAAAACTGAAAGAAAAAGGTGCTTATGAGACATATCAGCCGGATGTTGTGCTGTATGATGTGTTGGGAGACGTGGTATGCGGAGGGTTTTCCATGCCGATGAGAAATGGGTATGCGGATCAGGTGTTTATTATCACTTCCGGAGAAAATATGGCGATCCATGCAGCGGCGAATATTGCCATGGCGGTTACAAATTTTAAAAACCGTGGATACGCATCGCTGGGAGGAATCATTCTGAACCGGCGGGAAGTAAAAAGAGAAGCAGAAAAAGTGGGAGAGCTTGCAGATGATTTTCATACAAGTGTAATTGGCTCATTATCCCATTGTGAACTGGTAACACAGGCAGAGGAGCAGAAAAAGATTCTTCTGGAGTGTTACCCGGACAGTGATATGGCACAGGAATATCGTTTGCTGGCTCGTCAGATACTGGAAGCCTGTCAGGAGGAATAACAGATGCTAAAAAGAGTAGGAGAGACAATAGATACAGAAGGTGCAGTGATTCAGATCAAAGATGCATCATATCCGGCTCCCTTTGCTTCTGAGCTGGAATTCAATTCTCCGGTTCATGGCAACTGGAATATTGTACATACTGGTATGATGCTTCCGGAAGCCAGGCAGATCTATGTGTGTGCAGATAACTGCATGCGCGGAGTGGTGCTTACAGCTGCAGAGATGAATGCAGCAGACAGATTTTCATTTGTGATTGTGGAAGAGGAACACCTTCTTAATGGCAATCTGGAAGATGTCACGATCGAAGGGGTGTCGGATGTTATTGAAAAGCTGACAGAACAACCAAAGGCGGTTTTGTTATTTACGGTCTGTCTGCACCATTTCCTGGGATGTGATCTGGAAAGAGTGTACAAAGAGCTGGAGGAACGGTATCCGGATATTACATTTATCCGCTGTTATATGGACCCTATCATGCAGAAGACCGGGCTGACACCGGATCAGAAACTGCGAAAGGCGATGTTCGATCCGCTGCCGGAATGTCCAACGGATCCGAAAAGTGTAAGCCTTCTTGGGATGGACTTTGCGCTGGATGAGACCAGTGATATCTCCAGAATATTGTGTGAACATGGATACAATCTACGTGAACTTCCGAAGTGTCACAGCTGGGAAGAATATCTGCAGATGGCTTCTTCAAAGCTGTTCATCTCCTGTTATCCGCCCGGGAAATATGGCGCTGAAGTGCAGGCGAAAAGACTTGGAAGAAAGCACCTGTACCTTCCGGCATGCTTCGGATATGAGGAGATTACAAGGCACCTGACTGAACTTGCAGAGGCACTGGGACTTCCGGATCCGAATCTGGAACAGGAGGTACAGACTTGTGAAATGGCTCTGGAACGGGCGCGAAAAGTGATCGGAGATATGCCGGTTGCCATAGACTATCTGTTTCATCCAAGACCGCTTGGTCTGGCAAGACTGCTTTTATCACATGGATTTTCAGTAAAGACGGTTTATCTGGACAGTATCAGTCCGGAAGAGAGGGAAGATTATGTGTGGCTTCAGGAACATGCACCGAATCTTCAGCTTGCGGCGACGATTCAGGTGAAGATGCGTGTACTTCCAAGAGGCAGTGAGAAGGAAGTGCTGGCGATCGGACAGAAGGCGGCATGGTTTACGGGAAGCAGGCATTTTGTAAATATGGTTCAGGGTGCTGGTCTGTATGGATTTGATGGGATCCGCAGGCTTACGGAACTTATGAGTGAAGCATACCAGGAAGAAAAAGATACAGAAAATCTTGTGATTCAAAAGGGATGGGGGTGTGAGTGCTGCCTATGAGACAATCTTATCGTATCATACCGGTATATACTGCAGATGTATCCGGAGTCTGCTCTGCGTTATATGAACTGGGCGGCATGACGGTCATGCATGATCCGTCCGGATGTAATTCTACCTATAATACACATGATGAAATCCGCTGGTATGATCAGGACAGTCTGATCTTTATCTCCGGGTTGAGCGAGATTGATGCTATTATGGGAAATGATAACAAATTGATTCATGATATTGAGAAAGCTGCCTCTGATCTTCATCCGCAATTTATTGCGCTGGCGGGTTCTCCGATCCCTTATATGAATGGAACGGACTTTCCGGCTATTGCACAGGTGATTGAGCAGGAGACAAGGATTCCGACATTTTCGGTACCCACAAATGGGATGCATGATTATGTGTATGGAGCAGGAATTGCACTTGCAGAGATCGCGGAGCGCTTTACAGATCCAGGATGCAGATGCACAGATCAGAGAACATTGAATCTGATCGGTGTGACACCTTTGGATTTCGGACCGCTTTCTCATGTGAAAAAGCTAAAAGAGAATCTGGAATCCAGGGGATGGAAGATCGTCTCTACATGGGCGATGGGAGATGAACTGGAACAACTTTCACGCGCCGGAGAAGCAGCCGTGAATCTGGTAGTATCCTCTGTTGGTATCCGGGCGGCGAAGGTACTGGAGAGAAAATTTCATACCCCATATGTGATTGGAACTCCGGTGGGAGGATTTACAAAGATAATATCAGAAATTCTGGAACAGACAGTCTCAAAACGGATAGATTGGGAAAACGGGGATGGTGACAAGCCGGTAAACCGTATTGCTTATCTGGAGAAGCGTCTTCCTGGAGATCCGCAGATTACACTGATCGGGGAGCCTGTAACGATGGGATCACTGGTGGCATCAATAGAACAGAAAATTTCCCGTCCTGTGCAGATTATATGTCCGCTGGATGAAACGAAAGGTCTTCTGGGACCAAATGATGTAGCAGTACGTGGGGAAGAGGAAGCAGAAGAGAAGTTAAAAGATGCCAAAATCATTGTGGCAGATCCGCTGTATCATCCGATCTGTCCGGAGGGCTGTCAGTTCTGTGAACTGCCGCATATTGCTTTTTCCGGAAGAATCTACGTAAAACGACTTTTGCCACTTGCAGAAATGTAAAAAATAAAATCCACTGTATTTTCTTTTCTAATACAGTGGATTTTTAATGAATCATGTCCATTGGAATATACCTCTTTCTTTAAAATTATGAGTTGAAAATTAATTTTTCGGTGGTCCGTCCTCCTTATTCTTTATTAGGATCTTTGATTTTAACTTATCCCGTACATTGGACTTTACCTCTTTCATTAAACTTTGAATTAAAGAATTATGTTTTTGGTGGTTTGTCCTCCTTTTCTTTTGTTGATATTATAATATCGCGCGAAAAGGAAAATGTCAATAGGAAATCAGAAATAAAAATAAATAATTTTAAATTGTTGGAAAATTCAGACAAATAAAAATGAGATAATTGTAAGATTTGTGGATTGTGAAAGAAAAATACATGAAAAATATTGTTTCTTTGGTGAATCTTTCTATGCTATAGGTGTTATAATAACAGTGTAACAAGAAAACCTACTTAACACACCTATTTGTAATGCAAAGTGAAAGGATGCTAAGCAAGTCAGATTTTTGGAGGAAAAGATAAATGAATACTTTAAAAGCTGAAAAAAGAAGCATGGACATCAAAGCAAAGAAATTAAGAAGGGAAGGATTTGTTACCGGCAATGTATTCGGCAGAGAGATGAAGGAGTCTGTCCCGGTGAAAATGGACAAAGCAGAGGTAGACCGCCTGCTTAAAAAAAGCAATAAGGGAAGTCAGATCATGCTGGATATTGGAGGGAAGCAATATAATGTTCTGATTAAGGATATCCAATACAACCCATTAAAGGGACAGGTAGATGAGATTGATTTTCAGGCGCTGGTTAGCGATGAGAAGGTACATTCTGTAGCAGAAGTAGTGTTGCTGAATCACGACAAGGTTTTAAGTGGTGTACTTCAGCTTCAGCTGGAGGAGATTGCATTTCAGGCATATCCGTCAGCATTGGTTGACAGGGTCGAGATAGATGCAGAGGCACTTCGCATCGGACAGTCGGTGAAGGTAAAGGATCTTTCAATCGCAAAGAACAAAGAGATCGACCTGATCACAGATCCGGAAGCAACCGTTGTTACATTGAGTGAAGTGCACAATGCGGCTGTGGACGAAGACAGTGAAGCGGAAGAATAAATAAAGTATCACAGATATACGGCAGATTTCAAAAAAGAAATCTGCCGTTTTACATATGCGAAGAGATATGGTATATTTCGATTAAGTTAAGGAGGTGGCAGGATGGCAAAAGATCAGGTTGCTGTGATTGAAATGATAGTAGATATGGTACTTGGAAAGACAGAAGGGGTAAGTCGTGTGGATTTCACTCCGCAGAAAATAAGATTTCCGGAGGAATTGCCTTATGAGCAGGCTTTTGAACGTGCGACTCCTGAGAGCCAGGGGATTGAGTCAGGACGTATTGCAGAATTGATCCGGGAACTTCATGCATCAGAATATACAGATATGCACCATTTGATGATCGTAAAAGGGAAAAAGGTCATCTGTGAGTGCAGTTTTGCACCATACAGGAGTGGAATGTGGCATATCACACACTCCATGTGTAAAAGTATTACAGGAATGGCAATTGGAATGCTGATTGACGAAGGACAGCTTTCTCTGGATGAAAATGTATACAAGATATTTGCCCATAAATTGAATCCGCTGGTGAAGATATTCCGACCGGAGCTTACTGTGGAACATCTTCTTACAATGACCAGTCAGGTGAGCTTTAATGAAACTGGTGTGATTGCCGGAAATGACTGGCTGGAAGGATATCTGGATGCATCGATCGGCGGAACCCCCGGAACACAGTTTCAGTACAACAGTCTGAATACGTATGTATTATCAGCAATTATTTCAGAACGTACAGGGATGACGATGGAAGAGTATCTCAGACCGAGACTGTTTGAACCGATGGGAATTACAAGATATCTGTGGGAAACGTGTCCGAAGGGAATTACAAAAGGCGGCTGGGGACTGTTCCTGTGTGCAGAAGATATGGCAAAGCTTGGACAGCTTTATCTGGACAAAGGAATGTGGAATGGCGTTCAGCTGGTGCCTGCAAAATGGGTGGAAGAATCCACGCGCATGCATGTAGAGAGCGGAGAAGATACGTTTGGATATGGATATCAGCTGTGGATGGAAGAACGTCCGGGAAGCTTTGAATTTAATGGGATGCTTGGACAGAACGTCATTGTATATCCTGACATGGATATGGTGATTGTAACAAATGCGGGAAATAATGAGTTATTTCAGGATTGCATCATGCTGAACATTATCCGGAAGTATTTTGCACCGGATTACAGACCGGAAGATATTCTCCCGGAAAATCCATATGCATATGCAAAACTGAAACGTCTGGAAGAACAGATGCAGGATGGCACAAAGAAAAACCTCCGGATTCGAAGGGGCGGATGGCAGAAGAAAACAGACCGGAGAAGAAGTCATACTGTTCATTCTGATCTGTATTATCGTGCCAAAGAACTGGATGGGAAATGCTATGTTATGCATCCGCAGAGTGTAGGATTATATCCGCTGGTGATACAGGTTTTCCATAATAATATGACGGACGGAATCAGCCGGATTGCTTTTCGCAATTCCGAAGAGGGATTCTATATCCGCTTTCTGGAAGGCGGGCAGTGGATAGAAACAAAGATTGGCTTTAACAAAGTTGAAGAAGCATGGATTATCCTGCATGAGGAAAGTTATCTGGTAGCGGTGCAGGGAGAATTTACAAAAGATGCAGATGGGAACACCGTCCTGAAACTGGAGATGAGTTATCTTGAGGAAGCTGTAAGAAGAAAAATCTATATCAGTTTTATTGGCAACAGGATTGAGACACACTGGTACGAAACACCCGGAAAAGCATTGATCATGGAGGGATTGGAGTCGATTACAGAAGATATGATGAATCATCCGATCTATAATAAGATAAAAGAATGGGGTGGTATGGATCTGGCACACCGACTGATGGGCCAGACCATAGAACCTGTGATATATGGAGAACTGGAAGAAGGGGAATCTTAGAGCAGGCGAAATACCTGTTCTACAGATGCCCGCATGTTCTCACGCGCGTTTTCGGCTTTCATGGCATCTTCCAGTGTGGTAATACCGCGGACAATCGGGAAAAAGGCATCGATGCCGGCTTCGTTGCATGCACATGCTTCCCGGGTGACGCTTCCGGCAAATGCAATGACTTTGGCATGATATTTTTTGGCAAGTTTTGCGACACCGACAGGAGCCTTACCCATGGATGTCTGGAAGTCCAGACGTCCTTCTCCGGTAACTACAACGTCTGCATCGGCAAGCTCAGCTTCCAGATCGACAGCGTCTAAGATCAGTTCAATTCCGGGTGTGAGCGTCGCGTTCAGATATGCAAGAAACGCATATCCGAGTCCGCCGGCAGCACCTGCGCCAGGGGCAGAAGAATAGTCGTTTTCCAGAGCCTCAGAAGTGATCCGGGCAAAATGAGCCATATCCTGATCAAGACTTTCTTTGATCTTATCTGTTACACCCTTCTGTGGGCCATAGACGTAAGTGGCACCGTTTTCTCCGCAGAGCGGATTATTTACATCACATGCGACCTGAATGTGACAGTCGGCAAGCTTTGGATTCACGTGGTCTGTGCAGATGGATGCCACTTTTGCGAGAGCCTGTCCACCCTTGCCGACATCGTTGCCATGTTCGTCAAGGAAGTCATATCCGAGAGCCATCAACATTCCGATGCCGCCGTCATTTGTGGCGCTGCCGCCGATGCCTATGATAAAGTTACGGCAGCCTTTTTCGATGGCATCGTTGATCATTTCTCCGACTCCATAAGTAGTTGCAAGAAGCGGATTCTTTTCTTCTTCAGTCAACAGTGTAATTCCCGCTGCAGATGCCATCTCCATCACAGCAGTCCCGGTGTCTGAAAGATATCCATAGTAGGCGTTTACAGGAGATCCCAGTGGCCCTGTAACGGTAATATCTATGCGTTCCCCGTTCAGTCCTTCAATCAGGGCATCGGTCGTTCCCTCTCCACCGTCTGCCAGCGGTTTTACAATCACGTCGGCATCTGGATGAGCGGCGTGAACACCTTCTTTTATTGCGAGGCCCGCTTCCATGGAAGAGAGACTCCCCTTTAATGAATCAATTGCTACAACTACTTTCATAACTGAACCTCCACGATCTCTGCTTTTTACAGATTATTTATTGTGTCTATTATAACAATGAAATGAAAGGAAATATATGTTATAAAGAACAAAAATAAAATAAAAAATAAATAATAAATGTTACAAAGAATGAATATTAGAAATCAGGACAGCCAGATATAAAATGACAGCATCTTTAAAGTCACGCGGATTCAGACCGCAGATCCGATGTATCCGATCCAGTTTATACTGTAATGTATTTTTGTGAAGGTATAATTTCTGACAGGTACGGCTTAATGACTGACCTTCATTAAAATAAGTATCCAAAAGCAATCTGTCGTCTGCAGACAGAGAAGAAAGCGTTTTTTTCAGATATTCTTTCTGCGCACCGGCAGGAACGGATCCAAGAAGGATTTCCAGAGTCAGATCATCGAATAAAATGATATTTGTGTTTTTGTATTTCCGGCTTCTCAGAGCAATCCTGGCACTGTTGTAAGAAGAATGCAGGTGAAATATGCTCTCAGCGCATCCGACGCCGATGGTCAGAAGAGAAGCATTTTCCTCTGCAAATGTACGAAAAGCGGATTGATTCTGAGTAAATGAAGCTTCTTCCATCACAACAATGTATTCGTTGGGGTATTGAAAATAGTAGATCTGGGAATCCATATTCCGTAAAAGCTTATGAATCTTTTCTTCTGAGACAGAGAGGACGGAATTCGGCTGCTCCGAATGAATCTGGATGCACAGAATCCGTTTCTTTGTAGTTTCAGCCAGATGAAATGTTTTTAATTCATTTATGATATATTCCAGATTATCGATATCCCCGGAGATCAGAGACTGGATGATATACCCTTTCTTTTCGGACAGAGTATGGGCTGCAGCATTCATCTCCTGTTCCCGGATCAGAAGCCGTGTGATCTTTTCTGCAAGACAGGCATAGCTCCTTACTTCATCCGGATCTCCGGTGATCCCGATCACGGCAATCAGAGAGCCATTGTGTGCAACCGGAATATTGACTCCTTTTTCAGTACCCTGATAGATATCGTTTTCCTGAACTTCAATGACTGTCCGGGTATCGGCAGCTTTTTTCCCGATCTCATGAAATGTACCGATCCGTTGTTCATTCGTACTGGCAAAGATGATTCCCTTCTGGTTTATAAAGTTGATATCATGTCCGCAGATATCCTGTACAGTGGCTACAATCTGCTGTGCAAGCTGTCGGTTTACGGTGGTAATCATCGTTTTCCATTCCTTTCTTTTTCGTCTGAGTTCAGAATAACACAGCGTGCAGAGGATTGCACGTATTTCTTGTTCGGAGTACAATTGAGATGATAGAAGGGAGGAAAAAGATGTTACCGGAGAAATAACCGCAGCATTTTTTCTTTTAAACGGGTATATTTTTGATAGCGGATCGAGAGGTCCATCCAGGTTTTTTTGTCAACGATACTGCGCGTGTGTGTAAATGTATCAAAACCGGACTTTCCATGATAACCGCCCATACCACTTTCACCTACGCCGCCAAAAGGCATGGCGCTGGTAGCAAGATGGATGATGGTATCGTTGATACATCCGCCGCCAAAGTGACAGAGGTCCAGAATTTTTTTCTGGGCCGCTTTGTCTTCACTGAAAAAGTACAGTGCAAGCGGATGTGGATGGGATTCGACGGTGCGAATGGCTTCATCCAGTGAATCATAAGTGAGAACCGGCAGAATCGGGCCGAAGATCTCGTCTTCCATCACAGCATCTTCCCAGGTTACATCTCTCATAACAGAAGGAGCGATCCGAAGTGCAGATGAGTCAGACTGACCGCCGCAGACCAGTTTATCTTTCTGTATCAATCCAAGAAGCCTCTGAAAATGTTTTTCGTTAATGATCTTTCCATAATCAGGATTTTTTAAGGGATTTTTCCCAAACTGTATCCGGATCTCTTTTTTTATGGCCTCGATCAGATCCTGGCAGATTCTGCGGTCACATAAGATATAATCCGGAGCAACGCAGGTCTGTCCGCAGTTCAGATATTTGCCGAATACGATCCTTTTGGCCGTCAGAGGTATCTTTGCTGTATGATCTACGATACACGGACTCTTTCCTCCAAGCTCCAGGGTCACGGGCGTGAGATATTCTGCAGCATGACGAAGGACTTCTTTTCCGACTGTTTTTCCACCGGTAAAGAAGATCTTGTCAAACCTTTGGTGGAGAAGAGCCTGGTTTTCCGCACGTCCACCGGTAATCAGAGCGACATATTTTTGAGGGAAACAGTCTTCCAGGATCTGCTTCATAACAGTGCTGGTTGCAGGTGCATAAGCACTGGGTTTTACAACAACTGTATTACCTGCAGCAATGGCATCGATCAGCGGATCCAGGGTTAAGGGAACCGGATAATTCCAGGGACTCATAATCAATACCGTTCCATACGGAGCAGGAGATTGAAAGCTTCTTGCCGCAAATTGTGCAAGCGGAGTAGGAACACGTTTTTCTTTTGCAAGCCCCTTCAGATGCTTCTGCATCCAGGTGAGTTCGGACAGAGTAAGTCCGACTTCACACATATAGCTTTCCATACGGCTTTTTCCAAGATCCTTTTGCAGAGCCTCGTTGAGGTCAGATTCATGTTTTATGATAGATTCTTTCAGTTTCTTCAGCATTTCCAGACGGTAGGATACAGGAATCGTCTGTCCTGTTGCGAAGTATTTACGCTGCTTTTCCAGAATGATCTGTATTTCCTGTTCGGTCATAGTTTGTGTCCTCCTGAACTTTATGATACATCTGTTCTAATTGATCGGTTCCCCAGAGAACAGGAACCGGGTATAACGGGTTGGCTTCGTGATCAGCATATCGTGCAAGCTGCGGGATATCTTCTGTCTGAATTCCCGGAAGTGCAGCAGGGATGTTCATTGCCTGATTCATATTGCGGATATGTGCGATAAATGCATCTGCCGCTTCGGCGTCATTGCCCGAATCAGACAAGCCGCAGATGCGTGCAAGTGCTGCAAGCTTTTTATGAGCGGCAGAGCCATATGCTTCAAGTACAACCGGAAGAAGTACAGAATTGGCAAGCCCGTGGGCAATTCCGTACCTGCCTCCGAGACTGTGTGCGACTGCATGTACGTATCCGACATAGCTTTTTGTAAAAGCGGTGCCTGCAAGATAAGAAGCGCGAAGCATGTTGGCACGTGCCTGCTGGTTGCTGCCGTCCTGATAGGCAATCGGAAGATTTCAAAGGCCGGGGGTACAGATGTTTCCTGTGGGTGCGTCCATAGATATTGAACGGTTTCTGGCGGGCGAGTATTCTTATAAACATATCTTCAGCTTTGCGGATGAGCATGCAAAAGGGGATGACATCATACAGCTTCCCTCATGCAGAGCCGTTGTATCTGTGGTAAGAGACAGCGACGGAGATATCCGGGATCATTACCGGGCGATTGCAGAATATCTGAAAAAAGAAAATCTGATTCCATGTTCAGACGTATATAGTCTAAGTATTGTCAATGTCATTGATCCTCATGAAGAACGCAAATATCTGAAATATATATTTGTAACCGTCAAATGATAAGACTTATGAACCAAGGAAAATCTTCATCTTGTCCTTTTCCTTCTGTTCCCAGAAGGAGCGTCTGCTGTCAAACATTTCCTCAAGCCACAGAAGTGCTTCGTCCAGCCCCTCCTGTGTGAAGGGGAAATCTTTCTGTGTCTTGTCCTCATCCGGAGTCTGCTCAAAACACCATGGCTCCGGATAGATCCAGACGTGAAGTGTTTCCTTGTCGGCAGACAGGAAAAAGCGCATCCCATGACAGGAACCGGAATAAGGTTCCTTTTTTAATGATTTTATACATAATCCTATTGCAGAGATCATGAAGCTACCTCCCCAAATATAATCGATTAACCTATCATAGCAGATTTTTGCGGAATTTTACAGTGTTATTCCCATAATGATTTTCTGCGCATTCATGATTTCTTTGAGGGGCGGGATATCGTTTGCAGAAGAATATAAAAAATGCTATAATCAAAATTATTTCACATTACCATGACGTTTGGGAGCATGAGATATGAGCATAAAGTATTATATAGATACAAAAGTATACAGAACGAATGCCAGGGAGCGATATGTGCGCGTCGGAGGATGGGCTCTGGATACAGACGGACTGGAGATTACATTTAAGGTATTACTGAATGACCGTGAAGCAGATTATTCCGTAAACAGAGTTGCAAGAGCGGATGTATATAGAAAATATTCCAGATATTCCATCCGGGGAAAAGTGGGATTTTATCTGACAGTTCCTCTGGAAACAGAAGAACCTGAATCTGTCAGTATTTTTGCATGCAATGGGAAGACAGAAATTTGTATGGTGTACCTTAAGAAAAAAGAACTCAATAAAATCCGGGATTGCAGTATGATTGCATACCATATTGACAAAATTGAGAAGAAGAAATCAAAACTTGTAATGGAAGGCTGGGCATCGTCATCAAACGGAAATCATTCTCTTGGATATGGAATCCTGAGTGAGAATGGTGAACAGATCCGGCTGAATGTTACCAAAAGTGCGAGACCTGATCTGGTCGAGATAGGACTTGTATCAGAAAATGATAAAAACTGTGGTTTTCGCCTGGAGTTTGAAGGAGATGAGGCACACAAGTATCTGTTTGAAATCTCAGATCAGGGGAAGAAAAAGAAGATTCTGATTGATGTTAAAAATGTACTGAAAAAGCAGGAACTCAAAGCAAAAGTGGGATTTGTCCATGCTTCCATGCGATATATGCGTCCCAGGTACGCAAAAAAACTGGCAGTATATGTTCAGAGAAACGGAGTGAAGCATCTGAAAGAATATATTGTCAGAAAAGTAAACAGTACAGAGATTCCATATCAGGAGTGGTATGAAGAGCACAGAGCTTCAGAACAGGAACTGACGAAGCAGAGAAATACGGTGTTTCCGTATTGCCCGTTGATCAGTATCATCGTGCCCGTGTATAGGACTCCGCTTCCGTATTTGAGAGAAATGATCGATTCTGTAATAGCCCAGACCTATGGAAAGTGGGAACTGTGTATTGCGGATGGGAGCGAAGGGGACACTGCTGTGGAAGCAGAACTTGCAAAATATGCTGCGTCAGACAAGAGAATCAAGTTTACAGTTCTGGAAAAAAACCTGGGAATTGCCGGAAATACAAACTGCGCGATGAAACTTGCGACAGGAGAATACATCGGATTATTTGATCATGATGATATACTGGCGCCGGATGCACTGTATGAGCTGGTCTCTTCTATGCAGCAGGAGACATATGATATTCTGTATACGGATGAGGATAAGATATCGGCTGATACGAAAGAACATATGGATCCGAATTTTAAACCCGACTTCAGTATGGATCTTTTCAGATCGCATAATTATATTACGCATTTTTTTGTTGTGAAAAAAGAGATTGCGGATAAGGTCGGAGGATTCCGAAGTGAATATGACGGATCTCAGGATTATGACTTTATGTTTCGGTGTATTGAAAATTCGGATAAGATCAGACATATCCCGATGATTCTGTATCACTGGAGAATCCATATGAATTCCGTTGCCGGGGATCCGGCAAGTAAGATGTATGCCTATGAAGCAGGGAAAAGAGCTATTGAAGATCATCTGAAACGGATGAATGTAGACGCAGAAGTAGAGCATGTCGGGTTGTGGGGTATGTATCATGTAAAGTATGCTGTAAGCAGTAATCCGCTGGTTTCGGTGATCATTCCGAACAAAGATCATATCAGAGATCTGGACAAGTGTATCCTTTCCCTTCTGACAAAGAGTGTATATCAGAATTTCGAAATTATCATCGTTGAAAATAACAGTGAGAAGAAAGAAACATTTGCATATTATGAACATATTCAGAAAATCTGCAGCAAAGTAAGAGTGATCACATGGAACGATACGTTTAATTATGCAGCGATCAATAATTATGGAGTAAAATATGCAAAAGGAGAATATCTTCTGTTCCTGAATAATGATACAGAGATGATCAGTGAAGATGCAATAAAAGAAATGCTCGGACACTGCATGCGAAAGGAAGTAGGGGCTGTCGGAGCCAAGCTTTTGTATGCGGATGATACGGTGCAGCATGCAGGCGTAGTGATCGGATTTGGCAATTACGCCGGTCATGTCAATACCGGAATCGGAAGAAATGATTACGGATATATGGTGCGGGCAAGGATCAACTGCAATTACAGTGCTGTAACGGCGGCCTGTATGATGACAAAAAAATCATTGTTCCGGGAAGTGGGAGGATTTGACGAACAGTTTGTGGTTGCTTGTAATGATATTGATTATTGTCTGAAGATAAGAAATATCGGAAAGCTGATCGTATTTAATGCTTTTTCTGAGTGGTATCACTATGAATCCAAGTCAAGAGGGTATGAAGATACCGATGAAAAGATAAAACGGTTTGAAGGAGAAATTCGTAAATTTCAGAGAAAATGGCAGGATGTCCTGGAGGCAGGAGATCCCTATTATAATAAAAACTTTCCATTGAATCAGCCGCCATTTACACTGGGATAAAGCTGAGGCGGCATTTATAAAGAATCAATAAAGGCTAAGAATACCGGTTTGTGGTATTCTTAGCCTTTTCTAAGCAGATAACGGGAATCGAACCCGCCTCTCCAGCTTGGGAAGCTGGCGTTCTACCGATGAACTATATCTGCATGTATATATTATAATACTCTGGCTATGAAAATTCAATATTAAGAAAATCTTCATTCTTTTCCTCGGAAGTCTTTAGAGTTATCTGATATATTGGTAATGTCAGAGGGTAATGACTCTCATTTTTTGCTTTTGGCAACAGGAGGTACCTATGAAAAAAGTAATTGAAGTCAGAAATCTGTATAAATTATATCGAGTTGGTGACGAAGTAGTCCGGGCTCTGGATGGTGTGGATTTTGACATTTATGAAGGAGAGTTCTGTGCTATTGTGGGAACCTCCGGATCCGGAAAGTCAACACTTCTCAATATGCTTGCAGGTCTGGAAAAACCAACGAAGGGAGAGATCCTGATCACAGGACAGCATATTGAAAAAATGAACGAAGAACAGCTGGTAAAGTTTCGAAGAGAGAATGTTGGATTTATCTTCCAGTCATTTCATCTGATGGGAACGATGAATGCACAGGAAAATGTGGCACTTCCCTTAAGTTTTCAGGGGATTCCCAGGAATATCCGGATGAAGAAAGCGGAAGAGATGCTGGAACTGGTGAATCTGAAGCAACATAAAAATCATCTCCCGAACCAGATGTCCGGCGGACAACAGCAGCGTGTCGGAGTTGCAAGAGCACTGGTGGTTGATCCGGGAATTATCTTCGCGGATGAACCGACCGGGAATCTTGATTCACACACGTCGGAAGATGTAATGCGATTGATGCAGAGAGTAGTAAAGGAACAAAAAAAGACTTTGGTAATGGTAACACATGATAATCATCTGGCGTCCTATGCAGACAGGGTATTTCATATCATGGACGGAAAGATTCTGAAGATAGAAGATCGCCGGGAGAATGAGTAAAGGGAGGGTATATAGAAGATGAACGGAAAAGAACGGATAAGAAAATGGAAAAAACGAATGGCAGGGATGCTTGTAGCAGTATTGACTGCGGTATCTGTGCTGCCGGCCGGAGCTTTTGCGGCAGTACAGGATATCACAATTACGTCAAAAGAGAAAAAGGTTCCAACCTATCAGGCGGGAAAGTCACAGAAATGGACGCTTACGGTAACGAACCGGACATCAGGGGATCTGGAAAATGTTGTGCTTGGCCCGCAGCTGGGGGATAAGAACGATGACTGGCCGTTTAAGACGGAGGTGCAGGATTATCAGCAGGAACTTGGCGCATTGAAGGACGGAGAATCTGTAGATGTGACATTCGAGTTTACGCAGAGAGAAGATATCAAAACAGAGAGATATACGATTCAGTTTGTAGCATCAGCGATATCCAAAAAGGATGGAAAGGAAACGCTGATAGAAACATCACAGAAACTTTATGTATATACGACTGCAAAGCCGGAAGAAAAGAAAGAGACTACAAAAACGGAAGAAAAAGGTACTCAGAACGTGATGTCCGGAGAAGATGCACTGGTGGAAGCGGGCGGATACAGCAATGGCGGCGTCTCTTACAGTGGAGGCGGAGGAGCATCCGGAGACGGTTCGGTTCCAAGAGTCATCGTAACGGGATTTACGACGGATCCTGCAGAAGTAAAGGCAGGCACGAACTTCAAGCTTACGATCCATCTGAAAAACACATCAAAAACCACCAGAGTACGCAATATGTTATTTGACCTGATGGCACCGACGGAAGGTGCTGATGAGCAGACGGCATCGCCGGCCTTTTTGCCGGCATCCGGTTCCAGTACGATCTATCTGGAGGGAATTCCTGCGAATGGAACGGCAGATATCTCCATCCAGCTGAATGCAAAATCAGATCTCCTTCAGAAGCCGTACAGCATTGAACTGAGTATGAAGTATGAAGATGCATATGCAGCTCAGATTGAATCTTCCTCCAGTATATCGATTCCGGTCAAGCAGGATGCGCGGTTTGAATTCAGTAATTTTGAAATCAGTCCGGAGTGCATCGAGGTCGGAGAAGAAGCCAATGTGATGTGCAGCCTGTATAATCTCGGACGTATTAAACTTTACAATGTAAAAGCTGTTTTTGAAGGATCATGTATTGAAAAGGAAGAAGTATTTGTCGGAAATGTGGAGTCCGGTTCTACTGCACAGATTGATGCTATGCTGGAAGGGAAAAATGCAACGGAGGGACCGGCCAGGGTTACCATGACACTGAGTTATGAGGATGAGTCAGGAAATGTATCCAAGTCTGAACAGGAACTCCAGCTTGAAGTAACAGAACAGATGGAAGAAGAGATGATGCCCTCTGACATGGGAGAAGAAAGCCAGGGCGGCTTCCCGGTGGTTCCGGTGATCGTAGTTTTGTTGATTGCAATTGCGATTGCGGCAGTGGTGATATGGAGAAAAAGGAAACAAAAGAAACAGGCGCAGGGGGAAGAGGAGGAATTGCTGAATGAGTTGGAACGATCTTCTGAGGATGAGCGTTAGCAATCTGCGAAGGAGAAAGCTTCGGACCTTTCTGACGGTTCTTGGTGTGTTGATCGGAACGGCTTCCATTGTAGTCATGATCTCTCTGGGACTTGGAATGCAGCAGGCACTCTATCGGGAGGTGGAACAGTCAGGCGGTCTGAACACCATTCGTGTGACCGGTGCAAGCGTTGGAGAATCGATGATGTACTATGGGGAAGGTGAGGAGGAACCATCCAAATATGTGGACGATAAACTGATCGGGAAACTGTCAGAGATGGAACATGTTACCCTGGCATCTCCGGTCTATGAGATGTCTGTTCTGCTGCTGAAGGGGCAATATGAAGGATGGGCGCAGTTGGTAGGTATGACACCGGAAGCTCTGGAGGCGATGAATATCCCGCTGGCAGAGGGGGCACTTCCGAAGGCGAACAGCGGACATCTGGAACTGCTTTACGGTAACGGGATTATCACGAATTTTTATGAGAAAAATTCATATGAAGGCTATTATGATACCGGAGAACTTCCGGATATTGATCTGGCCAGAGATTCTCTGTTCCTGATCACGGATCAGGACGCTTATTATAATAGTCAGAATCAAAGCATGGGAGGTGACATATCTTCCACAGATGGAAGCGAGATAACCAAACCTGCAACAAAACATGTGGTAACGGCCAGTGGTGTTGTTGAAGGCGGCCCGGAAGATTACAATTCATATTATTATTATGTATACTGTGATCTGGATACATTGAAACAGGTTCTGAAAAAGGAATATTCAGGAAGAACCATTCCGGGACAGCCGACGACCAAATCTGGAAAGCCGTATAAGGAATTTTATTATTCATCGGCAAAGGTGAAGGTAGATGATATCAATCATGTGGATGAGGTGGCTGCCTCTATCAGAGAAATGGGATATAACGTAGAAACAAATGCTGAATATCTGGACAGTATGAAGAGTCAGTTTGCGATCGTTCAGGCAGTACTTGGAGGAATCGGAGCGGTGTCGCTTCTTGTAGCAGCCATTGGAATCGCCAATACGATGATGATGTCCATCTATGAAAGGACAAAAGAGATTGGTGTCATGAAGGTATTGGGATGCAGTCTCAAAAATATACGCCAGATGTTTCTTCTGGAAGCAGCCTTCATCGGATTCCTTGGCGGAATTGCCGGAAATATTTTAAGCTTTCTGATGTCTGCAGTAGTTAATTTTGTAACCGGACATGGAGCCGCAATGGGATTTGACGGCAATATTTCCTATATTCCATGGTGGCTGGTGCTTCTCGCACTTGGATTTGCGGTGCTGGTCGGTGTTGCGGCGGGATATTTCCCGGCAAAACGGGCGATGAAACTCAGCCCTCTTGCAGCAATTCGTAATGAATAAAAAAGATCCGGATCATTCTTCAATGATCTGGATCTCAAGATAGTCAATATCTATGGAATCCACAAAATTGTCCTGATAAAAACGGGTTTTGTCATGACGGCGGAATTCATCGATATTAGAATCAAGCCATATGGGCTTGCTTAAGTCAAATTCATAACAGATCTCATCCAGTGAGTGGAATATTTTATGGGTCCGGGTATCGTCCGTATCATTACATATGACGGTATCGCGGACCATTCTGTTGTCTTTCCATTCTTTTCCCCATAAACGGAACATATGCATATCTCCTTTTGAACAGTACAGAAAAGTGATTGTCCTGTATCATATAATAGTTCAAAGTATAGCGGATTTCAGGCGGGAAGTAAAGAATGAATCCGGGAATTATAAGAGTATCTTGTTTTTCCATGTGTTCTGTGATAAACTCTCCACATGTGACAAGACATATGTAAATAACAGATGAGACTTCTGTGCTCTGGTGACAGCAGTGCATTGGTCTGAATATGGAATGAGGAGAATGGATATGGAAAAGATTAAAAAAGTGTTGGATCGCATATTTATTGAAGGATTGAGTGCAATGGCCCATGGGCTTTTTGCAACACTGATCATTGGAACGATTATTCAGCAGATCGGAACGCTGCTCGGTGGAAATGTAGGAGATCTGATCTATGTGACAGGTAAGATCGCTGCATCTCTTACAGGAGCAGGTATCGGTGTGGCCGTGGCATATAAGTTTAAAGAAGCACCGCTTGTGGTCGTGTCTGCAGCAACGGCCGGAATGATCGGCGCGTTTGCAAGTAATGTACTTGCAGGTACACTTCTGGTCGACGGTGCAATGGTATATGCGGGACCGGGAGAGCCGCTGGGTGCATTCATTGCGGCGTATGTTGGAATCTTTTTCGGACATATGGTATCTGGAAAAACCAAGGTGGATATACTGGTAACACCGATTGTTACGATAGGAACGGGAGCGGCAGTAGGGCTGCTGATCGGACCTCCGATCTCGGGATTTATGACCTGGCTTGGTTCTCTGATCAATTGGGGAACAGAACAGCAGCCATTCCTGATGGGAATTGTGGTATCTGTATTGATGGGTATGATCCTGACACTTCCAATCAGCTCCGCTGCACTTGGAATTATCCTGAATCTCTCCGGGTTGGCAGCAGGTGCGGCTACAGTAGGATGCTGCTGTAATATGGTTGGATTTGCGATAGCAAGCTATCGTGAAAATAAGATTGGAGGACTTCTGGCACAGGGAATCGGAACTTCCATGCTTCAGGTGCCGAATATTGTAAAGAAGCCGGTGATCTGGCTCCCGGTGATTTTGTCCAGTGCGGTTCTGGGACCGGTCGGAACGCTGGCGCTGCATATGACGAACAATGCGACCGGATCCGGAATGGGAACGGCCGGTCTGGTTGGACAGATCATGACCTGGCAGACGATGATACAGACAGAAGCTGCTGTGGTTGTGTTGGGTAAGATCCTTCTGATTCAGGTGATTCTTCCGGCAATTGTGACCCTTGTAATCTCAGAATTTATGAGAAAGAAAGGGTGGATCAAGTTTGGTGATATGAAACTGGAATTCTAAGAGAAAATCTGCTATCATAGAATGCATCAAACAGCATTTCAGCATAAAGAAAGCAGGGGATACTATAT
The DNA here is from genome assembly GCF_039832105.1 of Dorea sp. YH-dor226. Classification (NCBI taxonomy): domain Bacteria; kingdom Bacillati; phylum Bacillota; class Clostridia; order Lachnospirales; family Lachnospiraceae; genus Dorea; species Dorea sp. YH-dor226. Next base: position 158,513 of record NZ_JBDOHS010000001.1, on the reverse strand, counting down.
GCAGGGTACAGGAAGAATACATATGTATTACGGGGACGGAAAGGGAAAGACAACTGCTGCGATGGGACAGGCAATCCGTGCCGCGGGATATGGGTTACAGGTACTGGTGTTTCAGTTTTTGAAGGATAATTCTTCCAACGAGCGCAAGATACTTGAACAGATACCGGGGATTACCTGCCTTCCGGGGCGTGAGCCGGTTAAGTTTGTAAGCAGGATGAACGGGGATGAAAAGGCTGAGCTTCGCCATTACAATAATAAAGCGCTGGATGAGATTATCAAGTTCTGTTCACCGTTTGACATGCTTGTACTGGATGAGGCGTTATGTGCGATTCAGCTGAATGTATTGAGCGAAGAGAAGATGATGAGTTTTCTGCAGCACAAGCCACGCGGGCTGGAAGTGGTCCTGACTGGTCATGTTGTATCGCAGGAACTTCTGGATCTGGCAGATTACGCAACGATGATGATGAAGGTAAAGCACCCATATGACAAGGGAAAGCTTGCCAGAGAGGGGATTGAATTCTGACTGCGGATGCAGGAAGGATGACTTTTATTAAATAAGTGTGAAAATCATGACAATAGCATGACCATATGATATACTATATACAGTACTTGTTTAACTCTTCGGCAAGAGAGGAGAGAAAAACATCATATGGAAAATGCAATAAAAAATTATGAAGATGTGGATAGCTGGAAGACGATCATGTTTCTTTATAATTCAGCGATCAAGGAAGTGGGGACAAAGCTTGAGATACTGAATGATGAATTCCAGCATGTACATCAGTATAATCCGATTGAGCATATTAAAACGCGTGTGAAAACACCGGAAAGCATCGTAAAGAAGCTTCGCAAATATGGATATGAGATCTCGATCGAGAACATGGTAAAATATGTAAATGACATCGCAGGTGTAAGACTGATCTGTTCATTTACATCTGATATTTATCGATTGGCGGAGATGATCGGAAACCAGAGTGATCTGAAGGTATTATCGATCAAGGATTATATTAAGAATCCGAAGGAAAGCGGATATAAGAGCTACCATATGCTCGTATCCGTTCCGATCTTCCTCTCGGACAGTGTGGTGGATACAAAAGTAGAGATTCAGATACGGACAATTGCAATGGATTTCTGGGCGAGTCTGGAACATAAAATATATTATAAATTTGAGGGAAATGCACCGGAATATATCAGCCGGGACTTGAAGGAATGTGCGGATATGGTTTCAACGCTGGATGAAAAGATGCTGTCGTTGAATGAAGCAATCCGTGAATGTCTGGAACAACAAGAAGAGTTAAATGAAAGTGCAGAGAATAAAAAAGATAATCAGCAGGACGGTCAGGTTCTGCAGAGCCTGGATTAATTTCCGGGTTTCTTTTTTGTATAATTTTATTTAGAGGAGAAGAAAGATGTTGAGTAAATTGAGCGGAAAAAGAAAAGCAGGACTGGTACAGGCCACATATGCTGTTGGAGGAAGCCTGTTGTTTGCAATAGGGGTGAATCTGATCATTACCCCTCTTGGACTTTACAATGGGGGATTTATGGGTGTATCCCAGCTGCTTCGAACATTTATTGTAAGCTTTCTCCATGTTCCCATTCCCTCCGGCGTGGATCTGGCAGGTATCATCTATTTTCTGATCAATGTTCCGCTGCTTTATATGGGACTTCGAATTATGGGAAAGACATTTGCAGTCAAAACACTGATTACGGTCGGGGTTCAGAGTCTGTTTCTTACGCTTGTTCCGGTACCGCCGGTTCCGGTGATCGAGGATTATCTTACAGCGTGTATTGTGGGAGGTATCGTTGCAGGAACGGGGACGGGGCTGATTCTGAGAGGCAGAAGTTCCAGCGGCGGCCAGGATATTATCGGGCTTTGCTGTTCAAAGAGGTATCCGAATGTCAGTGTCGGAAAAATCAACATTCTTATGAATGTCTGTGTATATGCCATCTGCCTGTTTATGTTTAATGTGGAGATCGTGATTTACTCGTTGATTTATACGACGGCGCTTGCAATGGCGATTGACCGTGTACATATCCAGAATATCAATACCAGTGCCATGATATTTACCAAGAAGGAAGGTATCTCGAAAGCAATTATGGAACAGACGGGACGGGGCGTTACCAATTGGGATGGAGAAGGGGCATATACCAATAAGGCAGCACACATTCTGTTTGTAATGATTTCCAAGTATGAGGTAAACCAGATCCGCGAGATCGTGCACAGTATAGATCCGAATGCATTTATGATATTTACGGAAGGGTGTTCGGTAGACGGTAATTTTGAAAAGAGATTATAAGAAATATATCAGAAAGACTAATAGATAGTGTCTATAAAAATATACCTGTCATTAAAATTCTCTATTTGATGAAGACTAATGAAATTACTATAATGTAAGAAAGAATGTACAGATTATGTAGTCGAAACGCAAAAAAGAAAAGGAGCATGACAGGATGTTTATTGATATGCATATGCATGAGATGACATATTCAAAAGACAGTTTTCTGCAGCTGGACGAGATCGTACAGATTGCGAAGCAAAAAGGGCTTGGTGCGGTGTGTATTACGGATCATGACAGTATGGGGCTGAAAGAATATGCGGCAGAATACTCGCAGAAGACAGGGTTTCCTGTATTTGTGGGGATTGAGTTCTTTTCCCTCCAGGGGGATATCGTGGCATTTGGGATCGACGAGTATCCCGGAGAAAGAATCCCGGCACAGGAATTTATTGATCTGGTAAAAAAACAGAATGGGGTCTGCTTCGCAGCACATCCATTTCGCAATAATAAACGGGGACTTGAAGAAAACCTGCGTACAGTAACCGGACTGGACGGGATTGAGGTTCTGAACGGCAGTACTTCTGTGGAAGCCTGTCAGAAGGCTGCAAGATACGCAATGGAACTTGGATATTATACAATTGGTTCCAGTGATTGTCATGTCCCGGAAAAAGTCGGCGTATGTGCGACGTGGTTCCCGGAGGAAGTGCGTACGATGGAAGAATTCCTGTCTGCTTTTCGCAGAGGAGAGATGCGGCCGGCATATTATGCAGACGGCGCGTATCATGTTCTGGAGATACAAGAGTATGGAAGAGGCATGCCTCGTGTAGGATACGGGACGTAATTCTTTCAGGCTTTTACATAATAATTTAAAAAACCATTTACCTTTTATACAAACAGTGATAGAATATATCTATATGTGTTGGGGTAATGGCATCAAGGAAAGGTGGAATCATCATGATTACAGTCAACGCAATGGGAGACAATTGTCCAATCCCAGTCATTAAGACGAAAAAGGCAATGCAGGCACTTACCGGTCCGGACACAATTGAGGTTCTCGTTGATAACGAGATCGCAGTGCAGAACGTAACTAAGCTTGGAGCTGGTTCAGGAGCAAAAGTGTCATCTGAAAAGCTCGGGGATGCAGAGTATAAAGTTACGATTCAGATGGACGGAGCACCGGCAGAAAGCAGCCAGGATGAGGTTGTATGTGCGCCTGATGCCAGGGACAATACGGTTGTTGTAGTTTCTTCTGACCGCATGGGTGTGGGAAATGATGAACTCGGCAAGGTGTTAATAAAAGGATTCATATTTGCAGTTACACAGTTGGATACTCTGCCAAAGACAATGTTATTCTATAATGGAGGAGCAACTCTGACAACAGAGGGATCAGATTCTCTGGAGGATCTGAAGTCTTTGGAGGCACAGGGCGTTGAGATCATGACCTGTGGAACTTGTCTGGATTACTATGGACTGAAAGAGAAGCTGGCAGTAGGTTCTGTGACAAACATGTACAGTATTGTTGAGACCATGGCCAAAGCTGGCAGAATTATCAGACCTTAATCGTTGATCAAGTTTGTGTGAAGAGGGATTGTTGTAGAATGTGAACTACTATTTTACAACAATCCCTTTTTAAGAATGTGTAAAAACAATAATCCTTTAGAATGAATGTAAGCTACAGGAGGAAGAATGAAACATGAAATCAGATGTGAAATTGACAAGTTTAAGTAAGACGGCTGGCTGAGCGGCTAAGATAGGTCCGGAGACCCTTGCTCAGGTTCTGAGTAAGCTGCCGACATTTCAGGATGACAATTTAATCGTAGGAATTGAAACTTCTGATGACGCCGCAATCTACAAAGTGACTGATGAGATCGCAATGATTCAGACCGTTGACTTCTTTACTCCGATTGTAGATGAACCATATATGTTCGGACAGATCGCAGCGGCCAATTCTCTCAGTGACGTATGGGCAATGGGAGGCGAACCGGCTGTTGCGCTTAACATAGTCGGATTCCCCAACTGTCTGGATCCGGCGATATTGGGCGACATCCTTGCGGGTGGAGCGGCGAAAGTGAAAGAAGCAGGAGCGGTACTGGTAGGAGGACATTCTGTACAGGACGATGAACCAAAATATGGCCTGTGCGTGTCTGGATTTGTACACCCTGATAAGATATTTAAAAATTATGGCTGTAAGCCAGGCGATATATTAGTTCTTACGAAGCAGATCGGAAGCGGAATTGTCAATACGGCAATTAAAGCAGATATGGCATCCCCTGCTGCAATCCGTGAAGCGCAGATGGTAATGGCATCTCTGAATCAGAAAGGCAAGCGGGTAGTCGAAAAATACCAGGTGTCAGCGTGCACAGATATCACCGGATTCGGACTTCTGGGACACTGTGTGGAGATGGCTTCAGCAAGCGAAGTGACGTTTGAGATCAACGTAAAAGATATAGCATATCTTACGGATGCGATTGATTATGCAAAGATGGGACTTGTTCCGGCGGGTGCATATAAGAATCGCGGATACTCCATCGGAAAAGTAGAAGTCGGGGCTGTGGAAGAGCATTATCTGGATCTGCTCTATGATCCGCAGACGTCAGGGGGACTTTTGATCAGTGTTTCCCCAAAAGAATATGATGCTATGATGAAAGATTTCAAAGAGGCGAATATGGAGACTGCAATATCAGTTATCGGAAAAGTAAGTCCAAAAAGTGACAAACTGATTCGTCTGTTTTAAAAACATAGCTGTAAGGTGAGGAAAAGGGAATAGAAAATGAATAAAAATGTATTATACCGCAGTATCCCGAAAGTGGATATACTGTTGGGAGAGAAACAGATTCAGGAGATGATTGAGCGATACAGCCGCGATACGGTTATGGAAGCAATCCATGAAGAGATGGAAAAACTTCGTGCATATATCGGCAGATGCGAAGAAGAAGAAAAGGCAAAGGCTCAGATCGACGCATTGACAGACAATATCTGTATTGCTGTGGAAGCAATGCATACGCCGAATATGCGTACAGTGATCAATGGAACTGGAACGATTCTTCATACCAACCTGGGAAGAGCGCCGATCAGTCCGGAACATATGAGACATATCGCAGAGATCGCAACGGGATATTCGAACCTGGAATACAATCTGGAAGCAGGAAAAAGAGGCGAGAGATATTCTCATTTTGAGAAGCTTCTCTGTAAGATTACCGGAGCAGAAGCAGCGATGGCGGTTAATAATAATGCCGCGTCGGTTATGCTGATCCTGAGCTCTCTGGCAAAGGGCGGAGAAGTTGTGGTTTCCCGTGGAGAGCTGGTTGAGATCGGCGGAAAGTTCCGAATTCCTGACGTAATGGAGCAAAGTGGAGCATCTCTGGTTGAAGTCGGAACTACGAATAAGACGCATTACGATGATTATGAGAATGCGATTACAGAAGAGACCAAAGCACTTCTGAAGGTTCACACCAGTAATTACAGAATCGTCGGTTTTACAGAACACGTTGAGATTGACGAATTGATTCCGCTGGCGAAGGAGCATGACATTCCGGTGATTGAAGACCTGGGAAGTGGTGTGCTGATCGATCTTGCAAAATACGGATTGACACATGAGCCGACCGTACAGGAATCCATCGCAAAAGGAGCAGACGTTGTGTGCTTCAGCGGTGATAAGCTGCTCGGAGGGCCGCAGGCCGGAATCATCATCGGCAAGAAAAAGTATATTGATATGATGAAGAAGAATCAGCTGACCAGAGCGCTGCGAATTGATAAATTTACTGCAGCAACACTGGAAGTAGTACTGATGGAATATCTGTCTGAAGAGAAGGCAATCGAAAATATTCCGGTACTTCGAATGATTACGGCTTCTCTGGAAGATGTATCCAGAAAGGCAAAGAATCTTGCGAGAATACTGAGAAGAGGCGAACTTGAGGCAAAGATACAGGTAGTACCGTGTGAATCACAGATCGGAGGCGGATCGCTTCCTCTGGAACGGATTCCGAGTCAGGCAGTGGCGATACAGCCGACCAGGATCAGCGTTCCGGAACTGGAAGAATGCATGCGTCATCTTCCGGTACCGGTGATTCCCAGAACGGTGAATGATATGATTCTTCTGGATGTGAGAACGATAGAAGAGCGGCAGTTTAAAGTCATTGCCAGTCAGTTGAAAAGTTTGCTATCAGAGAACTAGAGGGTAAGACGGAATGAAAAATATTATTATAGGAACAGCAGGACATATAGATCATGGAAAAACGACGCTTATAAAGGCTCTGACAGGGCGAAATACAGATCGCTGGGAAGAAGAGCAGAGACGAGGAATAACGATTGACCTGGGATTTACGTATTTTGATCTCCCGGGAGGGGACCGTGCCGGAATTATTGATGTACCTGGTCATGAAAGGTTTATCAATAATATGGTTGCCGGCGTTGTGGGAATGGATCTTGTTCTTCTGGTAATCGCTGCAGACGAAGGAATCATGCCGCAGACCAGAGAGCATATGGATATCCTGAATCTTCTGGGAATTGAGAAAAGTATTATTGTATTGAATAAATGTGATCTGGTTGATGAAGAATGGCTGGAACTTGTGGAAGAAGAAGTAAAGGAAGAACTGGAAGGCACATTTCTTGAACATGCACCGGTCGTAAAAGTATCGGCAGCTACAGGAGAAGGTCTGGAAGGACTTGTTCAGATGATCGAGCATCTGACACGTGATGAAGTGATTCAAAAGGATGTGAATACAATTCCGAGACTTCCGATTGACCGTGCATTTACACTGTCTGGATTTGGTACGATCATCACAGGTACACTCGTGTCGGGAACCATATCGAAGGAAGATACACTGGAGATGTATCCGATTGGGAAAGAATGTAAGATTCGTAGTATCCAGGTCCATGGTGAAGATAAAAAAGAATGTTATGCAGGACAGCGCGTGGCTATTAATCTTTCAAATGTGAAGAAACGGGAGATTAAAAGAGGCTGTGTTCTTGCACCGCCAAACAGCATGAAGAATACTGATCTTCTGGATGTCCGTCTGAATGTTCTGGATTCTTCCATGCGTGTGCTTACTAACCACACCAGACTGCATTTCTTTACAGGAACAAGCGAAGTGTTGTGCCGGGCAGTTCTTTTGGATAAGGAAGAGATCGGGCCGGGAGAAAGTGGATATGTTCAGCTCCGGCTGGAAGAGGAAGTCGCCGTAAGACGCGGGGACAAGTTTGTCGTGCGTTTCTATTCTCCGATGGAGACGATTGGAGGAGGAGTAGTGCTTGAACCGAATCCAAGGATTAAAAAACGTTTCCAGCAGGACGTGATTGAGGAACTGAGCAGGAAAGAATCTGGTTCTTCTGCAGATGTAATTGAGATGCATGTAAAAAGCCATGCAGATACTTTGATTACAGTGTCAGAACTGGCGAAACTTACAGCTCTTTCTGCTGAAGAAGTAAAAAATGATGTTGAAGAGCTGAAAGAACAGGGGAGTGTATGTACATTCCCGATGCGGAAGGATACGTATGTCTGGCATGCGGATTCTGCACGTGAAGCAGAGCGTACGCTTCATAAAGCTTTGGAGGAGTATGAAGACAGGTATCCATATCGATATGGTATGAAAAAGGCAGAAGTACAGATGACATATTTTCAGAAGATCAAACCGAACGTTTTTGATCAGATTCTGGAGATGCTTGAAAATGGCGGAAGCCTGAAGCGAGTGGATGAATTTCTGTGTACACCGGAATACGAGGTCAGAAAAGATGGAACGTATCGTGAGGTATCGGAGAAGCTTCTTGCTGCATTTGAAAAGGCAGGATATGACTTTGTGCGGTACTCGGAGATTGATTGCGGAAAAGAATCAAAAGAGCTGAAAGATGATATCCTGAACATTCTGCTGGAGGAAAAGCGTGTTGTAAAAGTGACAGAGGACATGTATACTCTGTGTTCTTATATGGAACAGGCAAAAGAAAAGATACAGGAACAGTTAAAGGATAATCCGGTCATTACAATCGCGCAGGTGAGAGATATGTTTGCGACCAGCCGAAAGAGCGCGAAACCGATTCTGGAATACATGGACAGTATCAAGGTGACCAAAAAGACCGGAGCAGAGAGTGAAAGGGTTGCGTATTCATGAATTTAAAACAGTTGGAGGCCTTTGTTCAGGTGGCGGAAGGGGGCAGTTTTTCAAAAGCTGCAAAAGAATTGTTTTTAACCCAGCCGACGATCAGTGCACACATTGCAGCACTGGAAAAAGAACTGAACGTGAGGCTGTTTGTGAGAAATACAAAAGAAGTCAGTATGTCAGATGACGGAAGAGAGTTATATCAGTATGCAAGACAGATCATTGATCTTCAGAAAAAGATTGAAGAAAGGTTTGAGTCGGGAAAAGATGGTGGAAAGCATCTGATCACAATTGCAGCATCTACGATTCCGGCACAGTATCTGCTGCCGAAAGTGCTGATTCAGTTTAACGAAAAATATCCGCAGGAACAGTTTAAGATTCTGGAGACTGACAGCAGCAAGGTGGTAACGCAAATCGTAGATCATGTGGCAGATATTGGATTTACAGGAACGGTTCTGGAGAAAAAGCATTGCAGGTATATTCCGTTTTACAAAGATGAGCTTGTGATTATTACACCAAACACAGAAAAATACAGAAAACTTCAGGAAGAATCCGTCGGCAATATCAAATGGATCATGGAAGAGCATATCATTATGCGGGAAGAAGGGTCCGGAACAAGAAAAGAAGCACAGAAGCAGCTGAAGCATGCAGGCATAGTTACCGATAATCTGAAAATAATCGCAAGTATTGAAAATCAGGAGACGATCAAAAAGTCCGTAAGACAGGGAATGGGAATCTCGGTATTGTCCAAACTTGCGACGGCAGATGAAGTGGAAGCCGGATTCATGTTGGCCTTTCCGATTCCGAAAGCGGATAAGGGAAGAGATATCAATCTGGTATATAATAAGAATTATCAGCTGTCCAGAAGTGCAGAACGTTTTATTAAGGTTGTAAAAGAAGTTTACGATATTGAACGATAACAGACAGGCACTATCTATAAATATGAACTATAGGTAGTGCTTGTTTATTCGTCTTTTCGATTAGACTCTGATACGCGAAAATACTATACTAATCTTATATGGGATATCTGTGTGCAGATAAAAGGAGAATAATATGATATATATGGATAATGCGGCTACGACAATGCACAAGCCGCAGGAAGTGATCGATGCAGTAGTCAGAGCGATGAGTTCTATGGGAAATGCAGGAAGAGGTGCGAATGAAGCGTCGCTCAGTGCGTCAAGGATTATATATGATACCCGTGAAAGACTTGCTAGGCTGTTTGGGGCTAAGGATGCAAGAAGAATCGCATTTACGAATAATTCTACAGAGAGCCTGAATATTGCGATTAAAGGGATTTTAAGTCCGGGAGATCATGTAATTACAACGATGCTGGAACACAACTCTGTGCTTCGTCCGTTGTATGAGATGGAGAAGAAAGGTGTAAAACTGACGATCGTTCCCAGTGACAGCAGGGGATGTCTGGATATTCGTGATATTGAAGAAGCCATCACATCGGATACAAAGATGATCGTATGTACCAATGGCTCGAACCTTACCGGCAATTATATTGATGTAAAGCCGATTGGGGAACTGGCACACCGTCACAATGTTCTGTTTGTAGTAGATGCGTCTCAGACTGCGGGGGTATTTCCGATAGATGTAGAGGATATGAAGATAGATATTCTGTGCTTTACCGGACATAAAGGACTTCTGGGACCGCAGGGAACCGGAGGAATCTATGTCAGAGAAGGTGTAGAGATCCGCCCGTTAAAAACGGGAGGCAGTGGGATACAGACATACAGTAAGACGCATCCGATCCAGATGCCGACGGCTCTGGAAGCGGGAACGCTGAACGGACATGGAATAGCCGGGTTACATGCCGCACTTGCGTATCTGGAGCGTACCGGAATTGATGAGATCAGGGCCCGGGAGCAGAGTCTGATGCGTCGTTTTTATGAAGGAGTGAAAGAGATTCCGGGAGTAAAAATCTACGGAGATTTTTCACAGGAAAACCGATGTGCGATTGTTACGCTTAACATCGGAGAATATGATTCTTCAGAAGTGAGTGATGAGCTTCTTACAGAATATGGAATTTCTACCAGACCGGGAGGGCATTGTGCACCGCTTATGCATGAGGCGCTGGGAACGGTAGAACAGGGGGCTGTAAGATTCAGCTTTTCCCATTATAACACGGAAGAAGAAGTGGATATTGCGATAAGAGCGATCCACGAACTGGCAGAAGAGCCGGAACCGGAGACACTGTAAAGCGCCCGGAATGGTGCTTCCCAGAATGAAAAAAGGAGGAAATGACATGAATTTAACAGATTCAAAGAAAAAACTTGCGCTGGGCGGCGCAGTGTGTGGTATTGTAGCGGCATGCCTCGCATTACTTGGAAACCCGGCAAATATGGCATTTTGTATTGCGTGCTTTATTCGTGATACAGCAGGTGCATTTGGCATGCATCAGGCAGAGGTGGTACAGTATGCAAGACCGGAGATCATCGGACTTGTCCTTGGTGCTTTTATTATCTCTGTGGCAACAAAAGAGTATTGTGCAACTGCGGGTTCATCACCGATGATCCGATTTGTGTTGGGTATCATCATAATGATTGGTGCGCTCGTGTTCCTTGGATGCCCTCTGCGTATGATTATTCGTATGTCAGCCGGTGATCTGAATGCATGGGTTGCTCTGATTGGATTTATCCTTGGTATCGCGACTGGTGTATTTGCGCTTAAAAAAGGCTTCAGTCTTGGAAGAGCATATGTAACAAATAAGGCAAACGGTGTTGTAATGCCGGCGATCGTTGTGGGAATCCTGATTCTTGCTCTTTGTACTTCACTCTTAAAAGCAAGTGAAGCAGGACCGGGAAGTCTGCACGCGCCGATTATTGCATCTCTGGTTGGAGGTCTGATCTTTGGAGCAATTGCACAGAAGTCAAGAATGTGCTTTGCCGGAAGTATCCGTGATATTATTCTGATGAAGAATTTTGATCTGTTCAGCGTAATTGCAGGACTGTTCGTTGTAATGCTTGTATTCAATATTGCAACCGGAAGATTTGTACTGGGCTTCAATACACCGGGAGTGATCGCTCATTCTGAACATCTCTGGAATATTCTTGGAATGTATACCGTAGGATTTGCGGCAACTCTTGCAGGCGGATGCCCACTTCGTCAGCTGATTCTTGCCGGACAAGGATCATCCGATGCGGCGATGACGGTTGTTGGTATGTTTGTCGGATCGGCAATCTGCCATAACTTCGGGCTTGCGGCAAGCGGAACAGCAATGAATGCAGAAACACAGGAAGTAGTTGCCGGTGCAGTACCGCTTAACGGAAAAGTTGCCTGCATTATCTGCATAATTATATGCTTTGTAATTGCATTTACAAACAAGAGAAAAGAAGCAAAATAAGGTTGAAATATTAAGGTATACATAGTATTCTAGGAAAGAAGGTAAATAATATGAAAGAAGTAGATGCAAGAGGTCTTTCTTGTCCGGAACCGTTAATGCTGACTGCTGAAGCTCTGAAGGCTGCAGACGGACCGGTAAAGGTGCTGGTTACAGAACCACATCAGAAGATGAATGTAGAAAAATATGCAGAAGAACATGGGAAAAAACCTGTTTCTACGGAGAAAGATGGCTTCTACGAAGTGGTGATTGAGTAGAAATGAGAAAAAAAGAATTAAAACTTGTTGTGACCTTTCATACCACAGCGGATGCGATGGCTATGGAGAAAGCGTGTAAAGAACATCAGGTTCCGGGAAGGATTATCCCGGTTCCAAGAGCTATATCGGCAGGGTGTGGTCTGTCCTGGTGCGCGGATCTGTCAGACAGAGAAGCGATCGTTTCAATGATGAAAGAAGCAGGGATAGAGGAAGAAGAAATACACGAGTGTATGGTCTGAAACACAGGTTTTTGTACTTTGTGTAAAACTTTATGTAAGTAAAATGAATAAAAGGGACGGAATTCTGTATAATATGTGTAATACAGAATTCCGTCCCTTTTCAGGTTACGGTGATTTCATGATTCCATTATACTCCTTTGACAAAAGTGTCCAGTAGATGAGGAAGTAATTTATTGCTGTATTCGGTCAGAGAATACTTTCCCTTGCAGAGAGCCCAATCATATAGCAGTGCACGCTCATACATGGCATAGATATTCATTAACTCTTCTGCAGTGCTGGTGTTTTTAAACTCGCCTTTTTCTAATCCATTAGAAAATATTTCAGTAAGCCATTTGAAGTAGAATCTTTTTTTGTCAGAAAGTGACTTCTTGTCTTTTGTCGTAAGCTGCGATGAATAAAGATAAGCAAGCAGATGAATATCTACGCTGGTCTCAATCATGTAGAACAGCTCGTGATTCAGAAAAAGAAGCTTTTCACATTCAGAAAGAGTAGGATCGATAACAGTTGAAAGTTCCTCATATTTCTGGTCAAGCAGATAGGAGAGAGAATTCAACAATGATTCTTTCCCCTTGAAATAATGATAAAAGGTTCCTTTGGATGTCTTGGACGCTGCGATAATATCTTCTACGGTTGTCTGGTCATATCCTTTTTTGTAAAAAAGAGTCCAAGCGGCTTTTACGATACGACTTTTTGTGGACAGGCGTTTGCGTGGCATTGGCGCTCATTCCTTTCGTGTTTTTTTATAAATAGAAGCGGATCTTGAAATCCGCTTCCATAATCAGTGTGAATTATTCCGATTTTTAGAAATGATTATCCTACCTGGAAACCATATTTCAATGGATCTGTCGGATCAATCAGATATGTAGCAACACCCGTCAGGTAGCAGCTTCCTGTAATCATAGGGATCACTGCGTCATAATCGGCAACCTTGGTTGTTTCTTTGATTACGCCTTTGAATAAAGATCCGATAAAGCTCTCGTAAATGAATTCTTCTCCGACAGCGAGTTCACCCCAGTGATGAAGAGTTGCAAGTTTTGCACTTGTACCTGTTCCACATGGTGAACGGTCAGCCATAGCATCTCCGAAGATAACTACGTTTCTCATAGAAGCTTTGTCCGGATTTGGAGTTGGGCCGTAGAATTCAACAAGGTCAACTGTATCAATGTCAAGAAGAGGATGCTTTACAGGAATTTCCTTATTAATTGCATCTAACATCTTCATTCCAAGTTTTGCATATTCAGGAACAGACTTTGGATTGATTTCGCCAAGATCAAGCTTGGTTGTATCAACTAATGCAAAGAAACTTCCGCCAAAGGAAATTGTAAATTCAATTTCTTTTCCGTCAATTACAACTTTCTGGTTTTCTTTGTAAACAAAAGAAGGAACGTTTGTTAATGTAACACTTTCAACTTTTCCGTCTTTTACGATTGCTTTTGTACGGATCAGTCCGGCAGGAGCATCCAATGCTACTTCATTCTCTCCTTCATGAGATTCAACAAGTCCGGCTTCGATCGCAACTGTTACGGCACCGATCGTACAGTGACCGCACATGTTCAGATATCCGCCTGTATCCATAAACATTACACCGAGATCTGCTTCCGGATTGATTGGTTCGCAGAGGAAAGCACCAAACATATCATGATGTCCTCTTGGTTCGAACATAAGAGCGGTACGAACATGATCATAGTTCTGCTCCATCCATTTTTTCTTTTCGATCATTGTGTTGCCTTCCGGCTCAGGAAATCCACCGATAACGACGCGGCAGAATTCACCAACTGTGTGAGCATCTACGACTTGAAGTGCGCCTTCAAAACGAGAAAAATCCACATTTGCTTTTAACTCCATAATTATAAACCTCCTTAGATATAGCTGGTGAGTCTTATAGAGGATATCTATAAGACTTTATAAAAACACGTTAAAGATTTGACATCTTTGCGGTGCCTTTTTTATGTGCATCTGACACTAGAATGGTAGAGCAAATTATGTGAAAAAGGACAGAATGCTGACAGAAAATTCACAAATAGACTACGTTCTAGTATGTCGTACAATTCTTTATTATCATTATGGATGAAAAAGCTTGAAAAGTCAATGCTTTTTTGGTAATATAAATTTAAATAAAACAGTTGAAATATCTGCTGAATTATGGTAGAGTAATCTGCGTGAAAATGAATATGGGGGTAGATGGGTGACTGGTGTGCCTCCTAGTCTTCAAAACTAGTGTGGGGCGTTAAGAGCGTCCTGGGTGGGTTCGATTCCCACATGCCTCCGCCAAAAAAAGAATTTTCTCGTTAAAATATCATCGAAATAAGAGATCTATAGAAAATATTAATAAGTAACAAGGGTGTTGTTGGGTTAAAGAAAATATCAGGTGAATATGTTTCACATGATATTTTTGCAAATTTATTTTAAATTATAAATAATTAATAGAATGTTAAGAAGCCGGCGAGGTGTCGCTTCTTGCATATATAAAAAGAAAAGGAGAAGAGTGTTATGGGAAGAGTACAGTTGTTATTACGTCAGCACGTAGGTGCTCCATGTGCTCCATGTGTAGAGGTTGGAGCTGAAGTAAAAAAAGGTACACTCATTGCAACTCCTACCGGACTTGGAGCAAATATTTTCTCAAGTGTATATGGTAAGGTAGTTGAGATTACAGATGATCGCATTATTATTGAGGCTGCAGATGAGCAGCCAGACGAGTTTGTTCCGATTGATGTTCCGGCGGATGCGAGCAAGCTTGATATGGTGAAGGCAGCTGGTGTTGTTGGTATGGGTGGTGCAGGATTCCCTACAGGAGTGAAGCTGAACATTAACCTTTCTGAGACACCTCTTGGGGAGATGAATCCGGAGATCAATCCGGAGATTGATGATGTAGAAGAGCCAGGGAAATACAGCTACATCTTAGTTAATGCAGCAGAGTGCGAGCCGGGACTCGAACACAACATCAGACAGCTTGAAGAACAGTGCGACAAATGTCTTCGTGGTGTAAAATACTGTATGGAGATCACACAGGCTGACAAGGCAATTTTCGCAATTAAGAAGAAAAACAAAAAGGCTGTAAAGACATTGCTGGCAGCAATTGAAAATGAAGAGAATATTTCATTACACCTGCTTCCGGATATTTACCCAATGGGTGAGGAGCGTGCGGTTGTTCGTGAGTGTCTTGGATTAAACCTTGATACAACACAACTTCCGTCAGCTGCAAGAGCCGTTGTTGTTAACCTTGAGACAGCAGCAAGAGTTGCTGAGGCGATTGATGAAAAGAGACCATGTATCAGCAAGAATATGACGGTACGTGGAAATATTAAGGGCGGAAATGCAGCACATGTATTCATGGATGTTCCGATTGGCGTATCTGTTGGCGAGATGATCGAAAAAGCTGGTGGACTTGACAAACCGGATGAGGTTGGCGAAATTATCATGGGCGGAGCTTTCACGGGACGCGCAGCAGAACTTGACGAGCCAACAACAAAGACAACAGGTGGTATCCTTACAACATACAGAATGCCGGATCTTACAGATAAGAAAGTGGGACTTCTTGTCTGCGCGTGTGGT
This sequence comes from Dorea sp. YH-dor226, assembly GCF_039832105.1. Classification (NCBI taxonomy): domain Bacteria; kingdom Bacillati; phylum Bacillota; class Clostridia; order Lachnospirales; family Lachnospiraceae; genus Dorea; species Dorea sp. YH-dor226. The sequence goes on along the minus strand of NZ_JBDOHS010000001.1, from coordinate 142,751 downwards.
GGTAGCGAGGCACGTATGCGTGTAATCGCAGAAAAGATGCACGGCGAGGTTGTGTCTGTATGCAGATGTAAACAGGCAATTGAAAACAAACCGGGTGCACCGCTTAAGTGTCTTCGTCCGGGAAACTGTCCGGGACAGGTTAAGAACAATATGCAGTTTAAGAAAGATGGATGTGAATATATTATCATTGGTAACTGTTCAGATTGTTCAAACACAGTTATGGCATCTGCTCCGCAGATGGGACTGAAAGTATTCCATCAGACAGACCATGTTATGAGAGCGGTTGGTCACGCACAGTACCGTCAGCTTACAGTATCTAAATGGGTTGACCAGGATATTGATGTAGAAGACTAGTTATGGTATAAATTGCGGAAGCAAGGAGTGATTCCCTGATATAACTCCTTACGAAGCGATTATATATATGTTAATTATCGCAATTAGCAAAGTAATTAAAAGGAGGGTACAATATGTCTATTACAGCTGAAACAGCGAAACAACATGCAAATGATCCTGCAGTGTTATGCTGTAGAGCAGAGGCTGGAATCATAATTGAGCCAGCAAATCTTGAAGATCCAGCAATTTTTGATGAGTTAGTTGACTCTGGATTATTGAATCTTGATGGATGCTTAAAAATTGGACAAATTTTAGGAGCAAAACTTACCAAAACAAGCGATTCTCTCAGCCCGTTAACACCGGATAATGTAGAGGGATACAAAGAATCTGTTGAGGAGGAAGCGGAAGAAGCAGAGGCCCCAGCAGCAGAAGAAGCTCCGGCAGCAGCACCAGTTGCAGCACCAGTTGCAGCAGCAACAACAGTAGCAGGCGGAATTTTGAAAATCCACATTGGAGAAGGAAAGGATATTGACCTTTCAATCCCGGTTGGTGCACTTGGCGGAGGCGCTGAAGTGGTAGAAGTTGCTCCGGCAGCAGCAGCTCCAGTAGCAGCAGCTCCGACAGCTGAAGAAGTTGCAAAAGAAGGAAAATTAATTAGAAGTCTTACAAGACAGCACTATGCAATCACAGAAGTTAAGAGAGGACCAGAGACAAAGATCGAAGGAACAGTTCTTACAATCCGTGAAGGCATTGAACAGGAAGTAGTAGATGCTGATGATCTGATCAAAGGATTTGAATTGGAAATCATTACTCCAAAGCAGTATCACACATATTCAGAAACTATCATGGATGTTCAGCCAATCGCTACAAAAGATGGCGACAGCAAGCTTGGAACAGGCATCACAAGAGTCATTGACGGTGCAGTTATGGTTCTTTCAGGAACAGACGAAGGCGGAGTTCAGATTGGTGAATTTGGTTCTTCAGAAGGATACCTTGATGAGAACATTATGTGGGGACGTCCAGGATGTCCGGAGAAAGGTGAAATCCTTATCAAAGGAAACATCGTAGTGCAGGCAAAGACAAACATGGAGCGTCGTGGACCTATGACGGCTCATACAGTATTTGATATCGTAACACAGGAAATCCGTGAAGCTTTGAAGAAAGTGGAAGATGACCTCATTGTTGATACAGAGACATTTGAGCAGATTCGTCATCCGGGACAGAAAAAAGTTGTTATTGTTAAAGAGATCATGGGACAGGGAGCTATGCACGACAACTTCATCCTTCCTGTAGAGCCAGTTGGTGTTCTTGGATCAAGAGCAAACGTTGACCTTGGTAACCTTCCGGTTTGTGTATCTCCGTTGGAGGTTCTTGATGGATGTATCCACGCAATTACATGTATCGGACCTGCATCTAAAGAGATGTCCAGACATTACTGGAGAGAGCCACTGGTACTTGGTGCATTGCATGATCCGGAGATTGACCTTTGTGGTGTTATCTTCGTTGGTTCTCCACAGATCAATGCTGAGAAATTCTATGTATCCGAAAGACTAGGACAGACAGTAGAAATGATGGACGTTGATGGTGCATTTATCACGACAGAAGGATTTGGAAACAACCATATCGACTTCGCATCTCACCATGAGCAGATCGGTATGAGAGGAATTCCGGTTGTAGGTCTTTCATTCTGTGCGAACCAGGGAGCTCTCGTTGTTGGAAACAAATACATGGTATCCATGGTTGATAACAACAAATCTGAGGGTGGTATTGAGAACGAGGTTCTTGCTAACAACACTCTTTGTCCAGAAGAAGCAGTTCGTGCACTTGCAATGTTAAAAGCACGTATGGCTGGAGAAGAAGTAAAAGCTGCTGAAAAGAAATGGAATCCAAACGTAAAATCTAATAACGTTGAAGCCATTGAAGAAGCTACAGGAACTAAGATGGAACTTGTTGAGAATGAGCAGGCACTCCCGCTTAGTCAGAAACGTATCGACAAAGGATATAACTAAGATTTAGGATTTGACTCAAATGGATAATAATCTGAAATTTGGTGAAAAATTGATCAAAATGGAAGGCGTATGCGTTGGTATTGATGATTGCAGCATCAGCGTAGACCTAAAGGGGAGACTTGGATTTTTTAAGGCCCCAAAGAGAATGTTCATCTGTGATGTTGAACCGAAGGTTGGACAGGAATTTGGATGGATGATGAGCTTTCCGGAACAGTTATCACCAGAGGTAAATGAGAAGTATTTTAGCAATATAGAAAAAGAGCGCCGCAAACAAAAAGAGATGCAGGCTCGTTTAAACAATAAGGAGGAATAATAATGAGTTTAACGGTTGTTAAAGGATTACAATCAGAAATCTTCGTTCCGATTACTCCACCGATGGTATGGACTCCTGTTACAAAAGAACTAAAGGATATGAGAATTGCCATGGCTTCTGCTGCTGGTATCCATCATATTAAACAGGAGAGATTTAACCTTGCTGGTGACTTTACTTGGAGAAAGATTGATGATACGTGGCCATCAAGCGAGTTAATGGTATCACATGGTGGTTATGATAACGGAGACGTTAATAAGGACATTAACTGTATGTGGCCGATTGATCGTCTTCATGAATTGGTTGCAGAAGGATTTATTAAGGAAACTGCTCCATTCCATGCAGGATTCATGGGTGGTGGTGGAAACCAGGAAAAATTCAAGCATGAGACAGGTCCGGCAATTGCTAAGATGATGGTTGAGGAGAATGTAGATGGTGTTATCCTCACTGCTGGCTGAGGTACCTGCCACCGCTCTGCAGTATTGGTGCAGAGAGCGATTGAAGAGGCTGGAGTACCTACAATTATTATTGCAGCTCTTCCACCAGTTGTACGTCAGACTGGTACACCACGTGCGGTTGCTCCGTTGGTACCTATGGGTGCTAACGCCGGAGGCCCACACAACGTAGAACAGCAGACAGCTATCGTTAAAGATACTCTTAGACAGCTGGTTGAGATCCAGACACCTGGAAAGATTGTACCATTGCCATACGAGTATGTTGCTGTGCTCTAATATTTAACAAGTATTTGAAGGGAAATGGCCTGCCATTTCCCTTTTGTATTTGAAGAATGATAATGAAAGTGAATAGAAAAAAGATTGATTTTGCACACCGGAATGTTAAAATATAAATAGAAAATATATGGAGTGAACGCAACGAAATTGTAAAAGGAGGACATAAAACAATGGCTGTTGAGGAAAAGAAATTGCGTCGCCTTACCATTAAAGCATTTCATGTAGATACGGTTGTTGAAGGCGATCGTAATGATGTTACAGCAGGCGGAAAGATGACTGTTTGTAAAGATGCTGTTATTCCGGAATTATTAAAGGATGCAAAGTATATTACGGATATTGATATTCAGGTGATTCAACCGGGAGATCATGATCGCTGGACGAACACGATTATGGATATTATTCCTATCTCTACAAAAGTGCTTGGAGTACTGGGAGAGGGAATCACACATACCATTACCGGAGTATACGTAATGCTTACCGGTGTGGATGTAAATGGGAAGCAGTGTCATGAATTCGGATCATCAGAGGGTAACTTGAAAGAACAGCTTGTGCTTAATAAAGCGGGTACTCCGGGAGATAATGATGTCATCATTTCTTTTGATGTGACGCTTGCTGCAGGTATGGGCCAGGAAAGACCGGGACCGACAGAAGCACATCTGCTTTGTGATAAGTTTATTAACATTTTCAGGGAGAAACTGAAAAAATTCAATGGAAATCAATGTACGGAAAAGCATGTATATCATGACATCGTGCGCCCGGGTAAAAAGCGTGTTCTGATTATCAAGCAGGTTGCGGGCCAGGGAGCAATGTATGATACGCACATGTTCTCAAAAGAGCCATCGTGTTCTATTGGATCAAAATCCATCATTGATATGGGAAATATGCCGATTATCGTTACGCCAAATGAATATAGAGACGGAATTATCCGTTCCATGCAGTAAGACGGGAGGAGAAAGATTATGGGAATTGGACCCTCAACAAAAGAAACATCATTGCATCATTTCAGAGACCCACTTTTGGAGGCTGTGGCAGAAGATACAGACCTTGATCTGATGGGAATTATGCTTGTCGGTTCTCCGGATGGGAATGCGGATAAGATGCTTGTAGGAACAAGAGCAGCTGTCTGGGCGGAGTGTATGCGTGCGGATGGTGTAATCCTTTCGTGCGATGGCTGGGGAAACAGTCATGTAGATTATACAAATACTGTTGAGCAGATTGGCAAAAGAGGAATTCCGGTTACAGGAATTACGTTTAATGGAACGGTGGCACAATTTGTGGTTGTAAATGATTATCTGGATGCAATTGTAGATATCAACAAGAGTAAAAACGGAGAGGAAACGAACGTTGTTGGAGAAAACAACATGGATCGTATCGATTGCCTGAAAGCAAAAGCGCTGCTGAAATTGAAAATGCGGAAAAAAGATCAGGAACAAAAATAGAATAAAGAATGAAAAAGGGTTGCTATATAAGAATTTGCAAATAATAGCAATCTTTTTTTGCACTTTTGTGAGAAGCAACTATTGTGAAAAAAGAAAAAACACGACATCTGTCTATGTCGTGCCCTTTCTTATTGGTATGTCATTGAGAGGTTTTTCCTCGTTGCATTGCAGTTTTGTTTATATACAAAGCTGGGGAATGCTCCTCGTAAAGAGGATGTATATATCAATTGGAGTTTACCATCGCAAGACCATTCTTGGGGGAAACGATCGGCTCTGGCATAACTGCAATAACAACCAAACTGGTTATTCTTAAAGAAAAAATTTTTAAAATAGCAGTCCCCTCATGTATGAGAAAACCGCCATTGGTTTGTCTTTCTTTAAGTTGCTATTAATATAGCATTTTTGCTTTAGCGTGTCAATAGAGTAAAGTGAAAAAATGTAATTTGTGAATAATTAATGATTTTATAGCGTCTTTGAAGAAAATAGTAGCATAAATTACCACAACATCGGTTGCAACAGGAATAACATAAGCAATATTTAAGCTCCTGCGATCGGATTGTATCCTTGCGTTCTGTATTTAATTTTTTATTGTAGTACAAACTTATAATTAAGCTGCAGATCCTTTCTTGATAGCATCGCGAAGGAATAAGAAAGATGTAATATAAACAACAATAACAACAAGTTTTGTAAGAGTGGCGATTGGTAAGCTCTTAACAAATACATATGCAAAGAATACACCGATTGCTCCAAATATTGCCTGCATCAGAGAAGCATACATATCATATTTGCCTTCCTGGATGAATTTAGGACCGTTACCGAATGCCATCAAGTATGCACAGGAGCCCATCATAGCTGGGAATGCACAACCAACGTTCAGTCCTAACAGAGCACAGAGAGCCATACAAGGAGCATACAAACCTACACCGATACTCATAAGAGCACCAAGAATAAAGTTAACAACAACAGCGATTACAAGTTTGATACCTCTTAAGCCAAGTTCTTCACCAACGATACCAAAAGGTCCTACACCAAGAACTTTGCAGAGCATTACAGATGCAAGAAGGAACAGACCGATAAACATAGCATAACGCACGTGCTTTCTGTCAAATTTGGAAACAACACCAGCCATCAGGATAGACCCGGCTACAGAGGCAACAATCATCAGTACCAGTGTAAGAATATCCATCTCTACAAGCTCAAAGAACAAAAATGCCTCAACACATACAGGAACTGTATCACCTACGTTCAGAGTTCCAGGAACCAGAACATCATCTACAGACTTTGTCATCTTGAATGCAGCAGATGATGGTGCGAATGAACCAATACCCAATGTATCGAAGAAGTTAGCCAGAAATCCAACGATAGCAGTTGCGATTCTGTGTCCCTTCTGCTGCTGCTACATCTCTTCGCCGGTAAGACCGATTACTTCGTCTTTTGCAGGGTTGGCGCGCATCTCTTTGTTCTTCTTCAGCATCAGAACGATGTTCAAAATAATACCTACGACGCAAAGCCCCTTCATAATGTACATTGCGATAAATCATACCTCCAGATTAAAAATATTAAATTGATTAGTTAGAATGAAAAAAGTGAAATGCCCCCGATTGCAATTCAGCAAACATTCTAAATGTAATATATATTATAGCGTTATAATTAGAAAAAGTCGACTAAAGCATACCTTTGAATAATGGAATAATTGGGTAAAATGAATAAAAATAAGAAAGATGGGGTTGGATAAAAGAGTAATAATGTATATAATGAAAAACAGAATGCGATTCGGAAAAACCGTTTGGAGGGATGAGGATGACAACATTGTTTGAAGTGAAAACGGGGCATACAGAAAAGGTTGTAAAGGCACTTGTCAGATTCATGTCGGAAAAAAGAAGTGACAGTAAGAAAATTATGGTGAAGTATCTTATGCTGATTGCTCTCTTTTTTATGCTGCCAAGAGCTCTGAATATGCCGATGTGTGGTTATGTGATCTGCTGGTTGATCGGAGTACTGATTGTTGTGATGGCATTGATGAAGGATCATCTCACTTATTTAAATACAATTCGTCAGGACAAATATTATATAGAAAGAACAGAAATTGTAATGACTTTTGGGCATGCAGGATTTGAAGTGCAGGATGAAGAAAAGAAGTTTTACAAATATCATCTGATCAATCATATCTATACAGACGGAGAGATGCTCTTTTTGATTGTGGAAGAGGGAGACGTATACGTTGTCCCGAAGGAAGATCTTACAATGGGAGATCCAGATGAGTTCTGCAGATTTCTGGAAATGTCTGCGAATAAAAAGATCGAGCAGGTAAGCCTTACCTTCAGACAAAAATATTTTGGAAAATAAAAGGAATGGATTGTATCAAAAAAAGAACAATATTTCTGCGAAAATGCTTGAAATGTTGTTTTTTTTCGTATATACTAAGAGAGCTGTGACATGATAGCAATGAAGCGCGAGGTTGCTGCCTGAAGATGGCAGGTTTTCCGTGGAGCGAATGTCAAGTTAGGAAACTGGCGACAAGTCACTGTACGAAACTACTATAACGGCCACTGAGATGTGGTAACAACGTGTGAGTTTCTCACGACACACACGGGAGAGTGTACAGTCACCGCTTGTCGTACTGAAGTTAATAGTACGAAAAGGAGGCGACTTTTTTTATGGCAAGTCAAGTAATGAGAATCACTTTGAAAGCGTATGATCATCAGTTGGTAGATGCATCCGCTAAGAAAATCATCGAAACTGTAAAAAAGAACGGATCACAGGTGAGCGGACCGGTTCCACTTCCGACTAAGAAGGAAGTAGTAACAATCTTAAGAGCGGTTCACAAATACAAATATTCCAGAGAGCAGTTTGAGCAGAGAACTCATAAGAGACTGATCGATATCATCGCACCGACACAGAAGACAGTTGATGCACTGTCCAGACTGGAGATGCCAGCAGGTGTATTTATTGATATCAAGATGAAAAACAAGTAAAAACACAGTAATTCCTATCATTTAGGATGAACGTCCAGGTGACGTTCCGCTGTAAATCACAGGAGGTAATCATAATGAAGAAAGCTATTTTAGCAACAAAGGTCGGAATGACTCAGATCTTCAGCGAAGACGGAACTCTGACTCCGGTAACAGTTCTTCAGGCTGGTCCGTGTGTAGTAACACAGATCAAGACAGTTGAGAACGATGGATATGAGGCAGTACAGGTTGGATTCGTTGACAAGAAAGACAAGATTGTTAACAAAGATAAGAGCGGTAAGAAAGAAATCGTTCACCGCCACGGTGTAACAAAGGCAGAGCAGGGACATTTTGCAAAAGCTGGTGTTACAGGTAAGAGATATGTAAGAGAGTTTAAGTTTGAGAATGCCGGCGAGTATACACTCGGACAGGAAATCAAAGTTGATTCTTTCGCAACTGGTGATAAGGTTGATGCAACTGCAATCTCTAAAGGAAAAGGATTCCAGGGCGCAATCAAACGTCACAATCAGCACAGAGGACCTATGACTCATGGTTCTAAATACCATCGTCATGCTGGTTCCAACGGTGCTTGTTCTGATCCAAGTAAGGTATTCAAGGGAAAACACATGCCGGGACACATGGGAAGCAAGAAGATTACAATCCAGAACCTGGAAGTAGTACGTGTGGATGCTGAGAACAACCTGCTCTTAGTAAAAGGTTCAGTACCGGGACCAAAGAAATCTTTAGTAACTATTAAAGAAGCAGTAAAAGCTAACTAGGATTTGGCGAAGGAAGGAGGACACTTAAGATGGCTAACGTATCTGTTTATAATATCGAAGGCAAAGAAGTTGGTACAATCGATCTGAACGATGCGGTATTCGGTGTTGAAGTAAATGAACATCTGGTACACATGGCAGTCGTAAACCAGCTTGCAAATAACCGTCAGGGAACACAGAAAGCAAAGACTCGTTCTGAAGTATCCGGCGGTGGAAGAAAACCATGGAGACAGAAAGGAACAGGTCATGCAAGACAGGGTTCAACAAGAGCTCCACAGTGGACAGGCGGCGGAGTTGTATTTGCTCCGGTACCGAGAGAATATTCTTTCAAGATGAACAAGAAAGAAAAGAGAGCAGCTCTTAAGTCTGCACTCAGCGCAAAGGTAGAAGAAAAGAAACTGATCGTAATCGATGAGATCAAGTTCGATGAGATCAAGACAAAGAACTTTGCAAACATTCTTAAGAATTTAGATGTATCCAAAGCATTAGTAGTATTAGAAGATGACAATACAAATGCAGCACTTTCTGCAAAGAACATCGAAGGCGTTAAGACAGCTAAGACTAATACGATCAATGTGTACGATATCTTAAAATACAACACAGTAATCGTAACGAAAGCTGTTGTTGCTAATATCGAGGAGGTGTACGCATAATGGCAAACGTTCAGTATTATGATGTAATCCTTAAACCAGTAGTAACAGAGAAGACAATGGAACTTATGGGAGAAAAGAAATATACATTCCTTGTTCACCCACAGGCAACAAAGTCTCAGATCAAAGAAGCTGTTGAAAAAATGTTCAACGGAACAAAGGTAGAAAAAGTGAACACCATGAACTGTGAAGGAAAGAAGAGAAGAGTTCGTGGAACCATGCAGTTTGGAAAAACAGCTAAAACGAAGAAAGCAATTGTTCAGTTAACAGCAGACAGCGCAGATATCGAAATCTTCGAAGGATTATAAGATTTCAAAGCATACGGATAGAAACCGTGACAATAAACAGGATTGAAAGGAGAAGCAATCATGGGAATTAAAACATACCGCCCATATACGCCTTCCAGAAGACAGATGACTGGTTCTGATTTTTCAGAAATCACAAAGTCAACACCAGAAAAGTCTTTGTTAGCTCCAAAGAGCAGACAGGCAGGACGTAATAATCAAGGAAAAATCACAGTTAGACACCGCGGAGGCGGAGCTAAGAAGAAATATAGAATTATCGACTTCAAGAGAAGAAAAGACAATGTACACGCAACTGTAATCGGTATCGAGTACGATCCGAACAGAACAGCTAATATTGCTCTGATCTGCTACGAAGATGGTGAGAAGGCATACATCCTTGCACCGGAAGGATTAAAGGATGGAATGACCGTTATGAACGGACCGGAAGCCGAAGTTAAGATCGGTAACTGTCTCCCGTTATCTCAGATTCCAGTAGGTACACAGATTCACAATATCGAGCTTCATCCGGGAAAAGGCGGACAGCTTGTTCGTTCAGCTGGTAACAGCGCTCAGCTGATGGCTAAGGAAGGAAAGTATGCAACACTGAGACTTCCATCAGGCGAGATGAGAATGGTACCGATCGAGTGCAGAGCTTCTGTCGGAGTTGTAGGAAATGGTGATCACAACCTGATCAACATTGGTAAAGCAGGACGTAAACGTCATATGGGAATCAGACCAACAGTTCGTGGTTCTGTTATGAACCCGAATGACCATCCGCATGGTGGTGGTGAAGGTAAGACAGGAATCGGTCGTCCGGGTCCGTGTACACCTTGGGGCAAACCAGCACTTGGTCTTAAGACAAGAAAGAAAAACAAAGCTTCTAACAAGATGATTGTAAGAAGAAGAGATGGTAAAGCGATTAAATAGTTTTCATAAGGAGGTTAGAACCTATGGCACGTTCTATTAAAAAAGGACCATTCGCAGACGCAAGCCTGCTTAAGAAGGTTGATGCAATGAACGCATCCGGTGACAAGTCTGTTATCAAGACATGGTCACGCCGTTCTACAATCTTCCCAAGCATGATCGGACATACAATCGCCGTTCATGACGGAAGAAAGCATGTACCTGTATATGTAACAGAAGATATGGTTGGACACAAGCTTGGTGAGTTTGTTGCAACCAGAACATACAGAGGACACGGAAAAGACGAAAAGAAATCAAGAGTTAGATAATTAGATTGTGAAAGGAGGGTTCATCCATGGCTAAAGGACATAGATCCCAAATTAAGAGAGAAAGAAATGCTAACAAAGATACAAGACCTTCTGCTAAGTTATCTTACGCAAGAGTTTCTGTTCAGAAAGCATGTTTCGTATTAGATGCCATCAGAGGTAAGGATGTAACAACAGCACTTGGTATTTTAACTTACAATCCAAGATATGCTTCTAGTTTAATAAAGAAATTATTAGAGTCTGCAATTGCAAATGCTGAGAATAACAACGGCATGAATGCTGAGAATCTGTATATTGCAGAGGCTTATGCAAACAAAGGACCAACAATGAAGAGAATCAGACCTAGAGCACAGGGAAGAGCTTACAGAATCGAAAAGAGAATGAGCCACATTACACTTGTGCTTGATGAAAGATAAGGAGGGCAAACATGGGACAGAAAGTTAATCCTCATGGCTTGAGAGTAGGTGTCATCAAAGACTGGGACTCTAGATGGTATGCAGAGAAAGATTTCGCAGACTACTTAGTTGAAGACCATGAAATCAGAACGTATCTTAAGAAAAGATTATACAACGCCGGTGTTTCTAAGATTGAGATCGAAAGAGCATCTGACCGCGTAAAGATCATCGTATATACAGCAAAACCTGGAGTAGTAATCGGTAAGGGTGGAGCAGAGATCGAGAAAGTAAAAGGTGAATTAGCACAGTTTACTGACAAGAAGTTAATCGTAGACATCAAAGAAATCAAGAGACCGGATAAAGACGCTCAGTTAGTAGCTGAGAACATCGCATTACAGCTTGAGAACCGTATTTCTTTCAGACGTGCAATGAAATCCTGCATGTCCAGAACAATGAAGTCCGGAGCACTTGGTGTTAAGACATCTGTATCAGGACGTCTTGGCGGAGCTGATATGGCTCGTACAGAGTTCTACAGCGAGGGAACAATTCCTCTTCAGACACTGAGAGCAGACATTGACTACGGATTCGCTGAAGCAGACACAACTTACGGAAAAGTTGGTGTTAAGGTATGGATTTACAAAGGCGAAGTACTTCCGGAAAGAGCAGCAAAGGAAGGAGATAGATAATCATGTTAATGCCAAAAAGAGTAAAACGTCGTAAACAATTCCGTGGTTCCATGAAGGGTAAAGCTCTTCGCGGAAACCAGATTACAAATGGTGAATATGGTATCGTTGCAATGGAACCATGCTGGATCCGTTCCAACCAGATCGAGGCTGCCCGTGTTGCTATGACTCGTTATATCAAGCGTGGTGGTAAAGTATGGATCAAGATATTCCCGGATAAACCTGTAACTACGAAACCAGCTGAGACACGTATGGGTTCTGGTAAAGGAACCTTAGAATACTGGGTAGCAGTTGTTAAGCCAGGCCGCGTTATGTTTGAAATCGCAGGCGTATCTGAAGAAGTTGCAAAAGAAGCACTTCGTCTGGCAACTCACAAGCTGCCATGTAAATGTAAAATAGTTTCTCGCGCAGACTTAGAAGGCGGTGATAACAGTGAAAATTAATGCATTTGTAGAAGATTTAAAAACAAAATCAGCTGCAGAGCTGAATGAAGAATTAGTAGCTGCTAAAAAGGAACTTTTCAACTTAAGATTCCAGAACGCAACAAATCAGTTAGACAATACAAGCAGAATCAAAGAAGTAAGAAGAAACATTGCCAGAATTCAGACAGTAATTACTGAAAAGGCAGGCCAGTAGTCATTGACGTGATGATTCACGAATTTCAAGCGCAGGCCGTTCTATGAGCAGAACGAAAAGAGCTTCAATATTCGAAAGGAGTATAGACTGTGGAAAGAAATCTTAGAAAAACCCGTGTTGGTAAGGTTGTCAGCAATAAAATGGATAAGACCATAGTTGTTGCAGTAGAAGATCATGTAAAACATCCACTTTACAACAAGATTGTAAAGAGAACATACAAATTAAAAGCACATGATGAGAACAATGAGTGCAACATCGGTGACAAGGTAAAAGTTATGGAAACAAGACCGCTCTCTAAAGATAAGAGATGGAGACTTGTTGAAGTTATGGAAAAAGTGAAATAGTATAAGGAGGGAAACCTGCATGATACAGCAAGAAAGCAGACTTAAAGTAGCAGACAACACAGGTGCAAAAGAATTACTGTGTATTCGTGTTATGGGTGGTTCAACAAGAAGATACGCAAGTATCGGAGATGTAATCATTGCGACTGTTAAAGATGCAACACCAGGCGGCGTTGTTAAAAAAGGCGATGTAGTAAAAGCTGTAGTTGTTCGTACTGTAAACAGTACTCGTCGTAAAGACGGTTCTTATATCCGTTTCGACGAAAATGCTGCTGTAATTATAAAAGATGATAAGACACCAAGAGGAACCCGTATCTTCGGGCCAGTAGCGAGAGAGCTTCGTGACAAACAGTTCATGAGAATTGTTTCTCTGGCTCCGGAAGTACTTTAAGGAGGTGCGCGTAAGATGTCAATGTTAAAGATTAAAAAAGGCGACACTGTAAAGGTTATCGCTGGTAAAGATAAAGACAAAGAGGGCAAGGTAATTGCTGTAAATCAGAAAGACGGCAAGGTTGTTGTTGAAGGCGTTAATATGCTGACAAAACACGCAAAACCAAGTGCTTCTCATCCAGAAGGCGGTATCATTCACCAGGAAGGACCAATCGACAGTTCTAATGTAATGTATGTTCATAAGGGACAGGCAACAAGAGTGGGCATCAAGATGGATGGAGACAAGAAAGTACGTTACGCAAAATCAACAGGCGAAGTGATTGATTAATTGAGGAAGGAGGGTGTACGCTTTGAGTAGACTGAAAGAACAGTACCAGAACGAGATCGTTGATGCAATGATCAAAAAGTTCGGTTATAAGAATATTATGGAAGTGCCAAAACTCGATAAGGTTGTTATCAACATGGGTGTTGGTGAAGCTAAAGATAATGCAAAACTTTTAGATGCAGCTATCGCTGACATGGAAAAGATTACAGGTCAGAAAGCTGTTGTATGTAAAGCTAAAAAATCTGTTGCTAACTTCAAGATCAGAGAGGGAATGGCAATCGGATGTAAGGTTACTTTAAGAGGAGAAAAGATGTATGAATTCGTTGATCGTCTGATCAACCTTGCACTTCCTCGTGTACGTGACTTTAGAGGAGTTAATCCAAATGCATTCGACGGAAGAGGAAACTATGCACTTGGAATCAAAGAGCAGCTGATCTTCCCTGAAATCGAATACGATAAAGTAGATAAAGTAAGAGGTATGGATATCATCTTCGTTACGACTGCTAAAACAGATGAAGAGGCACGCGAACTGCTCACTCAGTTCAATATGCCATTTACAAAATAAGGAGGTAAATTATGGCTAAGACAGCAATGAAAGTAAAACAGCAGCGCAAGCAGAAATTCTCTACAAGAGAATACAATCGTTGCAGAATCTGTGGACGTCCACATGCATATTTGAGAAAATATGGTATCTGCCGTGTTTGCTTCCGCGAATTGGCATACAAAGGACAGATCCCAGGCGTTAAGAAAGCAAGTTGGTAGGAGGTAAGAACAATGACAATGAGCGATCCAATTGCAGATATGCTTACAAGAATCCGTAATGCAAATACTGCTAAACATGATACTGTAGATGTTCCGGCATCCAAGATGAAGCTTGCTATCGCTAATATCTTACTGGATGAAGGCTACATTGAGAAATATGATATCGTAGAAGATGGTGTGTTCAAGACAATTCACATCACATTAAAATATGGTTCTGATAAGAACGAAAAGGTAATTACAGGTCTTAAGAGAATTTCTAAACCAGGTCTTCGTGTATACGCTTCCAGCGAGAATGTACCGAAGGTATTTGGTGGACTCGGAACAGCAATCCTGTCTACAAACAAAGGTGTAATTACTGACAAAGAGGCAAGAAAACTTGGCATCGGCGGAGAAGTACTCTGCTATGTATGGTAGACCGAAAGCAACTTAGCGAAAGCGAGCCGTAAGGTGAAGCTTAAGCTTAGTGCGAGGTCGTTCTTTGAGCCTGGTGAGGTATTCGCGAACCTGGCGAAAAGAACTTCCTTAGATGCGTAAGAAGGTGCGAAAGAAACTGAAAACAGAGAAGCCACAGCAGCTTCTCCGAGAATCTAAGTTAAGGAGGAAATGAAAATGTCACGTATCGGTAGACATCCAATTGCAATTCCGGCAGGTGTAACTGTTGAAATCGCAGAGAACAATAAAGTGACTGTAACAGGTCCAAAGGGAACTCTTGTAAGAGAACTTCCTACAGAAATGGAAATCAAGGTAGAAGGTGCAGAAGTTGTAGTAACAAGACCAAATGACTTAAAGAAAATGAAATCTTTACATGGTCTTACAAGAACACTGATCAACAACATGGTTGTTGGTGTTACAGATGGATACCAGAAGGTTCTGGAAGTAAATGGTGTTGGTTACAGAGCAGCAAAAGCAGGAAATAAATTAACACTGAGTCTTGGATATTCTCATCCGGTAGAGATGATTGATCCGGAAGGTGTTGAGACTGTTGTTGAAGGCCAGAACAAGATTATTGTTAAGGGTATCAGCAAAGAAAAAGTTGGCCAGTACGCAGCTGAAATCAGAGACAAGAGAAGACCGGAGCCATATAAGGGCAAAGGCATCAAGTATGCTGATGAAGTGATCAGACGTAAAGTTGGTAAGACAGGTAAGAAATAAGAAAGGAGAGTGTAAAAATGGTTAGCAAAAAATCAAGAAATGAAGTACGTGTTAACAAACACAGAAAATTACGTAACCGTTTAAGCGGTACTGCTGAGTGCCCACGTTTAGCGGTATTTAGAAGTAACAATCATATGTATGCTCAGATCATTGATGATACAGCTCATAATACTCTGGTTTCCGCATCCACTCTTCAGAAAGATGTGAAAGCAAACTTAGAGAAAACAAACAATGTTGAAGCAGCAGCTTATCTTGGAAAAGTAATCGCTGAGAAGGCATTGGAAAAAGGTATTAAAGACGTTGTCTTTGACAGAGGCGGATTTATTTACCAGGGTAAAGTTCAGGCATTGGCAGACGCAGCTAGAGAAGCTGGGTTGAATTTCTAGAAGGAGGAGCACACATGAAACAGGAACGTATTGATGCTAGTCAATTAGAATTAACAGAAAAAGTAGTGTCAATTAAGCGTGTAACCAAAGTTGTTAAGGGTGGCCGTAATATGAGATTCACAGCTTTAGTTGTTGTTGGTGATGGAAATGGTCATGTTGGTGCAGGCTTAGGAAAAGCTACTGAAATCCCAGAAGCAATCCGCAAAGGAAAAGAAGATGCAGCTAAGAATCTTATTTCCGTAGCATTAGATGAAAATGAGAGTGTTACACACGATTTTATCGGTAAATTCGGAGGCGCTTCCGTATTATTGAAGAAAGCTCCGGAAGGTACTGGAGTTATCGCCGGTGGTCCGGCGCGTGCCGTAATCGAGATGGCAGGAATCAAGAATATTCGTACAAAATCTCTTGGCTCCAACAATAAGCAGAACGTAGTTCTTGCAACAATCGATGGATTACGCCAGATTAAGACTCCGGAAGAGGTAGCTAAGCTTCGCGGTAAATCTGTGGAAGAGATCTTAGGCTAAGGAGGTAGAATAAGATGGCAGATTTAAAAGTTACATTAGTAAAGTCTACAATTGGAGCTGTACCGAAGCACAAAAAGACTGTTGAAGCATTAGGTCTGAGAAAGACAGGAAAGACAGTTGTCCTTCCGGATAATGCAGCAACAAGAGGTATGGTAAAACAGGTTTCTCACCTGGTAAAAGTAGAAGAAGTATAGTATAATTATTCAGATAAGGAGGTGTCACAATGGATTTATCAAACTTAAGACCTGCTGATGGAGCAAAACAGAGTGATAATTTCAGAAGAGGACGTGGACACGGTTCTGGAAATGGCAAGACAGCCGGTAAGGGACATAAGGGTCAGAAAGCTCGTTCTGGTGCAACAAGACCAGGTTTCGAAGGTGGCCAGATGCCATTATATAGAAGAATTCCAAAGAGAGGATTCACAAACAGAAATACGAAGACAATCGTTGGTATCAATGTAGATGCTCTTGAAGTATTCGAGAATGATTCAGTTGTTTCTGTAGAGACATTGATCGAGCAGGGAATCGTTAAGAACCCAAGAGACGGTGTTAAGATCCTTGGAAGCGGAGAACTTACAAAGAAGCTTACAGTTCAGGCAAATGCATTCAGTGCAGGTGCTGTAGCTAAGATTGAGGCGTTAGGTGGAAAAGCAGAGGTGATCTAATGTTAGAAACATTCCGAAAGGCATTTCAAATTAAAGATATTCGCAAAAAAATCGGATATACGTTTTTGATGTTAGTTGTTATACGTATTGGCTCTCAGCTGCCGACACCAGGTGTGAACGGCGCTTATATCAAAGAATTTTTTGAACAGAATACCGGTGAAGCGTTTAACTTGTTTAACGCTTTCACCGGCGGTTCCTTTGAACAGATGTCAGTTTTTGCGTTGAGTATTACGCCATACATTACTTCTTCAATCATTATGCAGCTTCTTACGATTGCAATTCCAAAGCTTGAGGAGATGCATAAAGATGGAGAGTCTGGCAGAAAAAAGATTGCGGCTATCACACGTTATCTGACAGTAGGACTTGCATTGATCGAATCTACAGCCATGGCTGTAGGATTTGGACGTCAGGGACTTCTTGTAGAGTTTAACTTTGTTAATGCCGTGATTGTAGTACTTACTCTTACAGCCGGTTCTGCATTACTGATGTGGATTGGTGAGAGAATCACAGAAAAAGGTGTTGGAAACGGTATTTCTATTGTATTGGTGATCAACATCATTTCACGTATTCCTAGCGATATGACATCACTGTTTGATCAGTTTGTAAAAGGTAAGCCGATCGCGTCAGCTGCCCTTGCAGTTGTTGTGATTCTTGCAATTATTATTCTCCTGGTGGTATTCACAGTGATTCTCCAGGACGGAGAAAGAAGAATTGCAGTACAGTATTCACAGAAGGTAGTTGGAAGAAAGACCTATGGCGGACAATCTTCTAACATCCCGTTGAAAGTGAATACGGCCGGTGTAATTCCAATCATCTTTTCTTCATCTCTGATGCAGTTCCCGATCGTAATTGCCTCTTTTCTTGGAAAAGGCAACGGGTCAGGAATCGGAAGCGAGATTCTTCGTGGTATGAATCAGGGAAACTGGTGTAATCCGGAACAGATTAAGTATTCATGGGGATTAATCGTATACATTATTCTTACTGTATTTTTTGCATACTTCTATACTTCAATTACTTTCAATCCATTAGAGATTGCAAATAATATGAAGAAGAGTGGCGGTTTCATTCCGGGTATCCGTCCGGGAAGACCAACAGTTGAATACTTAAACAAGATATTGAATTATATCATCTTTATAGGTGCTTGTGGACTGATTGTGATACAGGTGATTCCAATCTTCTTTAATGGAGCACTTGGTGCAAGTGTATCATTTGGAGGAACATCTCTGATCATTATCGTCAGTGTTGTACTTGAAACAATCAAGCAGCTGGAATCAATGACACTTGTGCGACATTACAAGGGATTTTTAAATAGCTAATAATTTTGACTCGCGGGAATTTTTTTCGCGGGTTAAAATGCTATAAAGGAGGAACGAAGATATGAAAATTATTATGTTAGGAGCTCCGGGAGCGGGCAAGGGAACTCAGGCAAAGAAAATTGCCGCAAAATACAGCATCCCGCATATTTCTACAGGTGATATCTTCAGAGCTAACATTAAAAACGGTACAGAGCTTGGGAAAAAGGCTAAGACTTATATGGATCAGGGTCTGTTGGTACCGGATGAACTGGTTGTGGATCTTGTAGTTGATCGTGTAAAACAGGATGACTGTAAAAATGGATATGTTCTGGATGGATTTCCAAGAACAATTCCGCAGGCAGAGGCGCTGGATAAGGCACTGGAAGCTTTGGGGGAAAAGATGGATTATGCAATCGACGTAGATGTACCGGATGAGAATATTGTTCGCCGTATGGGCGGGCGTCGCGCCTGTGTAGGATGCGGGGCTACATATCATCTGGAGTATGCACCGACCAAAGTAGAGGGAATCTGTGATACCTGTGGAAAAGAGCTGATCCTTAGGGATGACGATAAACCGGAGACAGTACAGAAACGTCTGAATGTATATCATGAGCAGACACAGCCGTTGATCGACTATTATACAAATGCCGGAATCTTAAAGACTGTAGACGGAACAGTTGACATTGAAGATGTATTCGGTGCAATTGTTGAGATATTAGGAGCGTAACAATGGCGATCACTATCAAATCGGCACGGGAAATTGAGTTAATGACAGAGGCCGGGCGAATACTTGAAATTGTACATCATGAAATGGCGAAAGCGCTTCGTCCTGGAATGAGTACTCATGATATTGACCGTCTTGGAGAAGAAGTGATACGAAGCTATGACTGCATTCCTTCCTTTTTGAATTACAATGGTTATCCGGCTTCCATCTGTGTGTCGGTGAATCAGGAAGTGGTTCATGGTATTCCGGACCGACATCGTATCCTTCAGGAAGGAGACATTGTCAGTCTTGATGCCGGAGTCATCTATAAAGGATATCATTCGGATGCAGCGCGTACTTATGGCATCGGAGAGATCAGTAAAGAAGCGCAGCAGCTGATAGATGTGACAAGAGAAAGCTTCTTTGAAGGAATAAAATATGCCAGAGAAGGCAATCATTTATTTGATATATCATCTGCAATCGGCAGATATGCCGGGGAACGGGGATATGGAGTAGTCAAGGATCTCTGTGGACATGGAATCGGGACAGCATTACATGAAGCACCGGAGATACCGAATTATGAAATGAACAGAAAAGGTCCGAAGCTGAAGGCCGGAATGACATTAGCAATAGAACCGATGATTAACATTGGTTCATGGGAAGTGAAATGGCTGGATGACGACTGGACAGTGGTAACCAGGGACAGTTCCCTGTCTGCGCATTATGAAAATACAGTACTGATAACGGAAGATGAACCGAAACTTCTGACTTTGACCCAGGATATGTAGTATGTATAAGAGGATATGGATATGACGTATGAGACAGGAATGCTTGCAAAGTCAAAAGCAGGTCATGATTCAGGTACAGTTTATGTAATTATTGATACAGATGAATCATATGTATATTTATCAGACGGAAAGATCAGAACACTGGATCGTCTGAAAAAGAAAAAGAAAAAGCATGTGCAGATAATCTGCAGGAAATATGATGTGACTGCGCAGGATGATGCAGGAATAAGACGGATACTGAAAGAATGGAAAAAGGAAGAAGATAACAGGAGGAATGAGACATGTCAAAAGCTGATGTAATTGAAATTGAAGGAACTGTAGTTGAAAAGCTGCCGAATGCAATGTTTCAGGTAGAACTTGAAAATGGACATCAGGTGCTTGCGCATATCAGTGGAAAGTTAAGAATGAATTTTATTAAGATCTTACCGGGAGATAAGGTAACACTTGAACTGTCACCTTATGATCTTTCAAAAGGAAGAATTATCTGGAGAGATAAATAAGATTCACACACATCACTTATCTTATAATAAGAAGTTCATAAAAATAAAATGCCCGGTAGGCGCAAAAAAAGCTTGACTTTGTTGACACAACATGGTATGCTATATAAGCGCGTTTCCGGGCATTATTATGCTTTAAAACAATCGAGTTGCAGTTTTAAAAGGGAAAAAGCGCAGAAACAAATGGCATAGCAATGGATGAAAGGAGGATCCCCCGTGAAGGTTAGATCATCAGTAAAACCAATTTGCGAAAAATGCAAAGTAATCAAAAGAAAAGGAAGCGTTCGCATTATCTGCGAGAATCCAAAGCACAAACAAAGACAAGGCTAGTCATTGTTCGTATGTGTTTTAGGCGGCTGATAGCTCTGTGCAGTAATCGTACAGACTATTTAAAATATACAAGGCAGCACCTGTAGCCGGTGAGCGACCTCGTATATTGCTTCTAATGCCGGCTCGTCATTACCGCATTTCTACTATAATAATATGCGGTGGCCGGAAAGGGCATGATACCGAACATGCCTGGGACAAAGGTGTTGTCCCCTATTAAAGACGATATGTAACATTGAGATGAATATCTCAAAAACCAGAAAAGAAAATGGAGGAAAATCACATGGCTCGTATAGCAGGTGTAGACTTACCAAGAGACAAACGTGTTGAGATCGGATTGACTTATATCTACGGAATCGGTAGACCGAGTGCAACCCGCATTTTGGCAGAAGCAGGAGTTGATCCTGATATTCGCTGTAGAGATCTTACAGACGAAGATGTAAAGAAAATCAGTGCAGTAATCGATGAGACTCAGGTAGTAGAAGGTGATCTTCGTAGAGAAATCGCTCTGAACATCAAGAGATTACAGGAAATCGGATGCTATAGAGGAATCCGTCACAGAAAAGGACTTCCGGTTCGTGGTCAGAAGACAAAGACCAATGCAAGAACAAGAAAAGGTCCAAAGAGAACAGTAGCAAATAAGAAGAAATAATGTAAGGAAAGAGTAGGTTAGTTTTATTATGGCAAAGAAAGTTACAAAGAAAGTGACAAAAAAACGTGTCAAGAAAAACGTTGAACACGGACAGGCTCACATCCAGTCATCTTTTAATAACACAATCGTTACTTTAACAGATGCACAGGGCAATGCTCTGTCATGGGCTAGTGCAGGCGGTCTGGGATTCAGAGGTTCAAGGAAATCTACCCCTTATGCAGCTCAGATGGCAGCTGAAACAGCAGCTAAAGCAGCATTAGTACATGGTTTGAAGTCAGTTGACGTTATGGTAAAAGGACCAGGTTCAGGTAGAGAAGCAGCAATTCGTGCCCTTCAGGCATGTGGAATTGATGTAACAAGCATCAGAGACGTTACACCGGTACCACACAACGGATGCCGTCCACCGAAACGTAGAAGAGTCTAATTTCATAACAAAATTGATATAGGAGGAAAGCAAAACATGGCAGTAAATAGAGTCCCTGTTCTTAAAAGATGCAGATCACTTGGAATGGATCCTGTATATTTGGGAATTGATAAAAAGTCTAACAGACAGTTAAAGAGATCCAATAGAAAAATGAGCGAGTATGGTCTTCAGTTACGTGAAAAACAGAAAGCAAAATTTATCTATGGTGTGTTAGAGAAACCTTTCAGAAATTATTTTGAAAAAGCACAGCGCATGAGTGGTATGACAGGTGAGAACCTGATGGTAATGCTGGAGTCAAGATTAGACAACGTAGTATTCCGTCTCGGACTTGCAAGAACAAGACGTGAAGCAAGACAGATCGTTGACCATAAGCATGTGCTTGTGAATGGAAAACAGATTAACATTCCTTCTTACCTGATCAAGGCTGGAGATGTTATCGAAATCAAAGAAGCTAAGAAGAGCTCTCCAAGATATAAAGAGATTACAGAGGTTACAGGCGGACGTCTGGTTCCGGAATGGTTAGAGGCTGATCTTGAGAACCTGAAAGGAACTGTAAAAGAGCTTCCAAAGCGTGATGCGATCGATGTTCCTGTAGATGAGATGTTAATCGTCGAATTATATTCTAAATAATAACCCGTAACACCACAGGAGGTGGACTTAGTGTTTGATTTTAATAAACCCAATATTGAAATAACTGAGATTTCAGAAGATAAGAAATATGGTAGATTCGTTGTGGAACCTCTGGAAAGAGGTTATGGTACAACATTAGGTAATTCTCTTAGAAGAATTATGCTCTCTTCTTTACCGGGATCTGCAATCAGCCAGGTAAAGATTGACGGAGTCCTTCATGAGTTCAGTTCTATTCCGGGTGTAAAGGAAGATGTTACTGAGATTATCATGAACCTGAAATCACTCGCAATCAAGAACACATCCGAGACTGATGAACCAAAGACAGCATACATTGAGTTCGAAGGGGAAGGTGTCGTTACTGCGGCAGATATTCAGGTGGATCAGGATATTGAGATCATGAATCCTGAGACTGTCATTGCAACACTGAATGGTGGAGCAGACAGCAAATTATACATGGAACTCACCATTACAAATGGAAGAGGATATGTAAGTGCCGATAAGAATAAAAATGACGAATTACCAATCGCAGTAATTCCAATCGATTCTATCTACACCCCAGTGGAACGTGTGAATCTTACAGTAGAAAATACACGTGTTGGTCAGATTACGGACTTTGATAAGTTAACTTTGGATGTATATACCAACGGTACATTACTTCCGGACGAGGCTGTAAGTCTTGCAGCCAAGGTATTAAGTGAGCATCTGAAACTCTTTATCGATCTGTCAGAAGTGGCACAGGCTGCTGAAGTTATGATTGAAAAAGAAGACGATGAAAAAGAGAAGGTTCTTGAGATGAGTATTGATGAACTGGAATTATCCGTTCGTTCTTACAATTGTCTGAAGAGAGCCGGAATCAATACAGTGGAAGAACTGACAAACAGAACACCGGAAGATATGATGAAAGTGCGTAACCTTGGACGTAAGTCCCTGGAGGAAGTACTTGCAAAATTAGATGAATTAGGCTTAAGCCTCAGCAAAGGCGAAGAGTAATATTCCATAAGGATGTTTTCCACCGGTAAGTCCGATGAGCGCAGTGGAGCATTTGGCTAGTAAGCCCGAAGAAGCATAACCAAGTGTCATAATGGAGGATAAGAAAAATGGCAAAGTATAGAAAACTCGGCAGAACTTCAAGCCAGAGAAAAGCATTATTAAGAAACCAGGTAACAGCACTCCTTAACAACGGAAAGATTGTTACTACAGAAGCAAAAGCGAAAGAGATCCGCAAAATTGCAGAAGGACTTATTGCATTAGCAGTAAAAGAGAAAGACAATTTCGAAGAAGTTACTGTTAAGGCAAAGGTTGCTCGCAAAGATAAAGACGGCAAGAGAGTAAAAGAAGTTGTAGATGGTAAGAAAGTTACTGTATATGACGAAGTTGACAAGACAATTAAGAAAGATATGCCAAGCAGACTGCACGCTCGTCGTCAGATGCTGAAAGTTCTTTATCCGGTAAAAGAAGTTCCGACAGCACAGGCTGGAAGAAAGAAAAACACAAAAGAAGTTGATCTTGTTGCAAAATTATTTGATGAGATTGCTCCAAAATATGAGAACCGTAACGGTGGATATACAAGAATCGTAAAGATTGGCCAGCGTAAAGGTGACGGAGCAATGGAAGTATTGATCGAACTTGTATAGTTGAGATGAAAACAGACTCTGAGTATTCAGAGCCTGTTTTTTTGTGCAAAAATAGAAATAATCTATAAAATGTATTTGATAAATCCATAACAGGAATGTCAAGGATATGACTATACCGTTAAATAAACTACTTTTATAAATATGCTTGAAAAGGACATAAAAAATGGTATAATCGAAACAATGCATTATTGAGCTAATCAAAAAGAAAGAAGGGGATTTTTAATGAGCAGATTAGAGATCGCTTCGCCAAAAAGAGCCAGAATAGTTATGGAAGGGCTATACAAGGATCTTGAGCGAAGAATTGAATCAAGTCCACCGGGATTATGTCCGGTTGACATGGCGCGTGCATTTTTGGAGTTATGCCATGCACAGACCTGTGGAAAATGTGTTCCTTGTCGAATTGGACTTGGACAGCTTAACAACTTCATCAAGGATGTTCTTGATGGAAATGCAACTATGGAGACTCTGGAGATCATGGAGCAGACAGCATTGTCTATTATGGAGTCTGCAGATTGTGCAATTGGATACGAGGCTGCTAATATGGTATATAAGGGACTGATTGGCTACCGAGATGATTATGTTGAGCATATCAAAAACGGAAGATGTACCTGTACATACAATCAGCCGGTGCCATGCGTTTCTTTGTGTCCTGCACATGTTGATATACCAGGTTATGTGGCACTTGTAGGTGAAGGCAGATATGCCGATGCAATTCGTCTGATTCGTAAGGATAATCCATTTCCGACTACCTGTGGATTCATCTGTGAACATCCTTGTGAGGCAAGATGTCGTAGAAATATGGTAGATGATTCTATCAATATCCGTGGACTTAAGAGAGTGGCGGCTGATTTTGCCGGAGAAGTAGAACCGCCTGCATGTGCGCCATCTACGGGAAAGAAGATTGCAATCCTCGGTGGTGGACCGGGTGGACTCAGTGCTGCATATTATCTGCAGCTGATGGGACATCAGACAACCGTATATGAGATGCTTCCGAAGCTTGGGGGAATGCTTCGGTATGGTATTCCAAATTATCGTCTTCCAAAAGAAAGGCTGGACGATGATATCAACGCGATCCTGAAAACCGGCGTTGAAGTGAAATATGGCATGAAAATTGGTCAGGATATTACGATTCAGGAATTAAGGGATCAGTATGATGCAGTACTGATCACGATTGGGGCAAGTACTGATAAGAAGCTTGGGCTGGAAGGAGAAGATGCAGAAGGCATTCTTTCTGCGGTACAGTTCTTAAGAAATGTAGGCAAGAATGAGATCATGGACTTATCCGGCAAAGAAGTTGCGGTTATCGGGGGCGGCAACGTTTCTATGGATGCAGTTCGTACAGCTAAGCGCCTTGGAGCGAAGAAGGTAAGCATTGTCTACAGACGACGTGTAGCAGATATGACTGCGCTTCCGGCAGAGATTGAAGGTGCTGTTGCTGAGGGAATCGAATTACAGACTCTGAAAGCACCGGCATCGATTGATGTTGATGAGAATCATCATGTAAAAGGAATTTATGTAACACCACAGATGGTCAGCGCAATCCGCGATGGAAGAGCAAGCATCAAACCGACAGGTGAAGATGATATATATATTCCATGCGATGTATTGATCGTTGCCATTGGCCAGAATATTGAGACCGGACACTTTGAAAAGGCAGGAATTCCTGTTGAACGAGGAAAGATCATTACCAAGAGCACAGGAACATTTGAAAATCTTCCGGGAGTATTTGCGGGAGGGGACTGCGCAAGTGGTCCGGCATCTGTGATTAAGGCGATTGCTGCAGCAAAGGTAGTGGCTGCCAATATTGATGAGTATCTTGGATATCATCATGTGATATCCTGTGATGTAGAGATACCGGAAGCCCGTCTTGACGATCGTACACCATGCGGAAGAGTAAATCTTACAGAACGAGAAGCCTGCGAAAGAGTCTGCGATTTTGAAGGTGTGGAAAACTGCATGACAGAAAAAGAAGCAAAACAGGAAGCGTCCAGATGTCTTCGCTGCGATCATTTTGGATATGGAATATTTAAAGGAGGCAGAGAAACATTATGGTAAATCTTACAATAGATGGAAAAGCAATATCAGTAGAAGAGAATACCACGATTATGGAGGCTGCCGCACAGAACGGGATTCCGATTCCAAAGCTGTGTTATCTGAAAGGAATCAACGAAATTGCAGCATGTCGTGTATGTGTAGTTGAACTGGAAGGAAAAGAGAAACTGATTACTTCCTGTAATAACATTGCAAAAGATGGCATGGTTATATACACAAATAGTCCAAAGGTGCGTAAGCACAGAAGAACAACGGTTGAACTGATCCTTTCTCAGCATGATTGCCAGTGTGTAACCTGTTCCAGAAGTGGAAACTGCAGTCTTCAGAAAGTGGCAAACGATCTGAACATCCTGGAGATTCCGTTTAAAATGCAGCTTGAAAAACAGCCGTGGAATAAACAATTCCCATTGATCCGTGATTCATCCAAATGTATCAAGTGTATGCGCTGTGTGCAGGTATGCGAAAAGGTGCAGGGACTGGGTGTATGGGATGTAGAAGGAACCGGATCCAGAACGACGATAAATGTAGCAGGTCACAGGAAGATTGAAGATGCAGCATGTTCTCTGTGTGGACAGTGTATCACGCATTGTCCGGTAGGTGCGCTCAGCGCCCGTGATGACACAGAAAAGGTCTGGGATGCTATTGCAGATAAAGACAAGATCGTGGTTGCGCAGGTAGCGCCGGCAGTTCGTGCGGCATGGGGCGAGGAACTTGGCTTTACACAGGAAGAAGCAACCGTTGGAAAGATCCTGGATGCATTAAAGAAGATTGGTGCAGATTATGTATTTGATACTACATTTTCCGCGGACCTGACAATTATGGAAGAGGGAACAGAGTTCCTTCACAGATTTACATCCGGTGAATTGAAAGACAGACCAATGTTTACTTCCTGTTGTCCTGGATGGCTCAGATTTATTAAATCACAGTTCCCGCATCTGGTGAAACAGCTCTCCAGTGCAAAATCACCGCAGCAGATGTTTGGAGCAGTTATGAAATCTTATTTTGCTGAAAAGCTTGGTGTTGCACCGGAAAAGATATATACCGTATCTGTAATGCCTTGTGTTGCAAAGAAAGGCGAACGGGAGATGGAACTGTTCTATCAGGAGTATGCAGGACACGATATTGACGCTGTTATCACTACCAGAGAACTGGTAAAGATGATCCGTTCCGCGCACATCAGCCCGGATACACTGGAAGATATTGAAAGTGACCGTCCGATGCAGGAAGGTACCGGTGCAGGTGTGATCTTTGGAGCAACCGGAGGAGTTATGGAAGCAGCTTTGCGTACTGCATATTATCTGCTGAAAGGTGAAAATCCGCCGGAAGATGCGTTTAAAGCAGTGAGAAGTCAAGGATTTAATGAGAATAATGGTGTGCAGGAAGCAGAATTTGCCATTGATGATGTAAAAGTAAGAACAGCTGTTGTCAGCGGACTTGGCAATGCAAGAGCTCTTCTGAACAAAATTGACAGAGGAGAACTTCATTATGACTTCGTAGAAGTCATGGCATGTCCAGGAGGCTGTGTAGGAGGCGGCGGACAGCCAATCCATGATGGCGAAGAGCGTGCCTTTGAAAGAGGAAAGAATCTGTATGATCTCGACGTAAGATCAGAACATAGATTTTCTCATGAGAACCGTGATATTCAGGCTCTGTATGCGGAGTATTTTGAAAAACCGGAGTCTCATAAAGCACATATGCTGTTACATACAGAACACAGATTAGAAGGATTCTAAGATATCAGAAGGTACTGTTGCAATATAGGAATATATATCTATATGTTGCAACGGTACTTTTTTGTTGGTATTTCTTTTGGAAAAAATGACGATTTATTGTGACTTGTTTAATGGAATACTGTTGGATAGTTAAAAAAATAACATATACGTGAAATAATTATCAATCATATATTGACAAATAATTAACGAGCCTGTATACTTTGACCTGTAATTAAGTAAGAAACACTTACAGGGAGGATAACTATTATGGCAACCAAAAAGAAAGAAGCAGTACCACAGATCGTTGATAATGTAGAAGCTCTTGAGGCAAAGATGAAAGCAATGAGAGAGGCACAGAAGATCTTTGCTACGTATACACAGGAACAGGTAGACAAGATATTCTTTGAAGCGGCTATGGCGGCCAATAAAATGCGTATCCCACTTGCAAAACAGGCTGTGGAAGAGACCGGACGTGGTATTGTAGAAGATAAGATTATCAAAAACCATTACGCAGCAGAATATATCTACAACGCATATAAGAATACAAAAACATGCGGCGTCATTGAAGAAGATCCGGCATACGGAATTAAAAAGATCGCAGAACCGATCGGACTGGTTGCTGCCGTCATTCCTACTACGAATCCTACTTCAACTGCAATATTTAAAACCCTGATCTGTCTGAAAACCAGAAATGCCATTATTATCAGTCCGCATCCGGCTGCAAAGGCCTGCACGATTGCAGCCGCCAAAGTGGTTCTTGAGGCAGCTGTAAAAGCAGGTGCACCGGAAGGAATCATTGGCTGGATTGATGTTCCATCCCTGGAATTAACGAATACAGTAATGAAAGATGCAGATATCATTCTGGCGACCGGCGGACCGGGCATGGTCAAGGCTGCATACTCTTCCGGAAAACCGGCACTTGGTGTTGGACCTGGAAACACACCGGTCATTATTGATGATACTGCAGATATTAAGATGGCGGTAAATTCTATCATCCATTCCAAAACATTTGACAACGGTATGATCTGTGCATCTGAACAGTCCGTAACCGTTCTTGACAGCATCTATGATGAAGTGAAAAAAGAATTTGCATACAGAGGATGTTACTTCCTGAAAAAGGGAGAGGAACTGGATAAGGTTCGAAAGACGATTATAATTAACGGTGCACTGAACAATAAGATACCTGGAAAATCCGCATATGAGATCGCAAAGCTTGCAGGAGTGGAAGTTCCTGAAAACACCAAGATTTTGATCGGTGAAGTGGAATCTGTAGATATATCTGAAGAGTTCGCGCATGAAAAGTTGTCACCGGTACTTGGTATGTACCGCGCGAAGACTTTTGATGAGGCTATTGCTAAGGCAGAGCGTCTGGTAGCTGACGGTGGATATGGGCATACTGCATCTCTGTATGTACATCCGGCAGAGAAAGAAAAGATTGCAAAACATGCAGCAGCAATGAAGACATGCCGAATTCTGATCAACACACCTTCTTCTCATGGTGGTATCGGGGATCTGTATAACTTTAAACTTGCTCCGTCTCTTACACTCGGATGCGGTTCCTGGGGAGGAAACTCTGTATCTGAAAACGTAGGAGTAAAGCATCTGATCAACATTAAAACGGTTGCAGAGAGGAGAGAAAACATGCTGTGGTTCAGAACACCTGAAAAAGTATATTTTAAGAAAGGCTGTATGCCGGTAGCACTGGATGAGCTTGGAACTGTAATGCATAAGAAAAAAGCCTTTATCGTTACAGACTCTTTCTTATACAAAAATGGCTATGTAAAACCAATTGAAGAGAAATTAGATGAAATGGGAATTCAGCATACATGCTTCTATGAGGTCGCTCCGGATCCGACTTTGCAATGTGCAGAAAAAGGTACTGATCAGATGAGAGCATTTGAACCGGATACGATCATCGCTCTTGGCGGTGGATCCGCGATGGATGCAGCCAAGATCATGTGGCTGATGTATGAGCACCCGGAAGCAAACTTTGAAGATATGGCCATGGATTTCATGGACATCCGTAAGAGGGTATATACATTTCCGAAGATGGGCAAAAAAGCATATTTTGTAGCGATTCCGACCTCTTCAGGTACCGGATCTGAAGTGACTCCGTTTGCGATTATTACGGATGCTGAGACAGGTGTAAAATGGCCGATCGCAGATTATGAACTGTTGCCGAATATGGCAATTGTTGACGTAGATAATGCCATGACAGCGCCAAAGGGATTGACGAGTGCGTCAGGTATTGACGTTATGACGCATGCGATCGAAGCATATGTGTCTATTATGGCAACAGATTTCACGGATGGACTGGCAATGAAAGCAGTGAAGATGGTATTTGATTATCTGCCATCTGCATATGCCAACGGAGCGAATGATCCGATCGCAAGAGAAAAGATGGCCAATGCTTCCTGTATGGCAGGTATGGCATTCGCCAATGCATTCCTCGGGCTGAACCATTCTATGGCACATAAGCTTGGAGCATTTCACCATCTGCCACATGGCGTTGCCAATGCAGTGCTTCTGACGGATGTAATGAGATACAATGCAGCAGAAGTACCGACTAAGATGGGAACATTTTCCCAGTATCAGTATCCGCATGCGCTTGCAAGATATGCAGAGCTTGGAAGGTATGCAGGATGCAAGGGCAATACAGATGAAGAAGTATTTGAAGATTTCCTTGCAAAACTGGAAGATCTGAAAGAAAAGATCGGTATTAAGAAATCAATCAAAGAATATGGAATCGATGAACAATACTTCCTGGATACGCTGGATGACATGGTAGAACAGGCCTTCAATGATCAGTGTACAGGTGCGAATCCAAGATACCCGTTGATGAAAGAGATGAAAGAAATCTATCTGAAGTGTTACTATGGAAAATAATCAGGTACTGGAGAGCGTCACACGATGAAACGTGTGGCGCTTTTTTTAAGATTTCTTCTGTTGCTCCAGACAAAACTGAAGAAATTGCTTTGCATGAGAAGAGGTGGTTGTTGATTGTGGATAAATGTAGTAAAAATCAACAGAGTCATGCAATTCCGATAGATATATCTCGTTTAATTCCCCGTTATCAAGGTATTTCTGGACAGCACACCGATATAAGAATGATATGGCAAGTCCTTCCTTTAAATACTGAATGATAGAATGCATACTTCCTGCCTCGTATGGAATGTTGAAAGTATCCAGATCATAGCCCATACGTTGAAATGATTTCTGCAGAATGTAGTATGCATAAGAAGATTTTTCACGATATACGATTCGTTCGGATTTTAAATCGTTTAAGCTGATTGTTTTCTCTGCAAGTGGATGAGAAGGGTTGCATACACAGCAGACTGGTTCGCTTCGAAACAGATGACGTTCAAATTCAGGCCATGCATCAATGGAATCGGTAATCAGGATGTTAATATCTCCATTGTGTAATAATTGCTCCAGCTTTTTAGTGGAACCGATAAATGAGCGAATCCGGCAGTCAGGTTCCTGAGCGGTATAGGAAGAAATCAGACCTGGCAATATGAATTCTCCGATCGTTGGATTGGATCCTATGGAAATGACGGGGGTTTCCTGTTCTTCTGAGAGATGCTGAATATTCTGTAATATTTTCTTGGAGTGGATTTGCAGTTTTGTCACTTCTTTAAACAGATATTCTCCTTCTTTTGTCAGTGAAAAGTGACGATTCTGATAAAGAATCAGCTTTTTGCCATAATACTGCTCCAGATATCTGATGTGCTGTGAAACGGCTGGTTGTGTAATGCTCAGATTATCTGCGGTTTTGGTATAGCTGTTGGTATGGCATAAATCTAGAAATGTTAACAAACGAAAGTCAAGCATGGAAACCTCCTTTGTGAAATGAACAACAAGGTATTATAATGAATTATAATACATATCTGTTTATTTTTGTACTATAAATTAATTTTATAAATGCATAAAAATATATAATTTGAAATCAGAAAAAATGTATTATAGAACAAGAAAAAGCGATACAATTCAAAAATAAAATAGTTGTATTTAGAAAATGTACATGCAATTCTGATAATTGAAGGCGAGGTTGCTTTTTGCGGCTTCGTCATTTTCTTTTTTGGGAATGAAATGATCGGTTTGCATGAAAAAAGGAGGAAGGAACTATGGAACTGAGGTTGGGATTTGAACCGCGTAATGAGTATTTGTCTTATGAGACGTGGAAAGGGGCAATGGTATTATTAAGAGATGTCATGCTGGTAAAACCTGGAGAGAATGTGCTTGTTACCGGTGATACATCCAGTGACCGTCGGGTAATGGAAGCGTTTTCGGCTGCGGCATACGCATTGGATGCAATTCCGGTATGTATCACGTATCCGACTGCTCCTGTATCTCTGCTGGATCCGCCGAAACCGATCCAGGCCGCTGCGATGGAGGCAGACGTATGGTTTGAATGTGCATATCAGACGGTGCAGCATACATTGTCCTGGCAGGCTGCGATCAAGAATGGTGTGAGATACATGTGCCTGACCGGTATTGATGTTGATATGCTGACCAGATGTGTCGCAAATGTAGAGTACGATGCTATGATCGAATTTGGTGAGTATCTGAAAGCAACCATTGAAAAGGTAGACAAAATCGAAGTGAAGAGTGAAAACGGAACGAATCTGGTTGCTCGTCAGAGCGGAAGAAAGGTACGTCATTCCGGACAGCGCGGAACGATCAAAGGATATCCGTTTATGTTGGGCGGACAGATCAGCTGGTGTCCTCTGGAGTCTACGATCAATGGAACACTGGTACTGGACGGAGCCCTGTGGCCACCGGCAGATATCTGTATCCTGCAGGATCCGATCAAACTGACTCTTGAAGATGGTGTTGTGACCAATATCGAAGGCGGCAGAGATGCAGCAAGAATGAAAGCATGGATCGAATCCTACAATGACCCGGCATGTTATCGTCTGGCGCACTATTCTCTTGGATTCAATCCGGGAGTTACCGCACCGACCGGAAGAATTGTAGAAGATGAAAGAGTATTCGGCGGTATCGAATTTGGAATCGGAAGCCAGGGTGCAGCGATCATGGGAGAAAAATGGGATGCACCGAGTCACACAGACGGAACGATCCTGAAGCCGACACTTATATTTGATGATGTCGTATTTGAAGAAAATGGTATTTATCTTGACGAGAAGGCAAGAGAACTTTGCCGCAGAATGAAAGTGGCAGGATATTAGGAGGTGCGAACATGGAACTTCGTTTGGGGTTTGAACCGTTAGACGGATATCTGAAATATGAACTATACAAAGGAGCAATGAAGCTGGTTGGCGATGTCATGCTTGCAAAACCTGGTGAGACGGTAATGATCACAGCAGACACCTCGTCAGATATGAGAGTTGCCAATGCAATCGCAGCGGCAGCACACGCGATCGATGCGGTTCCGGTTCTGGTCGAATATCCGACAGCAAAAGAGACTTGTGTCGATCCACCGAAGACGCTGCAGGCAGCAGCCTGTGAAGCGGATGTCTGGATTGAACTTGCCGATAAAAATGTACAGCATTGTCTTTCCTGGCAGAAAGCCTTATCCTGTGGCTGTCGTTATACCTGCCTGACAGGTATGGATGTTGACATGATCGTAAGATGCATCACCAATGTAGACTACGATCTGGTCATCAAGATGGGCGAGACCATGAAAGCAATCATAGAAAAGGCAAATACAGTACAGATTCTCAGCAAAAATGGAACGAATCTGTATGGAGAGATGCAGGGAAGAAAGGTTCGCCATTCCGGAAGAAGAGCGATTGAAAAGGGACAGTCCAATATGATGTGCGGACAGATCAGCTGGAACTGCATGGAGTCTACCATCAATGGAACACTGGTGTTTGACGGTGCACTGTGGCCGCCGGCAGAGATCGGACTGTTAAAATCTCCTGTGAAGCTGACGGTAGAGAACGGTGTTGTTACGAAAGTTGAAGGAGACAGAGATGCAGATATCTTCCGTGACTGGCTGGCAGGATACAACCATCCGGCTTCCTACAGAGTTGCACATTATTCTCTTGGATTTAATCCGGGAGTTATGTCACCGACCGGAAGAATCGTGGAAGACGAAAGAGTATTTGGAGGAATTGAATTCGGAATCGGAAGTCAGGGTGCATCTATCCTGGCGGAGAAGTGGGATGCACCGAGTCATACAGACGGCACCATATTAAAACCAACGATCATTCTGGACGGAGAGATATTTGAAGAAGATGGTGTATATATGCATCCGGAGGTAAGAAAGATATGTAAGGAACTTGGCGTAGCCGGATATTGATCCGGATTTCTAAAGGAGAAGGGTATATGGCAGAAGAAAAAAAGAAATTTAATAGTGATGAAGAACTGATAGAGTATTATTGTTCCCAGGAACATCCAAAAACATTTAACCCTGCAATTATTGTCGTAATCTTACTGACATCTATACTTGGTGCGATCATCGGTATGGAGCTGATCGTAAGATTCGGACTTAGTACAAACTCATCGATCATCGGTGCGCTGATTGCGGTTATCATCGGTATGATCCCGCTGGGATTCACCAAAAAGTTTAAGAATATCCATACACAGAATATCATTGAAACTGCAATTTCCTGTGCGACATTCGGAGCAGGAAATGTGCTGATGGTATGTGTATCTGTAATCTGGGTATTTGATCGTCCGGAGATGTGTACTGGTATTCTGGTCGGAGGTGTCATTGCATTTCTGATTGATATTACTATGATGTACTGGATGTTTGATACACCACTTATGGGGGCTAATGAGGCATGGCCGATCGGTATCGCGACTGCAGAGACGATTCTTGCGGCAGCGGAACTTGGTAAAAAGGCAGTGCTTCTGGTAACCGGTATTGTGGCAGGTATTGCCGGAACATGGGTTGGACTTCCGATGGATATTATCGGTGTCTGTGGTCTGGGTAATATTGTTGCACTGACTGCATTCTGTATCGGTCTGATCTGCAATGGTTACTGGGAAAGCTGGTTTGGATATACGCTTGGTACTTATTACGTACCACAGGGTGTCATGGTTGGAGCAGGTATGATTGCTCTGATCCAGTCCGCAATTCTGATTCGCAAAAAGTACAAAGAAAAGAGTGAAGCGAAGAAGAAAGAGGAAGCAAAAGAAACAACAGAAGAAAAAGAAGTCTATGTATATTCCAGATCTGCAGAAGATATGTCAAAGGCTCTGACAAAGGGTATGGTTCTCTATATCATCGGTGCGATCGTTATGGCAGTGATCGGTGGACTGGTAGCCGAGATGAGTCCGGTGAAGCTGGTAATCTGGGTAGTATATGCAATGATTGCAGCACTGGTTTCTGAGATCCTTGTAGGTATCTCGGCTATGCATTCCGGTTATTTCCCGGCAATGGCAACTGTAATTATCTTCCTTGTACTCGGTATGTTTATTGGATTCCCACCGGAAGCACTTGCATTCCTGGCTGGTTATGCGGCATGTACAGGTCCTGCATTTGCCGACATGGGTTATGACCTGAAGACCGGATGGATCTTAAGAGGAAAAGGAAAGAATCAGAAGTTTGAAGTAGAAGGAAGAAGACAGCAGTACTTCGCAGAGCTTATGGGTGCAGCAGTAGCAATCGTTGCAGTATTTATCTTCTATAAATCTTACTTCATGGCAGGAAGAATTCCGCCGGTGGCAGCAGTATATAAGTCTACGATTGAAGCGGGTGTAGATGCTGTGGTATTGCGTTATATCCTGATCTTTGCCTGCCTTGGCGGTGTAATTCAGCTGGTCAGCGGACTGAAACGACAGATTGGTATTATGTTTGCAGCAGGCCTTCTGATTATGAATCCGAAAGCAGGTGTTGCAGGACTCATCTTCCTGGCTGTTCGCTTTATTATTGAGAAGAAGTTCGGTGAAGAGGGAACAAAGAACCTGAATGTACTGTCTGCCGGATTGATCGCCGGTTCTGCACTCTTCTCATTCTTTACCAATACATTCAAACTGGTGAAGAAACCAACAGAGTAATGGGAGTAAAAGATGGAAACAGTATTAGATTCATTGATAGACAGCTATAAAGAAGAGATGTTGCAATCCGTACAGGAACTGATTCGAATCCCCAGTGTGATTGATGCAGATACAGGAAGAGAGGGAGCGCCGTTTGGAGAAAATATTCAGACTGCATTAAAAACCGTGCTCCGGTTATCTGCAGATATGGGATTTGAAACCAGGGAATATGATGGCTATGCAGGTTCTGTCCGATATGGAACGGAAGGAAAAGAAATCGGAATTCTTTCTCATATTGACGTGGTTCCGCCCGGAAACGGGTGGAGCCGTCACCCATTTGACCCGGTGATTGAAGATGGAAAACTGTATGGAAGAGGAAGCCTGGATGACAAGGGACCGATGGTAGCGGCGCTCTATGCGATGAAAGCTGTAAAAGAAAGTGGACTTCCGGTTTCCAATCATGTGAATCACATCATCGGATGTGATGAAGAAACCGGACACAGATGCATTAAGTATTATCTGACCAAAGAGAAAAGCCCGGATATGGGCTTCTCTCCGGATGGATCATTCTCCGTCATCCATGCGGAGAAGGGAATACTCCGGTTCCGGATTCAGACAGAGTGGAAAGAGGCTGATACAGGGTGCCTGCATGTGAAAAGTCTGAATTGTGGAACTGTAGTAAATGCGGTTCCCAATTGTGCCAATGTACATCTGGGTGGTCCGAAAGATGAACTGGATGCGGTTCAGAAGAGATTTCTCGAAACCGGTGAGATGGAAAACTGTACGATGGAAGATGATTGTCTGAGTCTTAACTTCCGCGGCGTGAGCGCCCATGCCATGCAGCCATGGCTTGGGAAAAATGCAATCTTACCTATGGTAGAGTTCTTAAGAGATGTATCTTTGCCGGAAGAAGAAGCACAATTCTTTGAAGCACTGCATGCGTTATTTGCAGATGGATGGGAAGGCAGAAACATGGGAATTGCCTGCGAAGATCAACTGTCCGGAAAATTAAGTATGAATCTGGGAATTTTAAAACTGGAGGATAGGCAGTGCGATCTGAAGGTAGATGTACGTTGCCCGGTCCATGTAGATCTCAATATGATCTGGAAGACGATTGAATTAAATTGCAGGAAATATGAATTAAAAGCGGAATACTGGCAGAAGAGACCTCCACTCTATATTCCGAAAGAGGCAGAACTTGTACAGATCCTTTTAAATGTGTTCAATGAGATGACAGGAATGCAGGAAGAACCAATTGTGATTGGCGGCGGAACCTATTGCCGGGATGTGGAAAACTTTGCTTCTTTTGGACCGGTATTTCCGGGCGAGCCGGAGCTTGCACATGAAGCGGATGAGTATATTGCAGTGGATCGTCTGGTTGAGACGGCGAAGATCTATGCACAGGCATTGTATATGCTTATGAAATAATGTTCAATTTTGAGATGGAGAACCGATGCTGATGAGGGCATGCACCGGTTCTCTATTATATTACAATATATTGTTAATAAAATAACGATAAAAATACGAGATAAAAATAAGTTAAAAAAATATCAATAATGTATTTTCAAATGTATATAGCAGGTGTATAATGCAGATAACGACAATTGAACGAACGAAATACAGTCAGGAGGGATATCTATGAAAACGGAAAAAGCCAAGGTAATTGTAAAACGTCCTTATAAAGAAGTTTACAAAACAGAAGAAGGTATCGTGAAAGTATTTGAAAAGACGCATCCGAAATCAGCAGTTTTCAATGAAGCGCTGAACACAGTGCGAGTGGAAGAAACAGGACTTGAGATACCGAAGTTAAAAGAAGTGACTCAGATTGACGGAAAGTGGGCGCTGGTGATTGAATATAAGGACGGAAAGACACTGGAAGAAATGATGAAGGTAGACCATGACAATCTGGAAAAGTATATGTCAGATTTCGTGGATCTGCAGTTGAAAGTACACGAAAAGAAGGCTCCGATGCTGATGAAACTGAAGGATAAGCTTGCAAAACAGATTAATCAGCTGAAGGCTCTGGACGCTACACAGAGATATGAACTTCTGACACGCCTGGAAAGTATGCCGAAACATGACAAACTATGTCATGGTGATTTTAATCCGAGTAATGTGATCGTAGGAAAGAATGGTAAGATGACGGTAGTGGACTGGGCACATGCAACACAGGGAAATGCAAGTGCGGATGCAGCGATGACTTATCTGCTTTTTGCATTGAAAGATCAGGAAACAGCAGACTTGTATCTGAAGTTGTTCTGTAAGAAGAGTGATACGGCAAAACAGTATGTGCAGCAGTGGCTTCCGATCGTGGCAGCATCTCAGCTGGAGAAGGAGAATGAACTGGAAAAAGACTTTCTTTTGAAATGGATTGATGTTATGGATTACCAGTAAAAAATAAGGACTGTCGGAATTCATTTCGACAGTCCTGTTTTTTACTGCATATTTTCAGTTGTTTAGAAGAATACATTGCCCGCAATATTGATTCCGGATACCCCGGTAGATGCGGATCGGAACTGATAGCAGTGGATGACTGCTGAATGTCTGGCGCCGTTAAGGGCATCCTGAGCTACCGTGTATGCAGTAGCAGATGCGCCACTGGCAAGTACTCTGTTCAGTGAACCGTTCCATGTAGGTGCAAACTGGCCGGACTGATAGATGACGCCCTGCAGTGTGTTTGGATACAGTGGACTGGCAAGTCGGTTCATGATTACGGTTGCGACTGCCAGCATTCCATCGTAACCGCCGGCTTCACATTGAAGAATGGCTGCTAACAGAGCTACATCCGTGGTGGAAGCGGGAACAGAAGGCTGATTCTGAGAGCCGTTGTTCGTATTATTTCCGTTGGACGGAGTGACAGGTCCCGGAGAGGAGTTATTCTGTGCATTCTTCAGTGCTTCTTCCGCAGCTTTCGCGCGTTCCAGCTGTGCCTGATAATCGGCAAGCTCCGAAGAAGTGGAGGAGATCTTGGAATTCAGTTCCTCCTGCTTTGCGGTGAGGTTTGCTTCAAGCTCCGTAAGTTCTCCCTGCTTTTCTGTCAGTTCATTTTGCTTCTTTTCTACGCTTTTTCGCGCATCCTTTAATTCGTCCAGCATAGACCGGTCATATTCACTGATCGTAGTAACGTATTCTGCTTTGTTCAGAAAATCGCTCATATTTTCCGATGAGAATAATATCTGTATCAGTGAAACGCTGCCGCCTTCATACATAAACTGAATACGATCTTTCATAGATTCATATTGAAGGTCCTCATTTAACTGAGCGGACGCGAGATCAAGCTTGGACTTTTCGATTTCTGCAGATAATTCCTCAACCTGTTCGGATGCGGAATCCAGTTCCTGGCTTAAAGCAGCCAGCTGACTGTTCAGATCATCTAACTCATTCTGCAGATCAGACGTCTTGTCTTTCAGAGTAGTCGTCGATGGTGCCGAATAAACACGAGTGGTAGTGGAAGCAATGGTTACAGCACAGATGGCAAGTGCAAGAGCTGAGCGTAATACATGTTTCTTTTTCCTGCTAATCATATTTTTATCCTTTCATAATTCCATATGTTTAATTATTATACAACAAATTGCTTTATAAAGCAATTTTTGTTAGAATAGAAATTGAAAATATATTTGCGAGGGACAAGATCTATGAAGAAATATGAGGAAGAGCATTATCAATTCGATAAAATTAAAGATAAAATCTATCCATGGGTGAAAGAAGAGCTAAAAGATTCCCAGGCATTGAACGGGAAACGCTTTTCTGAAAAAGATACTCCGGTGATGGCATTTCTGGATGAACTGAAGATTATATTTGTAATAAAGAGAGGGGAAGACGTGTTTGAGATTTTAAAAGATAATATGCTTCCACCCGAGTGTGACATAATAGGACTTTATCATACTGCCTGTGAGAATCTGATACGGGATGTAGAGTATGTGATTGCCAATACCTGGTATGGAGGATTTGGAATCGTGGCCGACGGACATCATGAGGCCAGTTCATTGTGCTTTAAGCATATTTGGACAGTATGTGCGGATAAACTGAAAGATGATCTGATTATCATGGTTCCATGTAAGGATACGGTACTTTTTGCACCGGCAGGTAAGCAGGATGTTGTAGACAAGATGATGGAGCATGGGCAGATGGCGTATGATCAGAGCAGTGATAAGGTGAGCGTGCGGCTTCTTGTATTTTCAAAAGATGGAAAGGAACTGACTACCTATGAAGATTAAGACCCGAATGATAGGAATGGATCTGGACGGAACCCTTCTTACGACTGAAAAAAAGCTTACGCCTTATACACAGGATGTCCTGAAGCGCGCGATAGCACAGGGAATCATCGTGCTTCCGGCAACCGGAAGGCCGGTGAGTGGTGTTCCGGAAGAGATTATGCATTTTCCGGGAATCCGGTATGCGGTGACGGCGAACGGAGGAAGGATCGTGGATGTGCAGGAGAACCGGACGATCTATGAGAATCTGGTTCCGGTAGACAAGGCATATGCAATTCTTTCCGTATTTGAAAAATACGATACGCTTCGGGAAATCTACTATGACGGAATTGGATACTCGGAAGAAACGATGCTGAAGAATATTCACCGATACATAGAGCCGGGCCCTATGGCTGATTATATGGTGGCAACCAGGAGACCGATACCGGATGTACATGCCAAATTCGTAGAGACCAACCGCCCGGTAGATAAGGTGCAGGGAATCTTTGCTTCGCTTGCAGATAAGGATGAGGCGCTTAAGGAGCTTGAGAAGATCAAGGATATAGAGATTACGGGTGCACTGAGCCAGAATGTAGAGATCAATGCCAAAGATGTAGACAAGGGCAACGCACTTTTGAGACTCGGTCAGATCCTGGGGATCCCCGGAGAAGAGATCATGGCTTTCGGAGATGGAACCAATGATCGGAAGATGCTGGAGAAGGTGGGGACCGGAGTGGCAATGGCTAACGGAGTCCCGGAGGTGAAGGCAGCAGCTGATTATATTACCGCATCCAATGATGAAGAAGGGGTAGCAAGATTTATTGAGAAATATGTACTGGATTAAAGAAAGGGGTATACAATGTTAGATATTCTGAAAGTAATTATTCTTGGAATCGTAGAGGGAATTACGGAGTGGCTTCCGGTCAGCAGTACCGGACATCTGATCCTGGTGGGAGACCTGCTTAAGCCGGGAGTCAGCGATGAATTTATGGAGATGTTCAATGTGGTAATTCAGCTTGGCGCGATCATGGCGGTTGTCGTATTGTATTTTCATAAGCTCAATCCATTTTCAAAAAGAAAGACAAAGAAGCAGAGAATGCTGACCTGGCAGATGTGGATCAAAGTACTGATTGCATCCGTTCCGGCAGCGATTGTCGGACTTTTATTCAACGATCTTCTGGATGAACTGTTCTACAAGCCATTTCCGGTGGCTGTGATGCTGATTGTATATGGTATCCTGTTTATCGTGGTTGAGAACAGGAATAAAGGCAGACGCCCGGAGGTGACAAAGATCTCGCAGTTATCGGTTCAGATGCTTCTGTGGATCGGATTTTTCCAGATGCTTGCGCTGATTCCGGGAACCTCCCGTTCCGGTGCAACGATCGTCGGAGCATTGCTGATCGGAGTGGCAAGAGAGACGGCGGCAGAGTTTACATTCTTTTTGGCGATTCCGGTCATGTTTGGAGCAAGCTTCCTGAAGCTTCTGAAGTTCGGTTTTCATTTTACCGGTACCGAATTCGGTCTGCTGATGCTGGGATGCCTGGTATCCTTTGGAATATCTGTTGTGGCGATCAAGTTCCTGATGGGCTATATCAAGCAGCATGATTTTAAAGTATTTGGATATTACAGGATCATATTGGGAGGTATTATCGTGATCGTATCCATCATTCAGATGGTTCTTGCATAATATTGCATATAAGATAAGGGGCTTTTTTGCTGAAATATGTGGAAAAAGCCTCTTGTTTTTTGCGGAAAATATGATAAAATATGTACTAGATTTGCATTTTTATGCAATATAATGAATAAAGGGACAATTGGAGGAAATGATGATGAATATGAAAAAGCTGATTAGCACACTTTTGATCGCAGCATGTGTATTTTCACTTGCAGCATGTGGATCCAAAAAAGAAGAAACAGAATCAAAGGAAGAATCCGGTAAAGAAAGCGACACACTGGTTATGGCAACCAATGCAGAATTCCCGCCATATGAGTATTATGAAGGAGATGAGGTTGTAGGAATTGATGCAGAGATTGCTCAGGCAATTGCAG
The DNA here is from genome assembly GCF_039832105.1 of Dorea sp. YH-dor226. Classification (NCBI taxonomy): domain Bacteria; kingdom Bacillati; phylum Bacillota; class Clostridia; order Lachnospirales; family Lachnospiraceae; genus Dorea; species Dorea sp. YH-dor226. The sequence goes on along the minus strand of NZ_JBDOHS010000001.1, from coordinate 100,878 downwards.
AAGAACTGGGAATGACATTAAAGATTGAAGACATGGCATTTGATTCTATTATTCCGGCAGTTACCAGTGGAAAAGCAGACTTTGGCGCAGCAGGAATGACAGTGACAGAGGATCGTAAGAAAAATGTAGATTTTACCGATACTTATGCAACGGCAACACAGGTGATCATCGTCAAAGAAGACAGTGATATCGCAGGCCCTGATGATCTGGTAGGCAAGAAGATCGGTGTTCAGTTAGGTACGACCGGTGATATCTACGCGGGAGACATCGAGGATGCAGAAGTAGAGCAGTACAACAAGGGATTTGAAGCAGTTCAGGCACTGACACAGGGCAAGATCGATGCAGTTGTGATTGATGGAGAACCTGCAAAAGAATTTGTAGCACAGGCAGAAGGACTGAAGATTCTGGATGAGGCATTTACAGAAGAAGAATATGCAATTGCAGTGGCAAAGGGCAATGACGATCTCAGAGAGAAGATCAATGACGCACTTGCAAAATTAAAAGAATCCGGAAAGATTGACGAGATTGTTGCAAAGTATATTTCCGCAGATGATGCAGAATAGATTGAAAAGATAAGGATGTAGAGTATGTTTCAGACATTTCAGGAAAAGTTTGTGAATAACTTTATAGCAGAAGAACGCTGGAGATACATCTGGGAAGGTCTGGGGGTTACCTTAAAGGTAACCTTCTTTGCCGTACTTTTGGGTATCGTGCTGGGATTTCTGGTTTCCATCGTGCGTTCGACCTATGATAAGACGGGAAAACTTAAGGTGTTAAATGCCATATGTAAATTGTATCTGACAGTATTCCGGGGAACTCCGGTTGTTGTGCAGCTGCTGATCATCTACTTTGTAATCTTCGGAAGCGTGGATATCAGTAAGATACTGGTAGCGGTGCTTGCATTTGGTATTAATTCAGGTGCATATGTTGCAGAGATCTTCCGCTCGGGAATTATGTCGATTGATAATGGGCAGTTTGAAGCAGGAAGAAGTCTGGGATTTAATTACACACAGACGATGGTTCATATTATTATGCCACAGGCATTCAAAAATGTACTGCCGGCTCTTGGAAATGAGTTTATCTCTCTTCTGAAAGAGACGTCGGTATCCGGTTATATTGCTCTGCAGGATCTTACCAAGGGCGGAGACATCATCAGAAGCCGTACATATGATGCATTTATGCCATTGATCGCGGTAGCGGCTATATATCTGGTTATGGTTTTGATATTCTCAAAACTTGTTAACATTCTGGAAAGGAGGTTAAGAAGCAGTGACCACTAATAACGGAGATGTATTGATTAAAGTAGAAAATCTGCATAAGGTGTTCGGGAAGCTGCATGCGCTTAACGGAGTTTCCGAAGAGATCAGAAAAGGAGAAGTAGTGGTGGTAGTAGGACCTTCCGGTTCCGGTAAGTCTACCTTTCTGCGCTCTCTGAACCTTCTGGAGGTTCCTTCAGAGGGACATGTGTACTTTGAAGGGGTTGATATCACAGACAAGCATGTAGATATCAATAAGCACCGGCAGAAGATGGGAATGGTGTTTCAGCATTTTAATCTGTTTCCGCATAAGACCATCCTACAGAATATTACGCTTGCTCCGATCAAGCTGCTTGGGAAATCCAAAGAAGAAGCGGAAAAGCAGGCGATGGAGCTTCTTGAGATGGTAGGATTGGATGCAAAGGCCAATGCTTACCCATCCCAGCTGTCCGGCGGACAGAAGCAGCGTATTGCAATCGTACGGTCACTTGCCATGAATCCGGATGTAATGCTCTTTGATGAGCCGACTTCCGCGCTGGATCCGGAGATGGTAGGAGAGGTTCTGGAGCTGATGAAAAAGCTTGCAAAAGACGGAATGACCATGGTCGTGGTTACGCATGAGATGGGATTTGCAAGAGAAGTGGCATCCAGAGTGATCTTCATGGATGAAGGGCAGATCAGAGAACAGGCGGAGCCAAAAGAGTTCTTCGAACATCCGAAGGATCCGAGATTACAGGAATTCTTATCGAAAGTATTATAAATGAGAACGGAAAAACGGACTGCCGTCGGCAGTCCGTTTTTCCGGGAAACAATATCAAATGAGATTATATTGGAAGTTCCAGATAGATGTCTTTTCCTTCTTTAATAGAAATTACTACTTTTCCATTTTTAATTGTTGTAACAGCGCCGGCCACATTGACTTCTACACCGGCAACCTTTTCATTTTCATCGGCTGCCTCAGCTTCTTCCTCCGGCTCTTCTTCGGAAATATCAGCAGCATCTTTAAAGCCTTCTACATTATCTGCAGTCAGTGGACATAAGGAATCACTTGTTTTTGTTAATTTTGCTCCCAGAACCTGCCCGATTTTTAAGCAGCCATCCAGATTAAGAAGTCCGGAATCTACCAGTTCATCAAAAATAGCCGGATCTTCCAGGTTTGCAGGCTCGATTGTAATACCACCTTCTGCTCTGCAACATAATACTGCAGGATCATTCGCATGTGCTTTCGCTGTTTCAGCTGTGATTGACATATTTATTACCTCCTGAATTGACATGATCTTTATTTTCAGTATAGTGATTGGAACCGGAATAATCCAATTGTTTTTTGGGATAAGTAAAAATACTGATAGAAAAAATCTATACACTTGAAAACTGTGGGACAAGGAGATACAATAGGTAATACGAGTGGATGTAATTAATAAAGGAGATACATAGATATGGAAAAGAATAATACAGCACCAATCGGAGTGTTTGATTCCGGTGTGGGTGGACTTACGGTTGCAAGAGAGATCATGCGTCAGCTGCCGGAGGAGAATGTGGTGTATTTCGGAGATACTGCAAGAGTTCCTTACGGAAGCAAATCAAAAAATAATATTATCCGTTTCTCAAGACAGATCATCCATTTCTTAAGGACCAAGAAGGTTAAGGCAATTGTGATTGCGTGTAATACAGCCAGCGCACTGGCACTGGACACCGTACAGAAGGAGTTTGATATCCCGATCATTGGTGTGATCATACCGGGAGCGAGAGCTGCTGTATCGGAGACGAGAAATGGGAAGATTGGCGTTCTGGGAACGGAAGCAACGATAAAGAGCGAGACATACACAAAAGTAATCCGCAGCCTGAAAGCGGATGCAGAGGTGGTAGGGAAGCCGTGTCCGCTTTTTGTTCCGCTGGTGGAAGAAGGATTTGCAAAGCACAGAATCACAGAGGAAGTGATCGATATCTATCTGGCGGATATGAAGAAAACGGATATTGATACCATGATTCTCGGATGTACCCACTATCCGCTTCTTCGATCCAGAATTATGGAGTATTTCGGGGAGAAAGTACATATTGTGAATCCTGCATATGAGACAGCGATGGATCTGAAAGCAATATTGAAAGAAAGAAATATTGCCAATCATTCCGGCGAGCCCGGAACTTATGACTTCTATGTCAGCGATGCGGCAGAGAAATTTACCAGATTTGCAGATTCCATTCTTCCTTATGATGTGACAAAGACAAAGCAGATTAATATAGAAGAATATTAAGGAGAGATTATGACGAAAGATGTACTGCTCAGTATATCCGGACTGCATTATGAGGTGTCCGGAAATGCAGATGATTATGAAGATAACGAAGAAAATGAGCCGATCGAGATGATTACACCGGCTGCGTATTATCTCAAAAACGGCAAGCATTATGTTCTTTATGATGAGCTTGTGGAAGGGGTACCGGGAGTCATTAAGAACAAAGTACGTATTACCGGGGAAGAAAAGCTGGAGATAATCAAAAGCGGACTGACGAATACGCATATGATATTTGAAAAGGATAAGATTCATATGACCGAGTATGAGACGCCATATGGAGAACTGATGATGGGAGTTCATACAAAAGAGATGCGTGTAGACGTTCAGGAATCACTGATTGAAGTGCGTGTCAATTATGCGCTGGATATTAACAGTGAACCGGTGGCAGATTGTAATATATCGCTGAATATAAAAGCATTGGAACATTAAGCTCCAATGCTTTTACTTATCTTATGCTTTTGGATTATTTGCCTGTTAACCTTGCAAAAAAACCTTTTTTCTTCTGTGGTGTCTCCAACGGACCTCTTACACCTTTTACTGCCGTAATGTAGATGCCGCTTACGGTAGCCTTTACTTCCTTCTTTACAGGAATCAGCGGATACACCTGAGCGTCACACATCAGTGTCATGATCTTCGGTCCGATCTTTGCTTTGACAACAGGAACTTTGGAACGGCGCAGATACTTTGGTGTGTTGTCGATTACGATCTGCGGAAATCCTGCGTCTTTGAGTTTCATCTTCTTCTTGTCAATGATGAGCATGGACATTGTCTGTGCAACTGCGTCCAGCTGCTGCTGCTGTTCAGCCTGTTTCTTTTCTGCTCTCTTCCCTAAAAAATATAATACGATGCACGCAACGATTAATACTACAAGAATAACAAGCATTACGATTGTAAATGTCTTCACAATGTACCTCCTAAAAATCTGTTTTCATGACGTATATTGTAACATTCTTTAAGGGCAAGTGCAAGAGCTCCAAAGATTTTCGATTAGTTTTCTGAAAAGAAAGGAATAATAGAGGCAAAAGGGAACAGACAGGTGGAATGATATGGGGAACTGGGAGTCAGAGTTTGGAGTGTATCAAGGATTAATACGCTGCAATCGCAGAATGGGAGATGCCGTACTGACAGATGATAATGAGGTGCAGATCTATACTGATGGCAGAGAACTGTTTCATGCACTGATTGCAGAGATGAAGAAGGCAAGATCTTCCATCTATCTGCAGTATTATATCATCCGGGAGGATCCGGTGTGGAAAAGGATGGAAAAAGTGCTGAGAAAAAAGGCCGGACAGGGAGTGGAAGTCAGGATACTGTATGATGGACTGGGGTGTCGGAATGTCTGTGCAGGCAGATGGAACATGCTTCGCAAAAAGGGAATATATGTAGCAAAGACAGATGGCAATATATGCGGCGGAACACGAAGAAGTCTCGGAATGATGCTTTCCGGAAGATGGGCCAACTGCAGGAATCACCGCAAGATAGCAGTGATTGACGGAAAGATTGGATTCCTTGGCGGATATAATATCGGAAAGGAGTATCTGGGCTATGATCGGAGATTCGGATACTGGAGGGATACGCATATCCGGATAGAGGGAAGCGCGGTTATCACCCTGCTGCTGCGTTTTTTTCGTGACTGGTATTATGCGACGGGTCAGGAGCTGATCCTGAAAAATACGAATGCTCAATCCATACAGAATCATGGCCCCGGAGATAAGGCAGTCCAGATCATATCCGGAGGACCGGATTCACTCCGCCCCCTGATTCGTGATAATTATCTGTATCTGATCCGGCATGCAAGGAAGGAAATTCTGATCCAGACTCCTTATTTTGTGCCGGACAGGAAGATTCGGGAAGCTTTACTTCAGGCTCTTGAAAGTGGTATATCCGTCTGTATTATGTATCCGTGCAAACCGGATCATCCGATCGTATATCGTGCAACAAGCTCTTATATAGAAGAGATGGTGAAGTACGGAGCGGTCTGTTACAGATACGAGAAGGGGTTCCTGCATGCAAAGTGTATGTGTGTGGACAAAAAAGTGACATGTATTGGAAGTGCGAATATGGATATGCGGAGCTTTCATCTGAATTGCGAAGTGAATGCCCTGATCTTTGATTCGGAAACAGCCGAAGCATGTGAAAGAATCTTTCGGGCAGACAGCAGGCAGTGTACAAGGATGTCAGAGATCATGTATCGTAGTCGTTCTGTCAGGGCTCATTTGCTGGAATATGTATGTCGTCTGTTTTCTCCCTTGTTATAGAGTTCGGAGAATAAAAGAGTGAAATATGTGTGAAAAAGCTTTGAATGTGAAACGGAATGTGCTATAACATAATGGTAGTCTGATGAAGGTACAGCCTGCAATTAATAAATTAAGATATAATGAGGTGTGATATGAAAAAGAAAGTTGTAGCTATATTAACAGGAGCTCTTGCAGCTTCCATGCTTCTGTCCGGGTGTGCTGCAAGCAAGGGTCTGGAAACAGATGAACTGAAGATCAGCATGTACAAGGGTGTAGAAGTAGAAGAGGTGGAAAAACCGGAAGAGGTTACGGATGAAGATGTAGAGAATACGATCAATGCCACTCTGCAGTCTAATGCGACTATGAAGGAGATCACAGACCGTGCGGTAGAAAGCGGAGATACGGCTACGATTGATTTTGTAGGAAAGATGGATGGCGAGGAATTTGACGGCGGATCTTCCACAGATTATCCGCTGGAAATTGGCTCCGGTCAGTTTATTGACGGATTTGAAGACAGCGTGATCGGACATGAGATTGGAGAGACTTATGACTGGAATGGAAAGTTCCCGGATGATTATGGCAATACAGATCTGGCTGGAAAAGATGTTGTATTTACGATTACTGTAAAATCTATTGCTCAGACGGAAGTTCCGGAACTGACGGATGATTTTGTAAAACAGGTGTCTGAAGAGTCTGCCAATGTAAAGGAATATAAGGAAGAAGTCAAGAAGCAGCTGGAAGAAGACAACGAGCAGAATTACGAAGATTCTCTTACACAGGAAGCATGGGATAAGGTTCTGGAGAATACGGAAGTGAAAAAATACCCGGAGGATGAAGTGAAAGAGTTCTCGGATTCACTGATCGAACAGTATAAGACAGCAGCTGAATATTATGGACAGGAGTATGAAGACTTTATCGAAACTCAGATGGGAACAACGGTCGAGGACTTTGAACAGCAGGTCGAAGACGTTGCAAAGGAAAATATTAAGCAGAAGATGGCAACAGAAGCCATTGCTGACAAAGAGAAGATCAAGATGGATGATGAAACCTATGAAAAAGAACTGAAAGAGCTGGCTGATCTGTACGGATATACGGATGTTGATTCTCTGAAGGAAGCAGCTTCAGAAGAAGATTTGAAGGATATTGTTCTCAATAACCTGGTTAAAGAGTGGGTAAGAGAACACTGTGTTCAGGTAGCATCCAAATAATCAGTCAGGAAAGAATTCTTTCCACTCGCCCGGTTTTAACTGAGGATCCAGACAGATGCTGCCGATGGAGATGCGTTTCAGTTCAATCACACAGCAATGAACGGACTTCATCATACGGCGGATCTGGCGTTTCTTCCCCTCGGTGATTGTGATGGTTCCGAAGGTGACCGGATGATCCGGCAAATTGGAGGAGATGGATGCCTGTACTTCCGGGTGAAGAGAAGGAAGAATATCAGAAAGAATATTATGTCCGGTAATTGTGATCCGGGCAGGAGAAGTAAGACTGGCGGCGCCCTTTAAGAGGACGCCGTTTTCTAATGCGCGGATTCTCTCTTTGGTCAGGTCTCCGAGGACCGTAAATTCATAGGTCTTTTCTTTGTGATAAGCCGGGTGGGTAAGCTTCTGATTCCACATGCCGTCATCGGTGATCAGAAGAAGACCGGTGGTCTCGCGGTCCAGGCGGCCTACCGGATTCAGATTGTCATTGTGAAGTTCGGAAAAATAGTCCATGACCGTCGGATAGTGGTCATCGCGGCGGGCGGTGACACAGCCAAAAGGTTTGTGGAACATATAGTAGTGATACATGGAATAAAGCACCTCCAGTTCTGGATTCCCGGTATCCAAGAGTTACCTTTTGACAGTGTACCATATTTTTATAGAATTTCGTAAAAAATCAGTAAATCTTCAAAAAAACTCAATGGAAGCATTTCTGGTATGACCATCAAAAGGAATGTACCCTTGAGCAGATTGGTGAACTTTCCAAACAGTTAGTCAGTGAAGGCGTTACTGAATATATAAAAAGTATGAGATAAAGATAGTCACGGCTGTTGCCCCTTACGGAGTAGCAGTCGTGTTATTTTTTTTATGAAATTGAGGAAAGTATAATATAGTATCGGAATTTTCTTCCATATATGATAGAATATAGTTACTGGAATAAAAACTGTTTTGTGCGTTTCAGTGACAGGAAAATTGGTATACAAAGGAGAGGGATTGTATTGATGAGAAAAAAATGGATTGCATTGTTAGGTGTGGGGATACTGACTGTCAATTCAGTGATTCCCAATACGATGCTGTTAGCTTATGCCGCTGATGCGGAATCCGAACAGATGGCAGTCGTTAGCGCAGGAGAGCAGATCGTAGAAGAACAGATTACTGAGGAGCAGACGGCCGAAGAAGACAGTATCGAAAGAACCGAAGAGGTTGAGGAAGAGATTGTTTTGGAAGCCGAAGAAGAAAGTATTGTTATCGAAAGTGGAAACTGTGGAGCTACTACGGAGGATAATGTGGTATGGACGGTGCTGGACAGTAACGCTGACGAGACGGGGGATACTCTGGTGATCAGCGGAAATGGTGCCATGAAAGATTATTATGGAAATGCGCCATGGAATAACTACAAAGAGAGTCTGGAAAAACTGGAGATCCAGCAAGGAATCACCTGCATCAGTAACAGGGCCTTTTATCAGTTTACAGGACTTGCCGGAGAATTAATCATACCGGACAGTGTCACAGAAATCGGTTCTTCTGCTTTCAGGGGATGTAGTGGATTTACCGGTGACCTGGCATTGCCGGAGGGGTTAAAGAGTATTGGTAGTTGGGCTTTTTATCAGTGTGAAGGATTTACCGGAAAATTGATCATACCGGAAGAAATAACGAAAATTGAAGAATATACATTTTGTGATTGTAAGAACTTTACAGGCCTTCAACTGTCAGAAAATATATCATCCATCGGGAAGTCTGCTTTTTTGGGATGTAGTGGATTTACCGGTGACCTGGCATTGCCGGAGGGGTTAAAGAGTATTGGTAGTTGGGCTTTTTATCAGTGTGAAGGCTTTACCGGAAAATTGATCATACCGAAAGAGATAACGAAAATTGAAGAATATACATTCTGTGATTGTAAGAACTTTACAGGCCTTCAACTGTCAGAAAATATATCATCCATCGGGGAGTCTGCTTTTTTGGGATGTAGTGGATTTACAGGAAGTCTGGTATTGCCGGAAGGATTGAAGAATATTGGGAAAAGCGCGTTTAGTTATTGCGAAGGCTTTACTGGGAAACTGATTATACCAGAAGGCATAATGAAAATTGAGGAAAGTACCTTTTATGGATGTAAACAATTTACCGAGCTTCAATTGTCGGAAAACTTAACATCCATAGAGCGTGATGCTTTTGGGGCCTGCAATGGTTTTACAGGAAGTCTGGTTATACCTGCGAAAGTGGAAACGATTGGAGCACAAGCGTTTTTTGGCTGCAACAAGTTTACAGAATTAAGACTTTCAGAGAATTTGAGGACGATAGGAAATGAAGCGTTTAGTTTATGCAGTGGTTTTACCGGGAACCTGGTATTGCCGGCAAAGCTTGAAACGATAGGAAATTCAGCGTTTAATAATTGTAATTTTACCGGAACTTTAGGATTGCCGGATAGTTTGACCTCTATCGGAAGCGGAGCATTCATGTCTTGTAAGTATTTTAGCGGTGATCTGGTATTGCCGGAGCATCTGACTAGAATTGAAGATAGCGTGTTTTCGGGATGTAGTGGATTTAATGGAAAGCTGGTACTGCCAGAGGGCCTGTCGAGTATCGGCACTGCAGCTTTCAGCAACTGTTCAAAACTTTCCGGCCAGTTGGTAATTCCTGAAGGTATTACAAGAATTGAAGAAAATACTTTTAGAGGGTGTAGCGGATTTGATGGGGAATTGGTTCTTCCGTTAAGTGTTACATTTATTGGAAATGGAGCTTTCAATGGATGTAGTAATTTGTCAGGAAGTGTGTTCCTGTCAAAAAATGTGAAGTACATTGGTCTAAATGCATTTTATAATTGTAAAGGATTGACTTCTGCAGTTGTGATTAATAAGGAATGTACGATTGCGGATAGTCAAAATACGCTTCCTTTTGAGCGGATCTATGGTTTTGAGAATACGACAGCGCAGGAATATGCAGAAAAATATAACAGGGAATTTGAAGTGTACATCTGTGATCATGTCTGGGATGAAGGAGAGGTAATCACAGAAGCAACGTGTACAGAAGCAGGAGAGGAGCTGTATATATGTACTGTTTGTGAAGGTACAAAGACGGAAGTGATTCCGGAAAAGGGCCATACATGGGATGAAGATTATACAGTAGATAAAGAGGCAACCTGCACAGAAATCGGAAGTGAAAGTATTCATTGCAGTGTCTGCGATGAAGTAAAAGAGGATAGTACACGAGAGATACCGGCAAAGGGCCATACCTGGAATACAGACTATACAGTGGACAAAGAAGCAACGTGTACAGAAGCAGGAAGTGAAAGTATTCATTGCAGTGTCTGTGATGCAGTAAAAGAGGATAGTGCACGCGAGGTTCCTGCTAAGGGCCACAGCTGGGATGAAGGAAAAGTGACAACGGAAGCAACGTGTACGGAAACCGGGGAAACTACATATACTTGTACAGTGTGCGGAACAACCAGGACGGAAGAGATCCCGGCCAAGGGTCATACCTGGAATACAGACTATACAGTGGATAAAGAAGCAACATGTACAGAAGCAGGAAGTGAAAGTATTCATTGCAGTATCTGCGATGCAGTAAAAGAGGAGAGTGCACGAGAGATCCCGGCGAAGGGTCACAGCTGGGATGAAGGAAAAGTGACAACGGAAGCAACATGTACGGCAACCGGCGAAAAGACCTATACCTGTACAGTGTGTGGAACGATCAGGACGGAAGTCATCTCGGCCAAGGGTCACACCTGGAATACAGACTATACAGTGGACAAAGAAGCAACATGTTCAGAAGCAGGAAGTGAAAGTATTCATTGCAGTATCTGCGATGCAGTAAAAGAGGATAGTGCACGAGAGATACCGGCGAAGGGACACAGCTGGGATGGAGGAAAGGTGACAACGGAAGCAACGTGTACGGCAATCGGCGAAACGACCTATACTTGTACAGTGTGCGGAACAACCAGGACGGAAGAGATCCCGGCAAAGGGCCATACCTGGAATACAGACTATACAGTGGACAAAGAAGCAACATGTACAGAAGCAGGAAGTGAAAGTATTCATTGCAGTATCTGCGATGCAGTAAAAGAGGATAGTGCACGAGAGATACCGGCGAAGGGTCACAGCTGGGATGAAGGAAAGGTGACAACGGAAGCAACGTGTACGGAAACCGGAGAAACGACCTATACTTGTACAGTGTGCGGAACGACCAGGACGGAAGAGATCCCGGCCAAGGGTCACACCTGGAATACAGACTATACAGTAGAGAAAGAAGCAACATGTACAGAAGCAGGAAGTGAAAGTATTCATTGCAGCACCTGTGATGCAGTAAAAGAAGATAGTGCACGAGTAATCCCTGCAGCGGGACATACATATGGAGAATGGCAGACGGTAAAAGAAGCGACGACTTCAGAAGAAGGATGTAAGAAGCGTGTATGCAGCAAGTGTGGAGACGAAGAGATCCAGAGCATTCCGAAACTGCCTCTGGGTGAATGGAAGTCCAATTCCAAAGGCTGGTGGTTCCTTTGTACGGATGGAACCTATCCGGTGAGCTGCTGGAAGAAGATTGACGAACAATGGTATTATTTCGATGCATCCGGTTATCGTGTGACCGGATGGAATAAGATTAAGAATACGTGGTACTATTTTGATCCGGCGACAGGAATGATGTATGAGAATCAGTGGCTGAAGCTGGATGGCAAGTATTATTATCTGAAGAGTGGCGGAGCTATGGCGACCGGCTGGCTGGATCTCTCCGGTAAATGGTATTACCTGAACAGCAGCGGTGTCAGAGCAAGCGGCTGGCTGCAGTCCGCAGGTAAGTGGTACTATATGGATTCAGAGACCGGAGCGATGCTGGAGAATGAATGGTATCAGGATACCTACTATCTGAAGGGCGACGGCGTGATGACGACAGGTTGGCTGCAACTGGACGAGAACTGGTATTATTTCAAGAGTTCAGGAGCAAAGGCGACCGGCTGGCTGCAGTCCGGAAGCACCTGGTATTATTTTGCACCGGCAACTGGCATCATGTATGCGAATGAATGGCTGGATGATACTTATTACTTCATGAGTACCGGAGCGATGGCGACCGGTTGGTTGTCCATTGGCGGAAAATATTATTATTTCACTTCAGGAGGAAAGAAAGTCACGAACCAGTGGGTTGGCAATTATTATCTGAAGTCCGACGGAGTAATGGCTACAGATGAATGGGTCGACAACGACAGATATTATGTAGACGCAAACGGAAAATGGGTTCCGGGGAAAACAAAACAGTAGATGATACATAAAAAGCCCCGGCAGATTGAGTGATCAGTCTGCCAGGGCTTTGAAAATGAATGATTGACACTGCTTTATTTGTTGCCGTAAGGAAGATAACAGGATACGGTGCGAACTTTAGACAAAATGAAAAAGCCCTTGAATTTCAAGGGCTTTTGTGATGCGGAGAAAGGGACTTGAACCCTCACAGGACTAACTCCCACTAGAACCTGAATCTAGCGCGTCTGCCATTCCGCCATCTCCGCTGACAAAAGATATTCTATCACAGGATACACGAGAATGCAAATACTTTTTTGAAAAAATTTAAAAAAATCTCGCAAAAAAAAGTCGGAAGCGAAAAAAGAAGATCTCAGGAAGGCAGTGTGTTCGTTTTAGAAATCGTTTTGCATCGAGGATTTGACAAATTCAGATAAATATATGCTGAAAAGTTATATTGGAGAGAGGAGTTTGCATCGAGAATTAAAAAAATCAGATCACATATATGCCAGAAGAAGGTATTTTGAGTAGAAATATGCATCTAAAAAATGTAAGAAACTGGTAACTAGATGACAAAAACAGAGAATATGGATGATTTTGGAAGGAAAAATACATATATAATTAAGAAATATGTTGTAACTCGATGCATGTCAAAGGATGAAGGACCTGCCCTGACACAAAATGGCATCGAGATATCAGGAATTTCCAGAATCTCGATGCCAGTAGAGAGCCAAGGAATCCTTACTTTACCTCGATCCCATTTACTTCCAGATGATCGTCGATGGCGATGACCAGGCAGCGTCTGCCGTCGATTTCCCGGGTCTCCACCAGATCTGAGCGTTCCGGATTCACTTTTATGACGATATCCGGTGTTTCGATCTGGAATGTTCTGGCGCTGGCGATATTGGATGCAAGAAGTGTTTTGTGTTCGCCGACGGTTTCTTCATACTCTTTGTCAAAGGATTCAAGCTTTTCTTCAGACACACCACTTCTGGATAAGAGTTTTCTGACATCGGGTTTGGATAATTCCAGTGGTTCCGGTTCTTCTTTGGATTCTTCCAGCATTTCATTCAGATTGTCGTGGATGTTGCGGACAACTTCATAATCGCAGTCCTCTCCCAGAGTATCGCTGATGATGGCCTGAAAGGTGGTCTTCTGATCACCGGCAGTCAGCGGAATGGCGGCGCCGAGAACGTTGGCGATAAAGGCGGGCTGAAGCTCTTCCGGCTTCTTTGTATAATACAGGACGCCATGCAGGTCGGTGGCGCGATCCTGGAATGCAGGGAAGAGGAAGCCTTTTACCGGAGCGTCTACAATCCAGTCACGGATGCGGTCTTCTATATTATTGGTAGCAGCATTGTAGGTCAGTCCGGCTTTTGTAAGATTGACCGGGCAGATGCTGCATAAGATATGATCGTAGACGGTTTCGGAGGCATCGAACATCTCCATGCCGTCTTTGGCTACTCCCGGAACATCATAGACTGCATGAATCAGTACAATAAAATAATTCTCACCATATTCATAGTTTTCGATTACTTTATCATAGAATTCATCCAGAAGCAGATCGTCTTCCAGCTTGCTGTCGCGAAGCTTTAACAGGAATTCCTGGGTTCCTCCATTTAACTCCTGCTCCAGAGGAAATTCCATATTGATCAGATTTTTTCCGAGCGTGCCGGAGAGCGTGTGTTTAAATATGTCAAAATATTTGAAAGCCTCTTCCTCCGGCAGGGAAAGAAAGGCCTTTTTCATCTCCATTTTTTTCTCTTTTTCATGATCCACATAGCAGCCACAGATACGGGTGATCGCACAGTTTTCCGGAGTAAACTGCTTGCGGATTTCCAGTACTTCTTTTTTGTTCATCATGTACACTTCCTTTCAGACTGTATCCAATCTTAGCATATTCAAATGTATTTTACAATATTTCCAAAAGGTAGTTTTGAGAAAGATACAGGAGAAGATCCCTTTTAGAAATGCTGTAAATTTCCGTTGTAAAGCGTGAGTAAGACAAGTATAATATAAGAAGAAATATGTCAAAATAAGAAAAGAGAGGGTAAACAAATGGGAAATATATTTGACATTTTAGGACCTGTTATGGTAGGTCCGTCCAGTTCCCACACAGCAGGAGCAGCGCGTATCGGTCTGATTGCAAGACAGCTCTTTGGAAGACAGCCTGAGAAGGCAACCGTATATCTGCATGGTTCATTTGCCGCAACGGGGAAAGGACATGGAACGGATAAAGCTTTGATCGCGGGGCTTTTGGGGATGCTCCCGGATGATATGAGGATTCCGTCCAGCTTTGAAGTGGCACATGAAGAGGGAATGGAATTCACGATCCAGAATAAGGATATCAAGGAAGCACATCCGAATACGGCTCAGATTATCATGGAGGCAGAAGGAGTTCCGACGATGAAGATTCAGGCATATTCCATCGGAGGTGGAAGAATCCGGGTATGTAAACTGGATGGGATTGATGTAAATTTCAGCGGTGAGAGCTGTACATTGATTATCCGCAATGTGGACGAGCCGGGAAGAATCAGAGAAGTGGCGACTGCTCTGAGCAATGCAGAGATTAATGTTGCTACAATGCAGGTGTTCCGTGATAAGCGTGGCGGTACGGCGGTCATGGTAGTTGAAACGGATCAGATCGTACCTCGTGAGGCAATTGAAGATCTGGAAAGCAAGCCGGGAATTATAAGAGTGAAATTCCTTGATCCCAACGGGACAACGTAATATAGGATAGTGGAGGATATAAAAGAGTATGTCATATCAATCAATGGAAGAAGCACTGGAAAGGTGTGAAAAAGACAGGATTCCATTCTGGAAGGCGATACAGCTTGAAGATGCAGATGAACGCGGCATCAAAGTTGAGGATTCCTGGGAGAAGATGAAGTATATGTGGCATTCCATGCTGGATGCATTGGATGCTTATGAACCTGACAGAGTATCCAGAAGCGGCCTGGTCGGAAAAGAAGGCGGGCTGATGGAACAGTATCTGCAGACAGGAGATCCTCTGTGCGGCAATTTTATGGCGAAAGTAATGGCCAATGCATTAAAAATGGGATGCAACAATGCCTGTATGAAGCGTATCGTTGCAGCTCCGACGGCAGGTGCCTGTGGTGTACTGCCTGCGGTTCTGGTTACTTATTATCGTGAATATGATGTTCCGGAAGAAACGATGATCGAGGCTATGTATGTGGCAGCAGGTCTGGGACAGATCATTGCTAATCGTGCATATCTTGCCGGCGCGTCCGGTGGATGTCAGGCGGAGATTGGCTCCGGTTCCGGTATGGCGGCAGGAGCGATCTGTTATGTCAGAGGCGGAAATACACAGCAGATCGGAGATGCCTGTGCGATGGCTTTGAAGAATCTGATGGGGCTGGTATGTGATCCTGTTGGGGGACTGGTGGAAGTTCCGTGCGTAAAGAGAAATGTCGGAGGTGCAGTGAATGCGATGGCGGCAGCCGATATGGCACTGGCGGGAATTACAAGCAAGATTCCGGTGGATCAGGTCATTGACGCGATGAAAGAGGTCGGAGATAAGATGGATGTTTCCCTGCGTGAGACCGGAATCGGCGGAGTGGCAGGAAGTCCGGCGGCAGAGGAAGTTGTAAAACAGATGAATATGTAAAATCTGAAGTCAGAAATGAACCGGCATCGGGACAGGTAAAGAAGTCCTGATGCCGGATATTTTTTTCTGCATACATCCTCTTTTTTATCTTCATACGAAAAGATTTCTCTTAAATGCCTGAAATATTGGGCGCTCTCTTAATGTCTATATATTTATACCCAATTATCTTCTTATTTTCACCTGAAATCTCAGATTTATTGGGCTGGACCGTTAGATTTTTTTTATAAGCCCATAAAGGTTTTAGGATTCTTTTTTTTGAATAATATTTTGATAATCAAAATACTTGACATGCAAAACAATATGGTATATACTTTGAAAGTCAAAATAATTTGTTTTCAAAGTAAATCAGAGGTATTTATATGACTGGAAAAATATGTGGGACGGGATCTTTTGCACCGTCATTCACAATGGACAATCATGATATTGCAAAGCTGGTAGAGACCAGCGATGAATGGATACAGGAGCGAACCGGAGTCGTAAGACGTCATATCATCAGAGAAGAAACGACGGTGTCTATGGCGGCGGAAGCGGGGAAGAGGGCTCTGGACAATGCGGGAATGTCTGCGAAGGAGATCGATCTGATTCTTGTATCGACTATTTCTTCGAATGTTGTGCTCCCGTGTGCAGCCTGTGAAGTTCAAAAAGAACTGGGCGCGGTTCATGCAACCTGTTTTGATCTCAGTGCTGCCTGTACCGGATTTGTACTTGCCTATAATACGGCGATGGCATATCTTGCTTCCGGTGTATATCAGAATGCGTTGATCATAGGAAGTGAAAGTCTGTCCAATCTGACGAACTGGGAAGATCGCGGAACCTGCATCTTATTCGGAGACGGGGCGGGAGCAGCTGTTGTAAGAGCCTGTGATCAGAAGGCGTACATTCCGGTAACGCACTCCGATGGGGCAAGGGGAGCGGCACTTAGCTGTACCAGCCGTTATGATAAAAGCGGACTTGCCGGGAACGTAGATCCGCAGGAATGGATGGAGGATCGTTACCTGATGCAGATGGATGGCAGGGCAGTATTCAAATTTGCGGTAAAGAGTGTACCGCAGGCGGTAGAAGAACTGTTGGAAAAGAATCAGGTAGAAAAAGAAGAGATTGCATGGTATATCCTGCATCAGGCAAACCGGAGGATTGTAGAATCCGTGGCAAAACGTCTGGGAGAGTCCATTGAGAAGTTTCCGATGAACCTTCAGGAGTATGGTAATACATCTTCTGCGAGCATTCCGATCCTGTTAGATGAGATGAACCGGAAAGGGTTATTGAAGAGGGGACAGAAGATTGTGCTGGCGGGATTTGGAGCAGGACTTACCTGGGGAGCATCCTTGCTGGAATGGTAACCGGCAGGATGGGAGAATGATGCGATAAACCGACGGCGGCAAGCTTTCCCGGTTTATATAGATTTTTAATAAAGAAAAAGAAATGTAAAAGGAGAAAATGAGATGTTAGAACAGATTAAGACAATGATTGCTGAAAATCTTGGAGTAAATGAGGATGCAATTACAGAGGGAGCTACATTTAAAGAAGATCTTGGAGCAGATTCTCTGGATCTTTTTGAGCTTGCTATGGCTCTGGAAGATGAGTTCGGCATTGAGATCCCGACAGAGGATCTGGAACAAATCGCAACTGTAGGAGATGTTGTGGAATATATTAACGCACACAAAGAATAAGAAAGAAGCGGGGTTTTAGATATGCAGACAGAAGTAACCAGATTATTGGGAATCGAATATCCGATCATCCAGGGAGGCATGGCGTGGGTTGCAGAGTATCATCTGGCAGCAGCCGTATCAGAAGCAGGAGGACTCGGTCTGATCGGAGCTGCAAGTGCACCTGCCCAGTGGGTGAGAGAACAGGTACGCGAAGCAAAGAAACTGACAGATAAACCATTTGGAGTCAATATTATGCTGATGAGCCCGTATGCGGATGAGGTGGCGAAAGTCATCGTGGAAGAAGGCGTAAAAGTCGTTACGACCGGTGCGGGAAATCCTGAGAAATACATGAAGATGTGGAAAGAAGCAGGAGTAAAAGTCATTCCTGTGGTTGCTTCTGTGGCCCTTGCAAAACGTATGGAACGCTGCGGAGCAGATGCTCTGGTGGCAGAAGGCTGTGAAGCGGGAGGACACATCGGAGAGAATACAACGATGGTACTGGTACCGCAGGTTGCAGATGCAGTTAAGATTCCGGTCATTGCGGCAGGAGGGATCGCAGACGGAAGAGGAATTGCGGCAGCATTTATGCTGGGAGCAAAAGGGGTACAGATGGGAACGCATTTCGTAGTAACGGATGAGTCTCAGGTACATGACAATTATAAAGAAAGAATCATCAGGGCGAAGGATATTGATTCCCGTGTCACAGGAAGAACGACCGGACATCCGGTTCGTGCCCTTCGCAATGATATGACAAAGAAATATATGGAACTGGAAAATAAAGGTGCAAGCTTTGAAGAGCTGGAGCAGTTGACGCTTGGTGGCTTAAGAAGAGCCGTTGTAGACGGGGATGTAAAAAACGGAAGTGTCATGGCAGGACAGATTGCCGGAATGGTAAAAGAAAGAATGTCCTGTAAGGAGCTGATCGAAAAGCTGGTAAAAGAAACAGATGCTTTGATGAAAGGAATGGGTTTTTATGAGTAAGATCGCATTTATCTATCCGGGTCAGGGAGCACAGAAAGCAGGGATGGGAGCGGATTTCTATCAAAAGAATGAAACAGCCAGACGCATCTATGATGAAGCGGGCGAAGTACTGGGGCTGGATATGAAAGCGCTTTGTTTTGAGCCAAATGACAAGCTTGACCTGACAGAATATACACAGGCAGCACTGGTAACCACCTGTCTTGCGATGACAAGAGCGGCGCAGGAACAGGGGCTGAAGGCAGATATCACCGCAGGGTTAAGCCTGGGTGAATATTGTGCGATTGCTGTTGCAGGCGGAATGAGCGATATGGATGCGATCCGCCTGGTAAGAAAAAGAGGAATCCTGATGCAGAATACCGTACCGGCAGGCGAAGGAGCCATGTGTGCGATTATGGCAATGGATGAACAGGCAATTGAAGCGGTCACGGATGCGATCGATGGTGTGACGATCGCCAATTATAACTGTCCGGGGCAGATTGTGATCACCGGAGAGACCGGGGCCGTAAAAGAAGCGGAAGCAAAGCTGAAAGAAGCCGGAGCAAAACGGACGGTTATGTTGAACGTCAGCGGACCGTTCCATTCACCGATGCTTCGAAAAGCGGGCGAAGAACTTGCAGAAGAGCTGGCCCGGACACAGCTTCACGCACTGGAGATACCTTATGTGACGAACGTGACCGCGAAAGCCGTGACAGATATCGCGCAGACGGCTGCGCTTCTGGAAGAACAGGTGAGTTCTCCGGTACGCTGGATGCAGAGCATGGAAGCGATGATCGCTGACGGTGTTGATATCTTTGTAGAGATCGGACCGGGCAGAACGCTGGCAGGATTTATGAAGAAAATCAATCGTGATGTGAAAGTATATAACATTGCGACCCTTGAAGATGTGGAAAAGGTTGCGGCAGAACTGGTCAGATAGCGAGAGTATGGCAGCGACCGGAGAAGGAGTATGTATGTTAGAAGGAAAGATTGCAGTAGTGACGGGAGCTTCCAGAGGAATCGGAAAAGCGGTTGCCTTAAAACTTGCTTCAATGGGAGCAACGGTTGTAGTGAATTACAACGGATCAAAAGAAAAAGCGGAAGAAGTAAAGCAGGAGATAGAAGCAGGCGGTGGAACCGCATCCATCTGTCAGTGCAATGTGTCTGATCATGAGGCATGTAAGAGTATGATCCAGGATGTTATGGATGCATATGGAAGAATCGACATTCTGGTGAACAATGCAGGAATCACAAGAGACGGGCTTCTGATGAAGATGTCAGAAGAAGATTTTGATCGGGTCATTGATATCAATCTGAAAGGCGCATTTAATACGACTCGTTTTGTGGTGCGTCAGATGCTTCGGCAGAAAAGCGGACGTATCATCAATATGGCATCTGTCGTAGGAGTGACCGGTAACGCAGGGCAGGTCAATTATGCGGCTTCCAAGGCGGGGATCATCGGTCTGACCAAAGCCACTGCAAGAGAGGTGGCTTCCCGTGGGATTACAGTCAATGCCATTGCACCGGGATTTATTGAAACCGATATGACGGATGTGCTTTCCGACAAAGTAAAAGAAGCTTCCGTTTCTCAGATTCCACTCGGAAGATTCGGGAAGCCGGAACAGGTAGCGGCGGCAGCAGCATTTCTTGCATCAGAAGATGCCGGATACATTACAGGACAGGTGCTGCATGTAGATGGCGGTATGGTGATGTAAATAGTTGAAGGAGAACAGAAAAATGAAGAGAAGGGTTGTAGTAACAGGACTTGGAGCAGTGACACCGATCGGTAATACCGTGGATGAGTTCTGGGAAGGAATCAAAGCCGGACAAGTAGGGATCGGAGAGATTACCAGATTTGACACGACGGACTATAAAGTAAAGCTGGCAGCTGAGGTAAAAGGATTTGTTGCAAAAGAACGGATGGACTTTAAAGCAGCAAAACGCATGGAACTGTTTTCCCAGTATGCGGTAGCGGCAGCAAAGGAAGCATATGAAGATGCCGGACTGGAGATTGAAAAAGAAGATCCGTTCCGTGCGGGTGTAATCGTAGGATCCGGAATCGGAAGTCTTCAGACAGTGGAAAAAGAGTATGAAAAGCTTCTTTCCAGAGGACCGGGAAGAGTGAATCCTCTGATGGTTCCGCTTATGATCTCCAACATGGCTGCGGGAAATATATCGATTCAGCTTGGATTTCGCGGGAAATGTACCAATGTCGTAACAGCATGTGCATCCGGAACGAACTGTATCGGAGATGCACTTCGAGCCATCCAGTATGATGATGCGGATATTATGATCGCAGGCGGTACCGAGAGCTGTATCTGCCCGACCGGTGTGGCAGGATTTACCAGTCTGACGGCACTCTCCACCGCACAGGATCCGATGCGTGCTTCCATTCCATTTGATAAAGATCGCGGCGGCTTTGTTCTTGGAGAGGGTGCAGGCGTCGTTGTTCTGGAAGAACTGGAGCATGCGAAGGCAAGAGGTGCCAGGATCTATGCCGAAGTTGCAGGATATGGAGCAACCGGAGATGCATATCATATCACCTCCCCGGCAGAGGACGGAAGCGGCGCGGCAAAAGCAATGGAACTTGCCATGCAGGAAGGAAATGTAACACCGGATCAGATTGATTATATTAATGCACACGGGACAGGTACGCATCACAATGACCTGTTTGAGACCAGAGCAATCAAAGTGGCACTTAAGGATGCTGCAAAAAATGTGGTAGTGAATTCGACAAAATCTATGATCGGCCACCTTCTCGGAGCTGCCGGCGGCGTGGAATTTATCACATGCGTGAAGAGTATCCAGGACGGATATATTCATCGGACAATGGGAACAGAAGTTGCGGATGAAGAATGTGATCTGAACTATGCGATCGGTGCGCCGGTGGAGAAAGATGTTCGCTGTGTCCTGACCAATTCTCTGGGATTTGGCGGTCATAATGCAACTTTATTGTTAAAGAAGTATGAAGGATAGAGAAAGGATCTGCAGAGTATGGAGTTAGAAAACCTTGTCAAATTAATCAATGCGGTGTCAGATTCAGAACTGACCGGCTTCAGGTATGAAGAAAACGGGGTAAAACTGCATCTTACCAAAAAAGGTGAAAAGGTGCAGGCCACACAGGTCGTCATGGGAACTCCGGTGGCAGCAGAGGCACCGAAAGCGGAGATTCCGGAAAAGGAAGAGAAAACGGCAGGTGGAAAAGTGGTAGAATCACCGCTGGTAGGAACATTTTATGCGGCACCTGCAGAGGATGCCAGTCCATTTGTTAGTGTGGGAGACCAGGTGAAGAAGGGGCAGACTCTGGCGATTGTGGAAGCAATGAAACTGATGAATGAGATTGAGAGTGAGTATGACGGAACGATCACGGAGGTTCTGGTAGAAAACGGAGAAGCCGTTGAGTACGGACAGCCGTTGTTCCGTATTGCTTAAAGGAGAAGAACAGAATGAATCATTTGGATATTAATCAGATTAAGGAGATCATTCCGCACAGACATCCGTTCTTACTTCTGGATTATATAGAAGATTATGAGCCGGGACAGTATGCGGTCGGATATAAATGTGTATCTTACAGAGAAGACTTTTTCAAAGGGCATTTTCCGCAGGAGCCGGTTATGCCGGGAGTACTGACTGTGGAAGCCCTGGCACAGGCCGGAGCAGTCGCAATCTTAAGTGTAGAAGAAAACCGCGGAAAAGTTGCATACTTTGGCGGTATCAATAAATGTAAGTTTAAAGGAAAGATTGTACCGGGAGACAAGGTACGTCTGGAGACCAGGATTATCAAACAGAAGGGGCCGGTGGGAGTCGGCGAGGCTGTAGCAAGTGTTGATGGGAAAGTAGTTGTCAGCGCAGAACTGACATTTATGATCGGATAGGTGACAGAAAAATGATAAAAAAAGTATTGATTGCCAACCGCGGAGAGATCGCGGTGCGAATTATCCGTGCCTGCAGGGAGATGGGAATTGAAACGGTATCTGTATACTCAGAGGCAGACCGGGAGGCGCTTCATACGAAGCTGGCGGATGAAGCCATCTGTATCGGACCGGCGCCGTCCGGTGAAAGCTACCTGAGTATGGATCGTATCTTGAGCGCCACAATTGTGAGCGGAGCGGATGCGATCCATCCGGGGTTTGGATTTTTATCAGAAAACAGCAAGTTCGCAGAACTCTGTGAGCAGTGCAATATTACATTTATCGGACCGGATTCGAAGGTGATCGCAAGTCTGGGCAACAAGCAGGAAGCAAGAAATACGATGATCGCCGCGGGAGTTCCGGTCATTCCGGGAAGTACAGAGCCAGTTTATGATGCAGAGACAGGGGCAGAGATTGCGGCCGCAATTGGGTATCCGGTCATTGTAAAAGCGGCGCTTGGCGGCGGAGGAAAGGGAATGAGGGTCGCCAGGTCTGCGGAAGAATTTGTACAGAGTTTTCAGACCGCGCAGAAAGAGGCGCAGATGGCCTTTGGCGATCATACCATGTATATCGAACATTTTGTGGAGCACCCTAGACACATTGAATTCCAGATTCTTGCAGACAGCTATGGCAATGTGGTTCATCTGGGAGAAAGAGACTGCTCCATTCAGAGAAATCATCAGAAGCTGATCGAGGAATCGCCGTCTATCGCTCTTACAGAGGAACTTCGGGAGAAGATGGGGGAGGCTGCTGTAAAAGCGGCAAAGGCTGCAGGATATGTGAATGCCGGAACCATTGAATTTCTGCTGGAGAAAAGTGGCAACTTTTACTTTATGGAGATGAATACCCGGATTCAGGTGGAACATCCGGTGACCGAGTGGGTGACCGGAATTGACCTGGTAAAAGAACAGATCCGTATCGCATCCGGAGAAACACTGTCCTTCCGTCAGGAGGATATCAGACTTACGGGACATGCGATCGAATGCAGGATTAATGCTGAAAATCCGGAGAAAGGGTTTCGGCCGTCTCCGGGAACGATTACGGATATGTATCTGCCGGGTGGTAAAGGCATACGGATCGATTCAGCAATCTACAGCGGATATACCATTCCACCGTACTATGATTCCATGGTTGCCAAACTGATTGTATGGGCGGATAACCGAGATGAGGCGATCCTGAAGATGCGAAGTGCACTGGGAGAGGTCATCATTGAAGGAATCGATACAAATGTGGATTACCAGTATGATATTCTGAATCATCCGGATTATATTGAGGGTAATATTGATATTGAGTTTATCGAGAGATTGTAAGGGTGAACGTCTATGAAGCTAGATAATATGTTTAAAAAGACCAGACTTTCAGGAACGAAAAAAAGCTATATCCCTTTTTCCGGCAGACCGGAGGTTCCGGAAGGGCTTCTTCGCAAATGTAACAAATGCGGAGGTGCAATTATTGCAGATGATGTAAAGAAAGGATATTATATCTGTCCGAAGTGTGGAGGATATTTTCGGGTACATGCTTATCGGAGAATCGAGATGGTGACTGATCAGGGTTCTTTTGAAGAATGGGATCTGAATATGGAGACCAGAAACCCGCTGAATTATAAAGGATATGAGGAAAAGCTGGAAGGACTGCGGGAAAAAACAGGACTGAATGAGGCGATCGTCACCGGAAAAGCGAAAATAGACGGAAAAGAAGTGGTGATCGGAGTCTGTGACGGAAGATTTCTCATGGCAAGCATGGGAGAAGTTGTCGGTGAAAAGATTGCAAAAGCCGTGGAAAGAGCGACTGAGGAACGATTGCCGGTGATTCTGTTTGCCTGTTCCGGGGGAGCCAGAATGCAGGAAGGAATTACCTCTCTGATGCAGATGGCCAAGACCTCTGCTGCATTAAAAAGACACAGTGATGCGTGTCTTCTGTATATCAGTGTTCTGACAGATCCGACTACCGGAGGAGTCACGGCAAGCTTTGCCATGCTGGGTGATGTGATTTTGGCGGAACCAAAGGCTCTGATTGGTTTTGCCGGCCCCCGGGTGATTGAACAGACCATAGGACAGAAGCTTCCGAAAGGATTTCAGCGTTCGGAATTTCTGCTGGAGCATGGATTCATCGACGCGATTGTGGAACGTCCAATGCTTAAGGCAACTCTGTCCCGGATTCTGTCGCTTCATGAAGAAAAGATGAGTCCGAAAAGTACAGAGGAGACAGAGCGTTTTGTCCGAAATGCCGGCATGCAGATGGGGATACAAGGCGGAAATCTGCCGCATGGACAGGAGGGAACTTCTGTGGATGCGTGGGAGCGTGTGCAACTGTCCAGGAAAAAAGACCGTCCGGTAGGAAGTGACTATATTCAGCGCATGTTTACTGACTTCATAGAATTCCACGGAGACCGTTATTATGCAGATGACAAGGCGATCATCGGCGGAATTGCCAGCTTCCATGGCAGGCCGGTTACTGTGATCGCACAGGCAAAAGGTACCAATACAAAAGAAAATATTGAACGAAACTTTGGTATGCCCTCTCCGGATGGATATCGCAAGGCGCTTCGCCTGATGAAACAGGCAGAGAAGTTCCATCGCCCGGTGATCTGTTTTGTAGATACGCCTGGAGCCTTTTGTGGCCTGGAAGCAGAAGAACGCGGCCAGGGAGAGGCGATTGCGAGAAACATCTATGAGATGTCAGGACTGAAGGTCCCGGTGCTTTCTATCATTATCGGAGAAGGCGGAAGCGGAGGAGCACTTGCTATGGCAACTGCGGATGAAGTATGGATGCTGGAGAATTCCATCTATTCCATCCTGTCACCGGAAGGCTTTGCAAGTATTCTGTGGAAGGACAGTTCCAGGGCAAAAGAGGCGGCAAAGGTCATGCGGCTTACGGCAGAAGATCTGTATCAGCAGGGAATCGTGGAAAAAGTATTCTGGGAGCCGGAAGAATATACGGTCCGGAATATCCATCAGGTAATCACTCCTCTGGAACGCGAGCTGGAAGAATTTCTGAATCGATATGAAGTAATGTCCCGGGAAGAACTGACAGAGCGCAGATATCAGAGATTCCGGCAACTGTAACAGAAGAGGAGCGAGGAGAAAATATATGAAGGTAAGACCATTGAAAATTGGTAATATAGAAGTAAAGCTTCCGTTGATTCAGGGCGGAATGGGCATAGGAATCAGTCTGGGCCGTCTTGCCGGGAGCGTTGCAAAAGAGGGCGGCATAGGGATCATCTCTGCCGCCCAGATTGGTTTTCAGGAGCCGGATTTTGACGAGGATCCATTGAAGGCCAATTTAAGAGCAGTTCAAAAAGAATATGAGAAAGCGAGAGATATTGCTCCGGAAGGCGTGATTGGATTCAACATCATGGTAGCAATGCAGCACTATGAACAGTATGTAAAGGCGGCGATTGCTGCAGGTGCAGATCTGATCGTCTCCGGAGCAGGACTTCCGACGGAATTGCCGAAGTTCGCGGAAGATTCCGATGTCAAGCTTGCACCGATCGTATCCAGCGAAAAGTCGGCAAGAGTGATCTTAAAGTACTGGGACCGAAAATACAAAAGAATCCCGGATCTTCTGGTCATTGAAGGTCCGCTCGCCGGAGGACATCTGGGATTCACCAGAGAACAGCTTGCGGAATACGGGGCTGATTCTGCCTGTACAGTGAAAGATCCTGTGAAAGAATATGACGGGGAGATCCATGCTATTCTGGAAGCTATCAGGGAATATGAAGACAAGTACGGTCAGAAGATTCCGGTAGCAGTTGCCGGAGGCATTGAGAATCAGGAGCAGGCAGCGCATGCATTTGCCCTTGGAGCCGATGCGATTCAGGTAGCGACAAGATTTGTGACAACCGAAGAGTGTGATGCAGATATCCGTTATAAAGAGACGTATGTAAGAGCAGAAAAGGAAGACATTGCCATTGTTAAAAGTCCGGTCGGAATGCCGGGACGTGCCATCGTCAATCCTTTTATGGAAAAAGTTATGTCCGGGGAACGGATCCCGCCGACCAGATGCCGGGGATGTCTGAATGGCTGTAATCCTGCAAAGATTCCTTACTGCATTACAGAAGCACTGATCCATGCAGCCAAAGGAGAAGTGGAGGACGCACTGTTGTTCTGTGGTGCGTATGCGTATAAGGCCAGTCGAATTGAAACTGTAAAAGAAGTTATTGATTCTCTCCTGCCGGAAAGGGTATAATGTTGGTGTAGAAAAGTAGGAAGAGTGAAGGGCAATGGGAATGGACGACGCATATAAGCTGATTAATAATACACTGGTGAACCTGATCAATGAGATCTGGGAGCTGGAAGAGAAGGCAATCATAACAGAGGAATTCAAGGATCTGACAAACAATGATATGCATGTCATCGAGGCAATCGGACTTGGTGACGGCAGAAATATGTCTTCCATTGCGAAAAAGTTAAAGATCACCGTCGGGTCCCTCACCACAGCCATGAACAGTCTGGTAAATAAAAAATACGTAGAGCGTCACAGAAGCGAGGCAGATCGACGCGTTGTATATGTGAAGCTGACAGAAAAAGGGGTAAGAGCGTACCATCATCATGAGGATTATCATCGGCAGATGACGCAGGCAATCCTGGATAAACTGGATGAAAAGGAGCTGCCGGTTCTGGTAAAGACTCTGGATGTACTGACTGAATTTTTTACCGGATACAGCAAGGTAAAGGAGTCTTAAAAGATGGAAACAGAAGTAGAAAGATTGCAGAAAATTATTGATGACAGCAGGAACATTGTATTTTTTGGAGGCGCCGGAGTATCCACGGAGAGCGATATTCCGGATTTTCGAAGTGCGGACGGTTTATACCATCAGCAGTATAAGTATACGCCGGAGCAGATCGTAAGCCACAGCTTCTTTGTACGTAATACAGAAGGCTTTTATGAGTTTTATAAGAACAAGATGATGTTCCTGGATGCAAAGCCGAATCCGGCACATCTGAAGCTCGCAGAACTGGAAGCGGCGGGGAAGCTTACGGCGGTCATTACACAGAACATTGACGGACTTCATCAGGCGGCAGGAAGTAAAAATGTGCTGGAGCTTCACGGAAGCATTCACAGGAATTATTGCCAGAGATGCCGTAAATTCTACGATGCGGCATATGTGAAACACGCGGACGGGATTCCAAGGTGTACCTGCGGTGGTGTGATCAAGCCGGATGTTGTGCTGTACGAGGAGGGGCTGGATTCCGATATCATTCAGAAAAGTATCCGGGCAATCAGCAATGCGGATACGCTGATCATTGGAGGAACTTCCCTGGTCGTATATCCTGCGGCAGGATTTATTGATTATTTCAGAGGAAAGCATCTGGTTGTAATCAACAAAGGTGCTACAGCGAGAGAAGTAGGGGCAGAACTGACCATTGCGGCTCCGATTGGAAAAGTATTAGAACAGATAAAAGTTTGATGAGGGATTGTTGAAAACAATCCCTCATTTGCATGTAAGGAATCTATAATCGGTCAAAATCAGTCAAACTCGGTTGTGCACATTCAACGAAAATATATAGTTATATTTGTGAAATAGTTTGATTGACTTTGACCGATTTTGAATGTATAATGCAAGCATAAAATAAAAACAGGAGGAAATGAAATGATTTATACAGTTACATTTAATCCGTCACTAGATTATATTGTTTCTGTAGAAGACTTTAAATTGGGATTGACCAATCGTACAAGCTCTGAATTGATACTCCCGGGTGGAAAAGGAATTAATGTGTCAACAGTGCTTGGCAATCTCGGGATCGAGAATACAGCATTGGGATTTGCGGCAGGGTTTACCGGAGATGAGATTGTACGTCGAATGGAAGAGATGGGCGTGAAGTCGGATTTTATCTGGCTTGAGAATGGAATGTCAAGGATCAATTTGAAGTTAAAGTCTATTGATGGAACAGAGATTAACGGTTGTGGTCCCAAAATTGATCAGGAAGCAGTGAATTCTCTGATGGATAAGTTGGATGTGGTAGGACAAGGTGACACTTTGATCCTTGCCGGTAGTATTCCGAATTCTATGCCGGATGATATATACAGAAGGATTATGGGAAGACTGGATGGACGAGGAGTCATGATTGTTGTGGATGCAACGCAGGATCTGCTCTTAAATGTATTGGAGTATCACCCGTTTTTAATTAAGCCCAATAATCATGAATTGGGTGAAATATTCAACGTGGAGCTGAAGACGAGAGAAGAAGTGGTTCCATATGGTAAAAAGCTGCAGGAAATGGGAGCGGTGAATGTTCTGGTCTCCATGGCTGGTGAAGGGGCAGTATTGATTGCAGGAGATGGCAATGTATATGCGACTCCGGCGCCAAAAGGGACATTGAAAAATGGCGTTGGAGCAGGAGATTCTATGGTTGCTGGATTTGTCGCAGGCTGGATGAAAGAACAAGATTATAAATATGCATTTTATATGGGTGTATCAGCAGGAAGTGCAAGTGCATTTTCAGAATTGTTGGCAACGAAGGAAGAAATAAAGGCAGTATATCAACAACTAATCTCGAATTAAGGAGGAGAAAGATGAGAATTACGGAACTGTTGGATAAACGATGTATTTCACTGGACGGATCACCGAAGACTAAGAGCGAGGCGTTGGATCAGGTAGTTGCGCTCATGGTGAACAGTGGTAAGATCAATGATGCAGAGGCGTATCGTAAGCAGGTATATGCCAGAGAAGAAGAAAGCACAACAGGTATCGGAGAAGGAATTGCGATTCCACATGGTAAATGTGACGCTGTCACAAAGCCGGGTCTGGCAGCTATGGTAATCAGGGATGGTGTGGAATTTGATTCACTGGATGGTGAGCCGGTTACGTTGATGTTCCTGATTGCAGCACCGAATACAGAAGATAATGTACACCTTGATGTGTTGAGTAAATTGTCTGTCCTGATGATGGATGAAGAATTTTCCAATTCTCTTCGTAATGCGGCGTCTGTAGATGAATTTCTTGCAATTATTGATAAGGCAGACAACGAGAAAGAAAGCATCGATGAGAGACTGGCAGATACGGGGGATGTGGCAGATGCAAAGATTAAGATTCTTGCAGTTACTTCCTGTCCGACCGGTATTGCACATACTTATATGGCAGCAGAAGGAATTGAAAAAGCAGCAAAAGCGAAAGATTGTTTTGTGAAGATAGAGACAAGAGGATCCGGTGGAGCCAAGAATGTATTAACGGAACAGGAAATTGAAGAGGCCGATTGCATTATTGTTGCTGCGGATGCACAGGTTCCGATGGATCGATTCGATGGTAAGAAAGTGATCGAATGCCAGGTGTCAGACGGAATCAGTAAAGCGGATGAATTGATTGAACGCGCGATAGCCGGAGATGTTCCGATCTATCATGCGGCAGCAGGGGCAAAAGTTACGAAAACAACAAAGAAAAGTGGCAGCATAGGACATCAGATCTATACACAGTTGATGAATGGAGTGTCTCACATGCTTCCGTTCGTAGTAGGCGGAGGAATTCTGATTGCAATTGCATTCCTGATTGACGGATTCTGCGTGGACATGAATGCATTGGATGTGGCAGACAGAGCTAATTTTGGTACGATTACACCGGCTGCGGCATGGCTTAAGAATCTGGGAGGTATTGCATTGGGATTGATGCTCCCGGTACTGGGCGGATATATAGCAATGGCAATCGGAGACAGGCCGGCACTTGCCCTGGGATTTGTAGGTGGAATGATGGCAGCAGGCGGAAAATCCGGTTTCCTTGGAGCAGTGGCAGTAGGGTTCATTGCGGGATATACGATTGTTCTGCTGAGAAAAGTATGTGACAAATTACCGCAGGCACTGGAAAAAATTGCACCGGTTCTCATCTATCCTCTGGTCGGTATTTTGATTATAGGCTTTGTAATGTCATTCATTGTTGAGCCGATTATGGGTGGAATTAACACTGCATTAAATAATGGATTAACAAGCATGGGAGGATCCAGTAAGGTAGTTTTAGGACTGATTCTCGGTGGAATGATGGCAATTGATATGGGAGGCCCGTTCAATAAGGCGGCATATGTATTTGGCACTGCAGCAATTGCAGCAGGCAATTACGACATTATGGCAGCCGTTATGATTGGTGGTATGACACCGCCTTGTGCAATTGCACTTGCAACCATGCTCTTCAAAAATAAATTTACGAAAGAGGAAAGAGAAGCAGGACCGACAAATATTATCATGGGTCTGGCATTTATCACAGAAGGTGCTATTCCATTTGCAGCGTCCGATCCGCTTCGCGTTCTTCCTTCCTGTATCATTGGTTCAGGAATTGCAGGTGCGTTGTCAATGGCATTCGGATGTACCTTGATGGCGCCTCACGGTGGAATCTTCGTATTTCCGGTAGTAGGAAATGCATTGATGTACGTAGTGGCATTAGTAGCCGGTACTGCGGTATCAGCGGTACTTTTAGGAGTATTAAAAAAACGCGTTGAAGAGTAATTGAAAGAGTCATAATATAAATAATATGAAAAAAGAAAAAGGAGAATGAACATGAAAGAATTTAAATATGTAATTACTGATGCAGAAGGAATCCACGCTCGTCCGGCAGGAGAATTAGTAAAGGCAGCGAAGGCATTTGAGTCCAGTATCAAGCTCACAAAAGATGGAAAGACAGGAGATTGCAAGAAGATCTTTGGGATTATGGGACTTGGTGTAAAAAAGGATAACGAAGTAGTTCTTACGTTTGAAGGTGCTGACGAAGATGCGGCTTATGATGCAATCAGCAAATTTATGAAGGAGAATCTGTAAACCTCGTTTCAGGAGATAAGGACAATGCTGACATATAAAGGAAAAAGCGTATTTGGTGGAATCGCCATTGGGAAGATTCGTGTATATAGTAAGGGAGAACAACAGGTAAAACGAATAAAAGTAGACCATGCAGAGGATGAAGTAGTGCGTTATCGTGAGGCTACGGCTGCAGCAATTGCTCAGCTTCAGGGATTATATGATAAAGCTCTGAAAGAAGTGGGAGAGGCTAATGCGGCAATTTTCGAAATTCATCAGATGATGTTGGAAGATGATGATTATTGCGAATCTGTGGAAAATATCATTACTACACAGAAAGTAAATGCGGAATATGCAGTGGCACAGACTGCAGATAATTTTGCACAGATGTTTTCTTCTATGGATGATGATTATATGAAAGAACGCGCTGCGGATGTCAAAGATATCTCAGAGCGTCTGGTAACCATACTAAATGGAAAAGAAACCAGTGCCATAGATGCCGGGGAGCCGGTGATTATTGTGGCGGATGACCTGGCTCCATCTGAAACCGTGCAGCTTGATAAAGACAAAGTGTTATCTTTTGTAACGGTTCATGGATCTGTCAATTCTCATACAGCGATTCTTGCCAGAACGATGAGTATTCCGGCGCTGATCGGAACATCTCTTCCATTAGATTCTTCTATAGATGGAAAGATGGGAGTTGTAGATGGAACGAATGGCATATTCTATATAGATCCAGACGATGAGATTTTGGATGAAATGATGCAGCTTAGAGAAAAAGAAGAAGAGAAAAAAAGGCTTCTTCAGACTTTAAAAGGCAAGGAAAACATCACTCTTGACGGTCAGAAAATCTTGCTGTATGCTAATATCGGTAACATAAAAGATCTTGCAACGGTTCGACAAAATGATGCCGGAGGTATTGGACTTTTCAGGAGTGAGTTTATTTACCTTGAGAAAGACCAGTATCCAACAGAGGAAGAACAATTTCAGATATATAAGACTGTAGCAGAGACCATGGCAGGAAAACGTGTCATTATCCGAACTTTGGATATTGGTGCGGATAAGCAGTGTGATTATTTCGAGATGGAAAAAGAAGAAAACCCGGCAATGGGATGTCGTGCGATTCGTATCTGCCTGACGCGTCCAGAAGTATTTAAGACACAGCTGAGAGCATTATTCCGTGCCAGTGCGTATGGAAAGATTGCAATTATGTATCCGATGATTACCAGTGTGAAAGAAGTTCGAAAAATCAAAGAAATTGTTGCACAAGTGAAAGAAGAATTGAAACAACAGGGCATAGAACATGGTGATCCGGAACAGGGGATCATGATTGAGACTCCGGCAGCGGCTATCATTAGTGATATGCTTGCAAAAGAGGTTGATTTCTTCAGTATCGGAACAAATGATCTGACGCAGTATACGCTGGCAATTGACAGACAGAATATAGCACTGGATGATTTTTATGATCCGCATCATCCGGCAGTTCTTCGCCTGATATCTATGGTAGTTGATAATGCTCACAGAGAGGGTATCTGGGCAGGCATTTGTGGTGAGCTTGGAGCAGATCTGGAATTGACAAGAGAATTTCTGGCGATGGGAGTAGATGAATTGTCCGTATCTCCGGGAAGAATTCTTCCGATTCGTAAGATTGTGCTTGAGACGAACGTTGCAGAATATAAAGAAAACAGAGGATAGAAACGGAGTATCATATGCTGTCAGAGCAACGTTACGCAATGATTTTAGAGTTACTGAAAGAAAGACACAGCATTTCAGTAATAGAACTAACAGAACTGCTGAATATATCGGAATCAACTGCCAGAAGAGACATTACGGCACTGGATAAGGCGGGAAAACTTGTGAAAGTGTTTGGAGGCGCTGTTGCGGCAGATAATACATTTCTTGCACTGGAGCCTACGGTGGCACAAAAAACAGAGGTTCAGAAAGAGGAAAAACTTCGGATTGCAAAGTATGCCGCTTCTCTAATTGAACCAGAAGATTTTGTATATCTGGATGCGGGGACAACGACGGGATATATGTTGGAGTTCCTTGAAAAAACATCGGCAACTTTTGTGACGAATGCGGTTGCACATGCACAGAGGCTTGCAGCTGATGGGACAAGAGTGTTTCTGATTGGCGGAGAACTGAAAAGTTCGACAGAAGCAGTTGTAGGAAGCGAAGCTGTGATATCTCTGAAAGAATATCATTTCACGAAAGGCTTTTTCGGAACGAATGGAATCAGTAAGACAAATGGTTTTACAACACCGGATGTGAATGAAGCACTTGTGAAAAAGACGGCAGTTGAACAGTGTCAGAAAGTATTTATACTGGGAGATTCTTCGAAGTTTCATCTGGTAAGTTCCGTGACTTTTTCATCATTTCATGGAAAGAAAATTCTGACCGACAGAATTCCGGATGAATATCGAGAGATTTCAGATATTATTGTGTGTTAATCATCAGAAACTGTAAATGTAAAAGAATTATCTCGTGGAAGAACGTGTGTAAAGGGGCACAGAATTCCACGAGATTTTTTGGTTATTTTTGCGGAAATCATTGAAAAACTTAACTGGTATCGTATAAAAATGTGTTATGCTTATTGCCGGGATACGAGACACATTCTTTCAAAGGGAGGCTTAGCGAATCAGATGAAAATACATCAAAAAGATCAGGATGAAAGGAAAGAACTGTATGGAAAAGAGACGAAAAAGGCGCGTGATAACTTCGCGTTGGGGCAGGATGGAACGAACCTTCATCTGATTGAAGCCATGCTGGATATCAAAAAAGCAGCGGCGCAGACATACAGGGATCTGGAGATGATGGAAAAGTGGAAAGAAGACGCCATCATTTTCGCATGTGATGAGTTGAAAAAAGAAAAATATCGGGATAATTTCTGTGTGCACCCATTACAGGGAGGTGCAGGAACCTCCACGAACATGAATGTATGCGAGACAGTTGCCGGGTGTGCACTCATTTCCCTTGGATATGAACCGGATGACTATGCGGTGATCCATCCGCTGGATGATGTGAACCGGGGACAATCGACCAATGATGTCTATCCGACGGCGCTTCGTATTGCAGCGATTCGTCTGGTGCGTATTCTGAGTGAGGAAGCAGGAAAGCTTCAGGAGAGCCTGCAGAAAAAGGAGATTGAATATCAGGATATCAAAAAACTGGGAAGGACGGAACTTATGGATGCCCTTCCAATCACGGTCGGAGAAGAATTCGGAGCGTATGCGCAGGCAATCGGACGGGATCGCTGGCGCATTTACAAAGTAGAGGAACGTCTGCGACAGGTAAATCTGGGCGGAACAGCCATCGGACTGGGCGATAATGCCAGCAGGCAGTATCGTTTTCGCGTGATAGAGAAGCTGCGGGATCTGACCGGAATCGGACTTGCTAGGGCGGAATACGAGGTGGATCTGACCCAGAACAATGATGTATTTGTGGAGGTATCCGGGCTTTTGAAAGCGATGGCAGTGAATCTGATGAAGATTGCCGGAGACTTAAGATGGATGAATTCCGGGCCGAAAGGTGGACTTGGGGAGATCATTCTTCAGGAAGTGCAGGCGGGGAGCACGATCATGCCGGGAAAGGTAAATCCGGTGATTCCGGAGATGGTAACGCAGGTTGCCATAAAAGTGATGGCGAATGATCAGGCGGTTGCGACGGCAGCTGCCAGCGGTAATTTTGAATTAAATGCATTTCTTCCGCTGATCGCAGACAGTCTGCTGGAAAGTCTGGAATTATTGATTCGTGCAACCGCATTATTCCGTACGAAATGTATTGATACTCTGCGTGTCAATGAGGCACAGTGCCGAAAGCATCTGGAAGGCTCCCTTGCGGAGGTTACCCATAAGGCAGTCGAGATCGGATATGAGAAAGCGGCGGAAGAAGCCAGGAGAAAAACGGAACAGGTGAAAGAAATAGAATAGATGTGTCTAAGAAGCGCCGGTATCTCTGAAGAGAAACTTCAGGATGCCGGCGCTGTTTTATGTGGATGTGTATGGTCTGGTATGAGAAAAGTGCAGATCTACCCAAGCGAAGGGAAGATCTCGATACTTCGTTCCAGAATTCCCTGCATATAGGCAATTGCAGTTCCGTAATTGGTAATCGGAATATTGGCATCTTCTGCACATTTCAGGCGATATTTCATCTCCCGTTCATTGAGCGTGCAGCCGCCGCAGTGAACGACCATCTTATAGCGATCCAGTTCCAGTGGAAATTCCGTTCCGCTGGTGAATTCAAAATTCAGCTGTTTTCCGGTATAATTTCGAATCCAGCGAGGAAGCTTGACAGTACCGATATCATCACACTGTCTGTGGTGCGTGCAGCCCTCCGAGATCAGGATGGTATCACCATCTTCCAGTGTATCCAGGGCACGGGCGCCGTGTACGACCGTGTGGAGATTTCCCTTGTACCTTGCGAAAAGAATGGAAAATGAGGTCAAAGGAATCTCCCCTGGTGTGTCGGCGGATACCTTGGCAAAGACCTGGCTGTCAGTAATGACAAGAGACGGCTTTTTGGACAGGTTCTGAAGGGTCTCTCTCAGTTCATGTTCTTTGACCACAATTGCAGTTGCATCTGCTTCCAGAATATCACGGATCGTCTGTTGCTGCGGAAGAATCAGACGTCCTTTTGGGGCGGCCTTATCAATCGGAACAACCAGCACAACAAAATCCGATGGATGGATCAGATCGCCCACGATACGCAGCTTCGAATCCTCCTGGGGTGCGAGAGCGGCAATCTGTTCCTTCAGTTCATATATATTTGTCTGATCTGCGGCACTTACCCACAGAATTCGCTGTTTTTCAATCTTGTATGCAGCCTGCGCAGATTCAATGGCGGTACACTTGTCATCTTCCGAAACAAGGTCTGCTTTGTTCAGAACAATAAGATAAGGAATCTCCTTTTGCTGAATTCGTTCCAGAATCGCAGCATCCTCTTTTGTCATACCGGTGGTTCCGTCCACCACCAGAACGGCAATATCCGTTTTGTTCAGAATCTGGTAAGCCTTCTGGATCCGAAGCTTTCCAAGTTCTCCCTCATCATCCAGACCAGGCGTATCAATCATCACAACCGGACCGAGCGGAAGAAGCTCCATAGCCTTCAGAACCGGATCCGTTGTAGTACCCTTTACGTCCGATACGATTGCAAGACTCTGGCCTGTAAGGGAATTAATGATACTCGATTTGCCGGCATTACGTTTGCCAAAAATACCAATATGGATGCGCTCGGAAGAGGGCGTATTATTTAAACTCATAGTTATCAACCTCCTGTTTAATTTAAGGAATCTCCGCGTGCGGTTACGACACGATATCCGATGGATTGCATCCGGGTCTCCAGGCACCTTCGGCACTGGGCGGATTCATCTCCGGTACAGATTTTGTTGTCGTACAGCAGGTAATCTTTTCTTACGCTGGTAGGAGACAGGTTCGGCATCACTACATTGGCTCCTGCCAGAATACCCAGTTCTCTTCCTTTGGGATGGATGGTTCCGAGTGCTGTAGTAGCAGGAAGCAGTACTTTGGGGATCATCAGCCGGATCAGGCCCAGCAGAAAGAGCGTGAGCTCCAACGTCCCGGCAGGTTCACCTGCAAATGGAGTGTCGTGATGCGGGATAAATGGTCCGATTCCGATCATCTGTGGATTCAGTTCTTTCATAAACAGCATATCTTCTGCCAGATGCTCTGCTGTCTGATAGGGGGAACCGACCATGAATCCGGTTCCTACCTGGTAACCGATCTCTTTCAGATCCCACAGACATTGCTGTCGGTGGGCGGCGCTCAGAGAAGCAGGATGCAGCATACCATAATGCTGGTAATTACAGGTTTCGTGTCTGAGAAGATATCGGTCGGCTCCGGCATCGAAAAAGGCCTGATAGGTTTCACGGGATTTTTCACCGACAGATAGAGTAATGGCACAGTCGGGATAGCGTTGCCTGATTGTCCGGATGAGAGAAATCATCTTTTCATCAGTAAACCATCCGTCTTCGCCTCCCTGCAGGACGAAGGTACGGAATCCCAGATCATAGCCTTCGCGGCAGCAGGAGAGAATCTCCTCTTCCGTCAGTCGATACCGGTGTACATTTTTGTTACTTTTCCGGATACCACAGTAAAGACAGTCATTTCGACAGTAGTTGGTGAATTCAATCAGTCCTCGGACATAGATGTCGGTTCCGTAATATTTTTGCTGTTCCTGTCGGGCAAGAGAAAAAAGATATTCGGACAATTCGGGTGTACGTCCGGAAATCAGAGCTGTCCACTCACTTCTGGACAGATTCTGTTCTGTATGTAGTTTATCAATCAGTGATATCAGATCTGAAGTAGGTATGGATGTGTTCATTGGCAGTCTCCTTGAATCTATTGGTTTACATGATACTGGTTTTGCCGTTTCGTTTCCGTACGCTGGAAATACGTAAAAAAACCTGGCGTACATAGCGTCAGGTTCTGAAAAGGCAGAGGTATCCTGCCAGAGTATTCTCTATGAATCTGCACGCCTTTTCACTCAGAAGATACAGTCTTTGTGATCAGTACGGTTTTGTAAAATTATAGCATACTGCAAATATTTCCACAATCATCGTTTATGGATTCACAAATTGCAGAAGTCTGTTATAATAGGAAAGAAATGGTTTTCGTCAGGAAAATCTTACCGAAGGAAGAGGTCAGAGAATGGAAACAGAATATGTGTTACATGATTTTGAACCGATATATGATGAACGTTCACAGATTCTGATGTTGGGAACCATGCCGTCACCGAAGTCACGGGAAGTGGGATTTTATTACGGTCATCCGAGGAACCGTTTCTGGAAAGTGGTATCGGATGTCTGTCGGGAACCGCTGCCGGAGACGAAGGAAGAGAAGATCACATTTGCACTGAGAAACCGGATTGCTGTCTGGGATGTGCTGGCTGGCTGCGAGATCAGAGGAGCGGAGGACAGCAGTATCCGCAATCCTGTACCCAATGATATGAGCAGAATTCTGAAAGCAGCGGATATCCGGGCAATATTCACGACCGGGACGAAGGCATATCAGTTATATAAAAAGTACTGTTATCCGGTAACCGGTATGGAGGCGATCGGCCTGCCATCCACAAGCCCGGCAAATTGCAGGATGTCCTACGAAGAATTGTATGAAGCATATTTGGTAATACAAAAATATATTTAAAATATATAATTCGGATAAATAACGGTGAAAGAAGGAGAAGGATGGAAAATCTGATATTTAGTTTAAATGCGACGGTTCCGGTGTTTTTAATGATGCTTTTGGGACTGGTATTTCGAAAAGCAGGATGGATTGATGATGCATTTTCATCAAAGATGAATCAGTTTGTGTTCCGGGTGCCGCTTCCACTGCTGGTGTTCAGTGATCTGGCATCGGTCGACTTTGATAAGGTGTGGAATATGAAGTTTATCTTATTCTGCTTTTTTGTAACAGTACTCAGTATAGGAATCTCTGTTGCCATCTCATATTTATGGAAAGACAAGTCGATCCAGGGAGAATTTGTTCAGGCTTCCTATCGAAGCAGTGCGGCGCTTCTGGGAATTGCGTTCATCCAGAATATATATGGAACTTCAGGAATGGCTCCGCTTATGATCATCGGAAGTGTGCCGCTTTATAATGTGATGGCGGTTCTTGTACTGTCATTATTCCGGCCGGGGCAGAAGGGGCTGGACCGCAAGGTTCTGAAAAAAACGCTGAAAGGCATTGTGACGAATCCAATCATTATCGGAATCGTGGCCGGACTTCTGTGGTCAGCATTAAAGATTCCAATGCCACATATTGCAGAAAAAACAGTGAGCAGCGTTGCAGGTGTTGCAACACCGATGGGACTGATGGCCATGGGAGCAACCTTTGATATTAAAAAAGCATTTGCAAAGGTAAGACCGTCTGTCGTGGCGGCACTTATCAAGCTGGTGGGATATGCAGGTGTCTTCCTTCCGGTGGCTGTATGGATGGGCTTCCGTAAGGAGGAACTGGTGGCCATTCTGGTGATGCTGGGATCTGCCACAACCGTGAGCAGCTTTGTTATGGCAAAAAACATGGGACATGAGGGAACTCTGACATCAAGTACAGTGATGCTTACCACCCTGTTCAGTGCATTTACCCTGACGGGATGGCTGTATATACTGAGAAGCTTTGCGCTGATCTAGGAGTCGAACTATTAAAAAAGTCTTAATTTCCTTGACAAATCGACTTTCGATGGCTATGATAATCAGTAGTTTATACGTAAAGGCTTTGATGAAGAGGAGTATGTATTCATGAACCTGCCAGAGAGAGTGGTCCACAGGCTGAGAGGCGCTCAGGATATTCAGAATACAGAAGGTAGCTTCTGAGCCGGATGGCTGAACTTCGTAAGAAGAAGCTAGGTCACCCCGGAGTCGTTCCCGTTATAGAATAAGATGAGATATATAGAAGTCTTGAAAAAGTGTTTCTTCTATATAATAAAGGTGGTACCGCGACTACAATCGCCCTTTACGTAATGTAGAGGGCTTTTTCATTTTCAAAATGTGAAGAAAATGTGAAAAGCTATAGTATAAAGTGTATCTGAAGTATGAGGAGGAAACTATGAGTCAGAACCTGGAAAAGACTTACAATCCAAAAGAGATTGAAGCAAAGTTATATGAAAAATGGTGTGAAAATAAGTATTTTCACGCAGAGGTTGACAGAAGCAGAAAACCGTTTACAACTGTGATGCCGCCACCGAACATTACCGGTAAGCTGCATATGGGGCATGCACTGGATAATACACTGCAGGATATCCTGATCCGCTACAAGAGAATGCAGGGATACAATGCACTGTGGATTCCGGGAACAGACCATGCGGCAATCTCCACAGAAGTTAAGGTTACCAATCAGCTGAAAGAAGAAGGTATTGATAAAAAAGAGCTTGGAAGAGAAAAATTCCTGGAGAGAACCTGGCAGTGGAAGGAAGAGTATGCAGGAACGATCGAAGGACAGCTGAAAAAGCTGGGCGTATCCTGTGACTGGGACAGAGAACGCTTCACAATGGATGAAGGTTGTTCCAAAGCGGTTGAAGAAGTATTTATCAAGCTTTATGAAAAAGGATATATCTATAAGGGATCAAGAATCATCAACTGGTGTCCGGTATGTAAAACCTCTCTGTCTGATGCAGAGGTTGAGCATGAAGAGCAGGATGGATTCTTCTGGCACATCAAGTATCCGATCGTAGGAACCGATGATTTCCTGGAGATCGCAACAACACGTCCGGAGACCATGCTTGGTGATACGGCTATTGCTGTACATCCGGATGATGAGAGATATAAAGACATCGTTGGAAAGACCTGTCTGCTTCCATTGACGGACAGAGAGATCCCGATCGTTGCAGACTATTATGTAGATAAAGAGTTCGGAACGGGTGCGGTTAAGATCACACCGGCACATGACCCGAATGACTTTGAAGTTGGAAAACGCCACAATCTGCCGGAGATCAATATCATGAATGATGATGCTACGATCAATGAGCAGTACGGAGGCAAATATGCCGGAATGGATCGTTACGAGGCAAGAAAGGCCATGGTGAAGGATCTGGAAGAGCAGGGATATCTGGTAAAGGTTGTGCCACATTCTCATAATGTAGGTACACATGACCGCTGCCACACGACGGTAGAGCCGATGGTAAAGCAGCAGTGGTTCGTTAAGATGGATGAACTTGCGAAACCGGCGATTGAAGCAATTAAGAATGGGGAACTCAGATTTGTTCCGGAGCGTTTTAATAAGATCTACCTGCACTGGCTGGAAAATATCCGTGACTGGTGTATCTCCAGACAGATCTGGTGGGGACACAGAATCCCGGCTTATTACTGTGACGAATGCGGAGAAGTTGTGGTAGGACGCGGTGTTCCGGAAAAATGTCCGAAGTGCGGATGTACACACTTTACACAGGATGAGGATACACTGGATACATGGTTCAGTTCTGCACTGTGGCCGTTCTCCACACTTGGATGGCCGGATCAGAACGAAGATCTGGATTATTTCTATCCGACAGATGTTCTGGTAACCGGATATGACATCATCTTCTTCTGGGTTATCCGTATGGTATTTTCCGGTTATGAGCATACCGGAAAAGCACCGTTCCATACCGTATTTATTCACGGTCTGGTGAGAGATTCCCAGGGCCGCAAGATGAGTAAATCTCTCGGAAATGGTATTGATCCGCTGGAGATCATCGATCAGTACGGTGCAGATGCTCTGCGTATGACGCTGGTAACAGGAAATGCGCCTGGTAATGACATGCGTTTCTATAATGAAAGAGTAGAGGCCAGCCGTAACTTTGCGAATAAAGTATGGAATGCATCCAGATTTATCCTGATGAATCTGGGAGATAAGGAACTGACAGAGCCGGCAGATTTCAATCGTTATCCGGCAGACGGATGGATCTTGTCCAGATGCAACACGCTGGTGAAAGATGTAACAGAGAATATGGATAAGTTTGAACTTGGTATCGCTTTATCCAAGATCTATGATTTCCTGTGGGATGAATTCTGTGACTGGTATATCGAGATCGCAAAATATCGTATCTATCATGCAGAGGAGGATGCAGAAGGTGCTAATGATGCACTGTGGACGCTCAGAGAGGTACTGAAGAATTCCTTAAAGCTTCTTCATCCGTATATGCCGTTTGTAACAGAGGAGATCTACAGCAAACTGGTTCCGGAAGAGGAGTCTCTGATGATGTCAGAGTGGCCTGCATATGATGAAAAATGGAATGCCCCGGATGCGGAAAATATTGTTGAGCATTATAAAGAGATCATCAGAGGTATCCGTAATGTCCGTGCAGAGATGAATGTTCCGAATTCCAGAAAAGCAACGGCTTACGTTGTATGTGAGGATGCTAAGATCTGTGAAGGTCTGGGACTTCTCGATACATCGGCACAGACAATGGCATCTCTGAATGCTCTGGTGATCCAGAATGATAAGACAGGAATTGCGGATGATGCAGTATCCGTTGTAGTTCCGGATGCGACGGTATATGTACCGCTGGAAGAACTGATTGACTTTGATCAGGAGATTGAGAGATTAACAAAAGAAGAAACGAGACTTTCAAAAGAAATTGCCCGTGCAACAGGAATGCTGAACAATGAGAAGTTTGTCAGCAAGGCTCCTGCAGCGAAAGTCCAGGAAGAACGCCAGAAGCTGGAAACATACCAGCAGATGATGGAACAGGTGAAAGAAAGACTGGAAGGATTAAAAGCAAAAAGGTCATAGGTGAAGATGAAGAAGGTTCATTTAAAAAAGCCCGACATGAAGGCGGGAATTCATAAATTAAAAAATCTGAAAAAAGAAGATATAAAAGAATACTGGAAAGGCAGAAGGGAACGAAGAGAAAGGATCCTGGAAGAGCGCCGCAACAGTGCATTTGCACAGAAGATGAAACCGGTATATGCATTTATGAATCGTTTCTCGCTGGTATTTCACGCACTGCTGGCATGCATCATCAACTTTGTGATAGAAGCAATTTCCAGGCACTCCATACTGGAGGCCTGGGAATACATGACGGGATCTCCATATGTGTTCCTGTATAATGCGTTTATGATATTTGTGACGTTTTCGATTGTCTATCTGTTCAAGCGGAGAGTGTTTGCAAGGATCATCATCAGTGCGGTCTGGCTGGTTCTCGGGATTGCCAATGGGTATATCCTGCTGAAGCGTGTTACACCGTTTAATGCACAGGATCTCAAGATTGCGCAGGATGGAATCGCTCTGATCAATAATTATTGTAATGGTTTTGAACTGGTCATTCTGGTGATCGGAGTGGCAGCGTTGATTGTCTGGTGTGTGTCCATGTGGAGACGCGGCGGACAGTACAGCGGAAAGGTGCACCATATCAGGGCGCTGATTGGAATCGTGATCTGCTGTGTTTTATATGGTTTTGTGGCAGAACAGGCAGTAGATAAGAGAGTTGTCTCCACGTATTTCGGGAATATCGCATTTGCATATGAAGATTACGGACTTCCTTATTGCTTTATGGCAAGTCTTTTTAATACCGGAATCAATGAACCGAATGATTACAATGAGGAGACGATTGCTGAGATCAGCGGAAATGGCGAGATTACCAGGAACGAGACGGGGCTTGCAGAAGATGAGCGGCCGAATATCATCGTTGTACAGCTGGAATCTTATTTTGATGTGGCAGAAGCAGAGTTCTTTACAACATCGGAAGATCCGTGTCCGAATCTCCATGCCATGTATGAACAGTATTCAACCGGATATTTTAAAGTGCCGTCTGTAGGAGCAGGAACTGCAAATACAGAGTTCGAGGTATTGACGGGGATGAATCTT
This sequence comes from Dorea sp. YH-dor226, assembly GCF_039832105.1. Taxonomy (NCBI): domain Bacteria; kingdom Bacillati; phylum Bacillota; class Clostridia; order Lachnospirales; family Lachnospiraceae; genus Dorea; species Dorea sp. YH-dor226. The sequence goes on along the minus strand of NZ_JBDOHS010000001.1, from coordinate 57,508 downwards.
CGTTATTTCGGACCGGGAGAATATCCATATAAAACGATGCTGAAAACCACACCATGCGAAAGTGCGGCGTCTGCTCTTAGTGCGCTGGGATATGGAACACACGCACTTCATAACAATACCGGTAATTTTTACAGCCGTGCCAACGTGTTTAATAACATTGGATTTGACACGTATACCAGTAAAGAATTCATGAATGTATTACAGACTACGGAAAACGGCTGGGCAAAGGATGACATTCTGATTCAGCATATTCTGGAATCCATGGATACGACGCAGCAGCAGGATTTTGTGTTTACAGTCAGTGTTCAGGGACATGGCGATTATCCGGAAGAGCAGGTAATTGAAAATCCGGCAATTACAGTGGAAGGAATCGATGATCCTGCCAAAAAGAATAAATGGGAATATTATGTCAACCAGGTATATGAGATGGATCAGTTTGCCGGCAATCTGGTAAAAGCGATTGAAGAACGCGGTGAACCGGCGGTTGTTGTATTCTATGGTGATCATCTCCCGACGATGGGACTTAAGGCAGAGGATCTGAAGAGCCGGTATCTGTATAATACGAATTATGTGATCTGGGATAATATCGGTCTGGAAAAGGAAGATAAGAATCTGCCGTCTTATCAGCTGATGGCAGAGGTGTTTGAACGACTGGATATTCATTCCGGAACGATATTCAATTATCATCAGGAAAGAACAAAGAGCAAGAATTATCTGTCGGATCTGGAACTGCTTCAGTATGATATCCTGTATGGCAATCAATATGTATATGCCGGTGAACAGCCGATTACAGAAGGGCATATGGTGATGGGAGTCAGGGATGTTACGCTCAGTAACATTGTACCTCATCTGAATAAGGGATATAGCCTGTATGGAGAGAATTTCACCAAATACAGTAAGATATATATCAATGGAGAAAAGCAAAAGAGCAGTTTCCTGAATAATACCAGAATCGATCTGTCAGAGGTTGAACTGGAAGACGGAGATATGATTCAGGTCGGACAGGTGGGATCCAGTGAAACAATCTTCCGCATGTCGGATCAGTACATTTATCAGAATGGAGAACTGGTGTTACAGGAAGGAACAGCAACAGATAAGACGAAGTCTTGGGTGGATCAAAGCTATGACATTGAATAAGAAAGAAGCTGCTTTGTACACATATGAGGAAGCAGTAGCATATATTGAAGAGATTCCCAGGTTTACAAAAAAACACACGCTCGAACATACCAGAGCATTTTTGAAGAGGCTTGGGAATCCGGCAGTGGACAGAAAGATCATTCATGTTGCCGGAACCAATGGAAAGGGTTCGGTATGTGCATATCTTCAGGCACTGTTGATGGCAGAGGGGAAGAGAACAGGGTTCTTTACATCCCCTCATCTTGTATCTGTAAATGAACGGATAAGAATGGACAATGTTCAGATTGAAAATGATACCTTTCTGAAGGTATTTCAAATGGTTCTGTCTGTTGTCAGAGAGATGGAGAAAGATGGAATAGAGCATCCTTCATATTTTGAATTCCTCTTTGGTATGGGAATGATGGCCTTTGCGCAGACGGATGTGGAATATATCATTCTGGAGACAGGACTTGGAGGCAGACTGGATGCGACCAATTCTATAGAGCATCCGGCACTTACGCTGATCACATCAATCAGCCTGGATCATACGGATATTCTTGGAGATACCATTGAGAAAATTGCGGCAGAGAAAGCCGGAATTATCAAAGAAGGAATTCCGGTTATCTTTGACGGAAGTAATGAGAAGGCGTCACAAGTCATACTGAAAACGGTGCTGGAGAAGCAGGCACCCTGTAGGGAAATATCGAAAAATGCGTTCGAAATTCGAGAAGTTAACCGCAAATATATTGCATTTTCCAGAGTGAATGCGTATGATAAAGATGTTATCTTTCATGTCCCGATCTGTGGCTGTTATCAGGTGACGAATGCGATGATCGCACTGGAAGCGGCAGAATATCTGCTGGAGGGAGAAAAAATCCATATCAATCGGTGGGTGGATGCACTGGCATCGATACACTGGGCAGGCAGAATGGAACAGGTCGCGGATCATATTACGATTGATGGTGCGCATAATCCGGGAGCGATTGAAGCATTTGTAGAAAGTGTTAAGGCTTTGAAAGCGGACGAAGGAGAGGGACCGGTTATTCTGTTTTCAGCCGTTGCAGATAAAAAGTATGAGCAGATGATTGCATATCTGTGTCAGAACCTGAATGCAAAAGCGTATATTGTGACGCAGATCGAAGATACCCGGGGAGTTCCGGTACAGGAACTGAAGGCGATATTTGAAAAATATACGTCCGGAAAAGTGTTGTGTGAGGAAAGCCTTGAAGAGGCTCTTTCGGCAGCAGAAAGGGAGCGTGGGCAAGACGGAGAGATCTATTGCCTGGGATCACTTTACCTTGTGGGGATGATCAAAAAACTACTGGGAGGTGCTTTGCATGCTTGATTTTGAAGAGGAATTAAAGAAGTTTCAGCCGAGTCTGGAAGTAGAAGATATAGAAGATGCAGTGTATCAGGAAGATCTGACAGATATGACAGATATTCTGCGGGAAGTGATTCAGCAGACAAAGTAGGAACAGAGTCGTAGGAGACATTATTTACAGAGGGTAGTATATGGATTATACAACAAAACTTGTATATCAGTCGAATTACTGGTATAACGACGGATTAAAAAAAGCGAATATCCGGGATATGTCCGGTGCGATTGCTTCTCTGAAAAAAAGCTTACAGTATAACAGAGCAAATATTGCGGCAAGAAACCTTCTGGGACTTGTCTATTATGGACGCGGAGATGTTGGAGAGGCGCTGGTTGAATGGATCTTAAGCAAGAATTTTCAGTCACATGAGAATATTGCCAATTATTATATTCAGAAGATCAAAGAGAAGAAAGATGAGCTTGATACGATTAATCAGGCGATCAAACGATACAATCAGGCATTGACATATTGCTATCAGCGGGGAGAAGATCTGGCGATCCTTCAGTTAAAAAAAGCGGTAGAAGCGCATCCGACTTATGTCAAGGCGTATCAGCTTCTGACACTGCTCTATATACAGACGGAACAGTATTCAAAAGCCAGACAGGCAGTACGAATTGCACATAAGCTGGACAAGACAGATGAGATTACGCTTCGGTACATGCATGAACTGAATCAGGTAAGAAAGTCCAGAAATGTAAAGATCAAGGAAGAAGAAGGAAAGAAAAAGAATCCGCAGACGGTTACTTATAATATAGGCAATGAAACCATCATCCAGCCGGTGACATCCGGACTGAAGGAAAATGCAGGGTTACATACTCTGATCAATATTGCTATAGGAGTACTGATGGGAGTTGCTGTGATGTGTTTTCTGGTCATGCCTGCGATCAATGCATCCAGACAGGACAAGATCAACGAGCAGACGGTAAAGTTCAGTGATCAGATTGCAACACAGAAAGCACAGATCAGTGCTCTGAAAAAGGAACTGGAAGAATACAGGTCAACCAGTGAGGAGACAGAAAGTGCACAGGCTACGGCTGCCTCGACTCAGGACAGTTATGAGATCGTTATGAATATCAGTGTACATTTTCAGGCGGGTGATATGAGTGATGCAGCGATGCTGGAAGAACTGTTGAAGGTGAATCCGGATTCTCTGGGAACCGTGGGAAGACAGAAGTTTGAAGATATCACAGGAACTCTGTATCCGAGGATGTGTTCAAATCTGTTTGCAACTTCTCAGAATAATTTTGAGGTTGCCAATTATGAGACTGCAATCACGAATCTCGAAACTATCATGAAGATGGATGAGGGTTACAATGATGGTGCGGCAATGCTTTTGCTTGCCCAGTCGTATGAAAAGAGCGGGGATCAGGATCAGGCTAATATCAGGTATCAGAAGATTATCGAAGATTATCCGGACACTCAGGCGGCAGAGACCGCACAGGAAGCACTGGACGCGCAGAACGGTAAAGGCAAACAAGATACAGAAGAATAGATATGTGACGTACGAAAGAAAAGGATATGCAGATGCATATCCTTTTTTCTGTGCAATATTTTGAATGGAGGGAAAGATCATGAAATATCAGGTACAGGAAAATTGTCTGACCATATTTCTTCCGGGAGAACTGGATCACCATAATGCGGAAGAGATCAGGAGGGAATCGGATCATCTGATCGAACACAATCATATCCGTTATGTCATATTTGATTTTAAGGACACTGTGTTCTGTGACAGCTCCGGAATCGGAGTGATCATGGGCCGATACAAGCGTGTTTATATGATGGGAGGAGAGGTGTGTGCAGTGCATACCAATGAAAGGATCCGGAAGATACTGAAGATGTCGGGAGTAACAAAAATAATGCATATATATGAGGAGGACAAGTAATATGGAAAATACGAATGAAATGCAGTTAATATTTGACAGCCGCTCATCCAATGAGTCATTTGCCAGGGTGGCTGTGGCAGCTTTTATGACAGCACTGAATCCTACAGTGGAAGAAGTCTCTGATGTCAAGACCGCTGTGTCAGAAGCCGTGACCAATGCGGTGATCCATGGATATGAAAATGAGGTGAAGAGCATATACATACGCTGCCGGACAGAAGGAAAAACTCTGTATCTGGAGATAGAAGATAAAGGAAAAGGAATTGAAGATGTAAAACAGGCAATGGAGCCTCTCTTTACTACAAAGCCTGAGCTTGACCGTTCCGGGATGGGATTTTCGTTTATGGAGGCGTTTATGGACCGGCTGGAAGTCACATCCGTTCCCGGACAGGGAACTGTCGTAAAGATGCAGAAAACTATTGGAGAAGGACGAAAATTATGGACCACACAATCGCTTTGATTCAGAGATCTCACAACGGGGATGAAGAAGCGAGAGCACAGCTGGTGGAAGAAAATACCGGACTGGTATGGTGTATTGTAAAAAGGTTTTATAACCGGGGTGCAGAGGCTGAGGATCTGTTTCAGATCGGCAGTATCGGACTTCTGAAAGCGATTGATAAGTTTGATCTGTCCTATGATGTAAAGTTTTCTACCTATGCGGTTCCAATGATCTCAGGTGAGATCAAAAGATTTCTGAGAGATGACGGAATGATCAAGGTCAGCAGATCATTAAAGGAACTCGCGCACCGGGCATACAGCTGTGAGGCTGTGATGCGGGAAAAACTGGGAAGGGATCCGACGGTTACAGAGCTTGCAGAAGAACTTGGCGTGGAGACGGAGGAACTTACTATGGCACTGGAGGCAAGCGGAGACATTGAATCTCTGCACAAGCCGATATATCAAAAGGAAGGACAGGAGATTCGTCTGATGGACAAGCTGCCGCAGAAAGAAGAAGGGGAAGAAAAGATACTGGACCATATTCTTTTGAAACAGTTATTGTCCTATCTGGATAAAGAAGAAAGACAGTTAATCTATCTTCGGTATTTTGCAGATCAGACACAGTCGCAGGTGGGAAAGCAGATGGGAATCTCACAGGTGCAGGTATCAAGAATGGAAAAGAAAATACTGAAAAATCTGAGAGAACAATTATAAATATGTATAGTTTTTGGCGGAAGTATCCATACTAAGCAAAGAAAAAAAGATAACAAATACAACAAGATACTGGATAAAGAAGGTGAGTGTATGGATGACGCAAGAAGAAAGCTCAGAATCTGTCTGTTGTGTATCGTGACGGCAGCGGTGATCATAGGTGGAATCTATTACTTTGGAAGTCGGAAGGAAACGGATGATGTCCGGGAGGGAACACTCGTAAGGCAGGAGAGAGTATGGCAGGAAGCAAAGATATCGTATATATAAAGGCAGACAGAAATATTGAAGTGACAAAACCGGACGTAACGCTGGGCGATGTGCTGAAGATGGAGTGCAGTAATCCGGCGGTTGTGCCACATTTAAGTACGGTGAAGCTGTTAAGGTTTCATCACACAGATCAGAAGTCGCAGAACAGAGTTGCGGTGTCTGTGTTGAAAGTAATTGAGAAGATACACAAAGAATATCCGGGAATCACGGTTGAAAATATGGGTGAGACGGATTTTATCGTAACTTATGAGGAACAGCAGACGGCAGGAGGAATGGTTCATTATCTAAAGACAGCAGCGGTAGTACTGATCAGTTTTTTCGGAGCTGCGTTTTCGACGATGGCATTCAATAATGATGTGGATACTACAAAGATGTTTGCACAGGTATATGAGCAGCTGACCGGGCAGGTGTCGGATGGATTTACACTGTTGGAGCTTACGTACTGTATAGGTCTTACGATTGGAATTCTGGTGTTCTTTAACCATTTTGGAAGGAAGAAGTGGACAGTAGATCCGACTCCGATGGAGGTTGAGATGCGGCTTTATGAAAATGATATTCAGACAACACTGATTGAAACCTACTCCAGAAAGGAGAAAGAAATCGATGTGGGCAGTAATGATACTTTTGATCATTTTCGGACTTAGCGCCGGCGTGGCGGCCGCAGGAGGATTGTTTTCTTTCATAATAGGTCTGGGAGTGGTATCGGATTTTGCAGACAGAACGCATACAGGAGAGCACCTGATGTTATACGAGGACAGTATTGCGCTGGGAGGAATTCTGGGAACTGTTTTTTCCATATATCAGATCAGCATACCGGGAGGTGTATGGCTGGTACCAATGTTTGGAATCTTTGGCGGCCTTTTTGTCGGATGCTGGGCCATGGCGCTGGCGGAGGTGCTGAATCTGTTCCCGATCTTCATCCGGAGAGTCCGTCTTCTTCGCTGTATCCCATATATTATCCTGGGAATTGCATTGGGAAAAGGACTGGGGGCACTGCTATTCTTTGTAAAACGATGGTAAGTATGATTGACTGATAAGGAAATGATATGGCGAATCAACAACATGACGAGAGGTAGCATATATGGATAAGAAACAGCAGCAACAGGCATATGAGAATTATGTGAAGCAGAAGACACCGGTTCATAATTTGCCGGTGAATATGGCACGGGCGTTTGTGACGGGAGGAATCATCTGTACAATCGGGCAGATGATCCTGAATTACTGTGAACACATTGGGTTGGACAAGGATATCAGCGGAGGCTGGTGTTCCATGCTTTTGGTGTTAATGAGCGTGATTCTGACCGGATGCAACATTTATCCCGGAATTGCGAAGTGGGGAGGAGCAGGTGCACTGGTTCCGATCACCGGATTTGCCAATTCGGTAGCTGCTCCGGCGATTGAGTATAAAAAGGAAGGTCAGGTCATGGGAATCGGCTGCAAGATATTTACGATCGCAGGACCGGTAATTCTGTATGGAATCTTTACCAGCTGGCTTCTGGGACTTGGGTACTGGATATTGAAATGTGCGGGCCTGGTATAGTATGGCAGAAAGGCGCAGAGAGAATATGGAGGAAAAGATAGATTACAGCAAAGAAGGGAAATATGATGATAACAGGTATACAGAGTATCGCATTTGAACAGTCACCTTTTGTAATCGGCAGTGCTTCTGTTGCCGGCAGAAAAGAAGGTGAAGGGCCGCTGGGGCGGTTGTTTGACATGGTGGAACCGGAGGATCTTTTTGGAGAAAATACATGGGAGGAAGCAGAGAGTGCAATGCAGAAAGAGGCGTGTCTGCTGGCATTGGGAAAAACACATCTCCGACCGGAGGATATTCGGTTCCTTTTTGGTGGAGATCTTCTCCGGCAGGGAGTTGCGACATCTATGGGAGTGGAAGAACTGCATATCCCGATGTTCGGGTTATATGGAGCCTGTTCTACGTCCGGAGAAGCATTGGCGCTGGCAGCAATGAGTGTTGCGGCAGGCTATGGGGAGTATATGCTGGCAGTGACCTCCAGCCATTTTGGAAGCGCAGAAAAGGAATTTCGTTTTCCGCTGGGGTATGCCAATCAGAGACCATTATCCGCGCACTGGACAGTGACCGGAAGTGGTGCATTTATCGTGGGATTGAAAAGAAGCCATGTACGGATCACAGGAGTAACGGTTGGGAAGATTGTAGATTACGGATTGAAAGATTCGCAGAACATGGGAGCATGTATGGCGCCGGCAGCCTGTGATACAATCATCCAGAATCTGAAGGATTTCGGAAGAAGCGCAGAAGATTACAACCGTATTATTACCGGAGATCTGGGATATGTCGGACAAAGTATATTGTTTGATCTGATGAGGGGAAAGGGGTATGATATCAAGAAAAATCATATGGACTGTGGAATGCTTATATTTGATCAGAATCTGCAGGATACGCATGCCGGAGGAAGTGGATGCGGATGTGCGGCAGTTACACTGTCATCCTACATTTTGCCAAAGATTGAACGGGGAGAGTGGAAGAGAGTATTGTTTGTTCCGACAGGAGCCCTGATGTCGACGGTGAGCTACAATGAAGGGGCAAGTGTGCCGGGAATCGCGCATGGAATTGTACTGGAGCATTGCTAGTACAAAGAACTGATATGGTATGTCTTATACAGTTTGTTAAAGAAAGGGAAAGGAGAAGGTCTATGGATTATATCAACGCATTCTGGATAGGAGGTCTGATCTGTGCACTTTGTCAGATCCTTTTGGACCGGACAAAACTGATGCCGGGAAGAGTTATGGTATTACTGGTCTGCAGTGGCGCCGTTCTTGGGGCATTACAGATCTATCAGCCATTTCAGGAATATGCGGGAGCGGGAGCCAGCGTCCCGCTTCTTGGATTTGGCAACCTGTTGTGGAAAGGAGTCAAAGAAGCAGTGGATACACAGGGATTCATCGGTATTTTTATGGGTGGATTTAAGGCAAGTGCCGTTGGAATCTCGGCAGCACTGATATTTGGATATCTTGCATCACTCGTATTTGAACCGAAAATGAAAAAGTAAAGGGACTGTTACAACATCAGATATGAATCACTGTATGTTGTAACAGTCCCATTGAATTTATATGTGATTTGTAATTACTGGAGCTTTTCTCCTGTCAGCATCTCGTAACTCTGAAGATACTTTTCAATTGTCTTCTGAACGATCTCATCCGGAAGTGTCCAGTCGTTGTCCGGATTAGCCTTCAGCCAGTCACGTGCGAACTGCTTGTCAAAAGATGGCTGTCCATGTCCCGGTTCATATCCGTCTGCCGGCCAGAAACGGGAGCTGTCCGGTGTCAGCATCTCATCACCGATTACGATGTTGCCGTCTTCGTCCAGACCAAATTCAAACTTGGTATCTGCAATGATGATGCCGCGGCTCAGTGCGTAATCTGCACATTTCTTATAAAGTGCAATGGTATAGTCACGAAGTTTGGTTGCATATTCTTCACCTTTACCCGGGAAATACTTTTCCAGATGAGCGATGCTCTGCTCAAAGGATATATTTTCATCGTGATCGCCGATCTCAGCTTTGGTAGAAGGTGTGTAGATTGGCTCAGGAAGCTTGTCAGACTCTTTCAGACCTTCCGGAAGTGTAATGCCGCATACAGTTCCGTTTTCTTTATAGCTTGCCCAGCCGCTTCCGGTGATATAACCACGGACAATACATTCGATCGGCAACATATTCAGCTTCTTGCACATCATGCTGTTTCCGTCAAACTGTGGCTGCTGGAAGAATTCCGGCATATCCTTTACATCAGCGGAGATCATGTGGTTTGGAAGGATATCTTTGGTCAGATCAAACCAGAATTTGGACATCTGAGTCAGAACAGTTCCTTTTTTTGTTACAACATTTTTCAGGATTACATCAAAACAGCTGATACGGTCAGTCGCAACCATAATCAGGCTGTCGCCGTTATCATAGATTTCACGGACTTTGCCTTCTTTTATTGGTTTCATCTCATATACCTCGCTATATAATAGTTTAAAATAGTCTATACGTAATAGCTAAACAGATTTTGAGGGAAAAAACAATACCATTTTGAAATTTTATGGATTTTTTTTGTATAAAATCAAAAACTCATTAAGAAATTGTAAAAAGCAGTTGTTTTCTGCATAGGTAAATGGTATGTTAAAAATGTTGGGTTAATGTGTAGTGTACATTAGGAGGAAATCATGAATTATGTAAATATTATTATTCCTTTTGTCGGAGGACTAGGAATGTTTATCTACGGTATGCAGATCATGGCACAGGGCCTGGAAAATGCTGCCGGAAATCGAATGAAAACTCTGTTGGAAGTCCTGACAAAGAATAAGCTGATGGGAGTGCTCCTTGGAGCTGCAATTACTGCGGTCATCCAGAGTTCATCTGCAACTACCGTTATGGTCGTTGGTTTTGTAAATGCAGGTATTATGAATCTGACACAGGCTATGGGAGTTATCATGGGAGCCAACGTAGGTACGACCGTGACAGGATGGCTGGTATCTTCTGTGGAGTGGGCCAAGTTCTTGAGTCCGTCTACGCTTGCGCCGATTGCAGTCATGCTTGGTGTGATCATCATGCTGACCGGAAAGAGACGTTCTGCAAAGGAGATCTCCAGCATCGTTGTAGGATTTGGTCTTCTGTTTATTGGTATTACGACCATGTCCGCTGCAGTGGAACCGCTGAAGGATGTACCGGCTTTCTGTAACCTGTTTGTCACATTAGGACATAATCCTCTGCTGGGAATTCTGACCGGTGCGGTAGTAACCGGTATTATTCAGAGTTCATCTGCTTCAGTTGGTATCCTGCAGAGTCTTGCGGCAGCAGGGCTGATTCCGTTCCGTGCGGCGATCTATATCATCATGGGACAGAACATCGGTACCTGTGTGACTGCCATCATGTCAAGTCTTGGAGCCAAGAAGAATGCCAAGACAGCAGCGCTGATGCATCTGTTGTTCAACGTAATCGGTACGGTGATATTCAGTGTAATTGCGATTGTGTACTTTGAATTGATCAATACGGCAGCTGGTTTGGGTAATATCACGCAGACACAGATCAGTACCGTTCATACCATATTTAATATCGGAACTACCGTTCTTTTGTTCCCTGCATCGAACTGGATCGTAAAACTGGCGAAGAAGATCGGACGTGTGGATGAGGCTGAACAGGATAGAGGAGTCGTACTTCTTGATGACCGTATCCTTCAGACACCAGGTATCGCACTTCAGTCTACAATCAAAGAATTGATTCGTATGGGAGAGATCGTAAAAGAATCTCTGGAAGTTGCAAGAACCGTATTATTTACATTAAAAGAAGAGGATATTCAGTTCCTGAAAGATGAAGAAAGTACTGTAGATAATCTGAGCGCCGGAATCACTGAGTATGCAATTAAGCTTAGCTCATTGCAGATCAGCGAGAAAGAACATCAGGAAGTATCACACATTCTGCAGCTTGTATCTGATATCGAGCGTATCAGCGATTACTGTGAAAACATCTCCGAATTCGCAGAGACACTGTATGAGAAAAAAGTCAGCTTCTCAGAAGTCGGAAAAGAACAACTGCAAGGGATGCTGGATATCTGTATCGACAGTTACGAATATGCATTAGAGTCCTATGAAAAACAGAGCAAAGAGATTGCACTGAAGGTAATCGAAAAAGAAACTCAGGCCGATGATATGGAGATTACACTCAGAAGCAAACATATCAAACGTCTGGCAAACAACCAGTGCAACACAGAAGCAGGAATCGTATTCCTCGACACACTGGTATGTCTGGAACGTATCTCCGACCACGCGAGAAATATCGCCGAAGAAGTGTTGGAGAAGCAACAATAATAATTTGGGACGGGGAATTTTTAAAAATTCCCCGTCCCAAATTATTAAAACCCCTGTCCCTTTTGCCGATTTTTATGGCTAAAAAGGGATTTATCCACGCGAGATGTGCATTACTCTTGATTTGTATGTGGAAAACCATAGGGATAAGTAGGAGGAATATATGAGGAAAAAAATTAAGTATCTTGTAGGGTTATTTTTATTAATGTTCTGTCTTTTGGCAGGCTGTGGAAACCAGAATGTGGAGACGGACGATACATCTTCCGGGCAACAGGAAACGAATCAGGAAACGAATCAGGAGACGCAGCAGGAGTCGGAAGGGCTGGTTGAGGAATCCGGCGAGTATACGTCTAAGGAAGAAGTGGCGGCGTATCTGAATGAATTTGGACATCTGCCGGAGAATTATATTACGAAGAAGGAAGCACAGTCCCTTGGCTGGAACAGTAAAGAGGGCAATCTGGATGAGGTCGCACCGGGCAAAAGTATCGGTGGCGATTATTTTGGTAATTACGAGGGAGCTCTTCCGGAAGCGGATGGCCGGACTTACCATGAATGTGATATTGATTATGAAGGGGGACGCCGGAACGCGAAGAGGATTGTGTATTCGGATGATGGCCTGATCTATTATACGGAAGATCATTATGAAACTTTTGAATTGTTATATGGTGAGGAATAAGAAGATGAGAGTGATACTGGACGCAGGCAAAATGGAAAACAGAGAGGATACATTTGCATATCTGAAGGAACAGTTTCAGCTGCCGGAATACTTTGGCAATAATCTGGATGCGCTGTATGACTGCCTGACAGAGCTTACGGATACGGTAGTTGTGATTGAAAATGAAGATCAGGCGGGTGAGTGGTATAAGAAAGTTGAGAGAGTTCTTGCGGATGCATGCCGGGAAAATCCAGGATTAAAATGTGAGAATTATGCATAAGGAATAGAGAATAAGAAAAATATACATTAAAACAGAGTCGATGGTTTTCAAAAGAGAGGCCATCGGCTCTATTTTAATTGGAATTGCGAAGGAAAAACATGTTGACAAAACGGGACCGCATTCTTATAATACACACGCTTAAAGCAAAACAACGAGCGGTTAACCAGATTGTTAATTAGTGGAAGGAGAAAAAGTGTGATATTAGATATATTTCGGGAGAAGAATACGGAAATTGTATTTTCTGTTCTTCCGGCCTGGGAAATGTTTTTTTCTATGCATGTACTGTCGAATCCGGAGCACCATGCCTCCAGAAAAAAGTGGGCGGAATCAAAAGAAAAGTCGTCTCCGGAGCTGATCGGGCGAATTAGAGAGCTGGACGAGATCACGAATACCTGGACCATCATTATTGATTCTGACAGATGGAGCGAGATCCGCCAGATGGAGATCGTAGAGATGTTTTCCTATTTCAGGAAAATGACGATCTATCAATGGAATGAAAGGATGCAATATTCCGGGAAAACAATGAGCATGAAAGAAAGAGATCAGATTCTGCAGGTTATGGAAGATTACCCGATGACATTATTTTCCGGCAGCAGGATACCGGTCAGCTGTTTTCCTTGGTGGGCGAAGCTGATATCCTGTGTATTTCCGCTGACCTATTGTCTTAACATCATCCGGTTTGTATTTCATATCCGGGAAGAGGGGAAGGGCTGGATCGCGGATCTGACCGGATTAATGCTCTGCCTGTGTATCATGATCGCATTTACCGTTTTTCTGATACGGAAGGCAGAGGAACATAACCGGGAAACCGGTGAACTGCAGTTTTATTAATTGCAACATTCCGTTCAGTAACTGAGAAAATGTATGATTTTGTCCCAATAGTCATCCAGTATATCCGTGTCGGAGCTGAATATTTCATGTTTGGTATCCGGCATACGAATGCATTGAGCAAAGGGAATCGTGTCTGTGCCGATCAGGATCGGCTTGTGTTGTCTGTTTAATCTGGCGATGAATCGCTGTTGTTCTTTTTCAGATACGAAAGCATCCTGTTCTGCCTGAAAGAGCAGAACAGGTGAGTGTATCTGTTTCCATGCCTTTGTCTGCAGGAAATGATTCAGCCGCATGGCCTCGTGCAGCCATCCAAAGGAAGCCGCACTCGTATGGAACAGAGGCTCCTGTGCTTTGATGTCATTATAATAGGAGAATCTGGCTTCTGACTGGGAAGCACTGTCTTCAAAAGCTTCTTTTCCCTGATACGGACGCTGTCCGAACACGTAAGCTTCTGACTTTCCGATCCTGCAGCATACAGAAGCGATCAGACCAGCCAAAACCCAGGGAACATTCCCTGTAGATGGACGGATCATGGGCGAGGACAGAATGACTCTGTGAAAATCCTGTGGATAGTAAGCAGCAGCTGCGGCTGCAATGCCTCCGCCCATAGAATGACCGTACAGATTAACAGAAAGATCCGGGTGTGCTTTTCCTGCGTATTCGGCTGTATACAACAGATCCTGTACATATCGTTCATACCGGTCGATATGTACCAGAGATGGATCTTTCACCAACCGGTAACTTCTTCCATGTCCGCAATGGTCGATGATGTAGGTATGGTATCCTGCATTGACAAAATAATAGGCCATCTCCCGATATTTTTCGGCTGTTTCTGTAAAACCATGTGAGATCAGAATAATTCCGGCAGGAGAATCCGCCAGATATCTGACGCCATATAGTTTCTTTCCAGGTTCCCGTTCCAGACAGAATGTTTCCATCCGCTGTGTTAGATAAGGTATTACGAGATGATCCATCTGTTCCTGATACCGGGTGTCTGACAATATCATTGAATGTTTCATATGATTACTCCTGAATTTTATCTAATATTTTTCGTTCGTTATAAAACAGGAAGATGAATCCCCCAATAAAGCAAAGTGCCGCCGCCAGAAGTGCTGCGATGCGATATCCCATTCCGGTACCGGAGCCGATTGTGGAGACCGCAGTAAACAGGAGCATTGCAAGGCTTTGTCCCAGTTTGAAAGCAAAGGTTCTGGCAGCATAAAACATACCTTCTCGATTGTTGCCGGTATCGATGGCATCACTCTGGGCAACATCTGCGACCACTGCCTGAGGCAGGATGCCAAAGATGGCCATAGGAAGAGCAGCCACGACTGTAAGAATCAGGCCCTGAACCACAGGTGGAATTCCGGGAATGCTGCCGAGGAATCCGGAATACAGGTAAGCCGCACAGAAGATTGCAAAGGCAAAGAGAATCAGGTTCTTCTTTCCGATCTTTGGCGCCAGTTTGTTGATCGGTACATAGAAGATCAGAGACAACGCGGTCATACCGATAAAATATATGGTAGTCATACTTTCGGACAGTTTCAGCAGGCTGGTCACAAAGAACGGAAGTCCGGTCTGAAACATCGTAATCGCGATCCAGTAGAAGATATCTGATCCGACGAATTTACGAAATTCTCCATTCTTAAATGTGGACACCAGAGAACGGAATGCAGAATCCTGGGTAGGAACTGTGTTTACATAATCTTTTTCCCGGATCGTCAGAACCGGAACCAGCATGCAGAAGAATGCAATGGCGGCAATAATCGTAAATGTGATTCGGATTGCATTGATTCTGCCAAAGGCGGGGACAAAAAGCCCCCAGATGAATGGCGCCAGATATGCAACGGCGGTACCCGCGATAAAAGTAAACGATATCACTGTGGAAATATTCAGTCTTTCCTGCTGTGTATGTCCTAATTCCGGAATTAACGCATTGTAAGGTGTACAGTAGGCGGTAATGGAGAGGTAGTACAGCATGAGCATCACAAAAAGAAATGCGGCATTGGCCCAGCTTATTTTTGATACTGGAGACCAGAAGACAAGAACGGTTGATAAGGCAAGCGGAAGGGCGGCAAACTTAAGGAACGGCATACGGCGACCGTTTTTTGAAGTGCAGCGATCCGATAAAGATGCGATCAGAGGGTCGGTGAAAGCATCGAATATCCGACCGAAAGCAGTAATTGCTCCGATGACCGTAACTATTCCGAGAATGACCAGTCCCTGGGGAATAAAAACCGTCTGTCCCTGTGACATGGCAGCTTCATCCGGTTGATAAAAATAGACCAGCCAGTTCGAAATAATACCGGACAGCATGGACCAGCCAAACTGACCGACTGCAAAACACCAGATTTTTGATGTTGATAATTTTTTCATTTGTATCAGCCTCCAACATGTAAGTTTTCTTTCTATTATAACATTAGAAAGAGCTGTCGGGGAAATGAAAGTATCAAGATGAGTTACCTATATTTTTCAGCAGTATCTGTTTATGAAAAAGCAGTGGGACATTTTATTGCATTTTTATATTATATTTGTTAGGATATTATCATATCTCAGACATTCGGAATTTCTGTTTTATTCTTTTATCGTGGCATTTCGCCAGTTTTTCCATGTTTGAAGTTATTATAGATTGTCTGGAGGGATGCCTATGATTACCTGAGCTTTTCTTTTATTTTTCTGTAACATTATAAAAACCTGTGATAAAATAAAGGAGACTACCTATTATGGCAAGAATGAAAGAGAAGGTACCATTAAAAGATTTGAATCTTACAGACCGTTTCCTGTTTGATGAAGTAATGGAGGATCCTCAGACACATAGGGATGTATTGAGTATTATTTTTGGACGGGAGATTCCACTTCTTACGACTACTGAAACTGAGAAAGAACTTCGTGTATCACCAGTTCTTCGTTCCATACGAATGGATGTTATTTCCATGGATAAGGAACAGGCTGTATACAATACGGAAATGCAGGATAAGAGAAGGGCTGATCTGGCAAAAAGGAGTCGCTATTATCAGGCGTTGCTGGATATTAATTTGTTGGAACCGGGAATTCCGGATTACAATTTGTTAAATCGTTCTTATATTATCTTAATTACTACATTTGATTTGTTTGGATATAAAAAATATCAATATACATTCAGGCCAGAGTGTCAGGAAATTCCGGGGTGTATATTGCAAGATGAAGCCACTCGCATTTTTTTGAATACACGTGGAACAAATGAATCAGAAGTCAGTAAAGAACTGGTGGAATTTCTTCATTATCTGGAACATACTACAGATGAAGAGGCAGCGAAGTCAGACAGTGAGAGACTGCAGCGAATTCATCATCGCGTTTGTAAGGTGAAACTCAGTGAGGAGGTTGGCATAAAATATATGCAGGCATGGGAAGAAAAATATTATGAACGTGAGGAAGGAAGAGAAGAAGGAAGAGAAGAAGGTCGTTTGGAACTTTTACAGGAGTTGATAAAGAAGAAAGTTGCGAAAGGAATGTCTGTTGAAGCAATTGCAGAGGTGATTGAGGAGCCTGTAGAGTCTGTTATGCAGATAATTGCGAAAATGGAGGAAAATAAATGATAGAAAGGGGCATTTTTGATGGGGAGTACATCAGAAAATAAGCCGGGAAGGTATATCAGCGTGGGTATTCTTGCCCATGTGGACGCGGGGAAGACAACATTATCGGAAAGTATTCTATACCTGTCAGGAAAGCTTCGAAAGCTTGGCCGTGTAGATCATAAGGATGCGTTTCTGGATACGAACAAACTGGAGCGGGAGAGAGGGATTACCATATTCTCCAAGCAGGCGGTATTTGATCTTGGAGATACCAGGGTTACACTTCTGGATACGCCCGGACATGTGGATTTTTCGGCAGAAATGGAGCGCACCCTGCAGGTAATGGATTATGCGATCCTGGTGATCAATGGCGCAGATGGTGTGCAGGGACATACCCGGACACTGTGGAATCTTTTGAAGCGATATCAGATCCCGGTGTTTTTATTCGTTAATAAGATGGATCAGCCGGGGACGGATCATAAAAAAATAGATGAAGTATTGAAAAAGAGTCTGAGTGAAGGATGCATTGACTTTGGCGATGATCCGGAGACTGCCAACGGGGGACATACGTCTGAGGCACAGGATTCCTTTTGGGATAGTCTTGCGATGTGCGATGAGGAAGCGATGGAAGAATATCTGGAGTCCGGAATGGTAAAAAAAGATACGATTGTCCGTATGATTGCAGAGCGGAAGGTTTTTCCGTGTTATTATGGATCTGCTTTGAAGGTTCAGGGCGTGCAGGAGTTTCTTGCCGGTCTGGAACGGTATATACGGACTCCGGAATCTGTAAAAATGAAGGCCGCATTTGGAGCCAAGGTATATAAGATCTCTCGAGATGCATCCGGAAGCAGGCTGACTCATCTGAAGGTGACAAGTGGCGTGCTGAGAGTAAAGGACATTCTGATGAATGCACCGGATGCGCAGGAACACTGGGAGGAGAAAGTGAACCAGATCCGTATCTATTCCGGAGAGAAGTATGAGATGGTTCAGGAGGTTCAGGCAGGAACCATCTGTGCTGTGACAGGATTAAACTTCACATATCCGGGAGAGGGACTCGGGACGGAGCGAGATACGCGTGAGCCGGTTCTTCAGCCGGTATTGAATTACCGGATTCAGCTTCCGGACGGAAGCGACGTGCATGCGATGCTTGGTAATCTGCGGAAACTGGAGGAAGAAGACCCCATGCTTCGAATCGTCTGGAATGAAGAACTGGGCGAGATTTATGCGCAGTTGATGGGAGAGGTCCAGATCGAGGTTTTGAAACGACTAATTCTGGAACGATTTGGTGTAGAGGTTACATTTGATACAGGGAATATTGTTTATAAGGAAACTATCGCGAATACAGTAGAAGGAGTCGGGCATTTTGAACCACTTCGCCATTATGCGGAGGTACATCTTGTTATGGAACCGGCCAAACGGGGAAGCGGACTGATCCTTGATACGAACTGCAGTGAGGATGTTCTGGATAAAAACTGGCAGCGCCTGATTCTGACACATCTGGCAGAGAAGGAACACCGTGGTGTGCTGACCGGATCGGCAATTACAGACATGAAGATTACGCTGGCAGCAGGAAGGGCGCATCTGAAGCATACGGAGGGCGGAGATTTCCGGCAGGCAACTTACCGTGCAGTGCGCCAGGGTCTGATGCAGGCTGAAAACGTGCTTCTGGAGCCTTATTACGATTATCGGCTGGAGGTTCCGGCAGAACTGGTTGGTCGTGCTCTGACGGATATTCAGAGGATGAGTGGAGAATTTGAACCGCCGCAGACAGAAGGAGAGATGGCGGTAGTGACCGGATATGCACCGGTAGCGGCCATGCGGGATTATCAGATGGAAGTGACTGGTTATACCAGAGGAAGGGGAAGGCTTTCCTGTACCTTCCGGGGATATGAGCCATGTCAGAATGATCAGGAAGTGATCGAAGCGTTTGGATATGATCCGGAACGAGATCTGGAGAATCCGACGGGCTCCGTGTTCTGTTCGCATGGTGCTGGATATAATGTTCCATGGAATGAAGTAACGCAGCATATGCATATAGAGAGTCAACTTCGGAAAGCTGCGGAACCGGAACCTGCAAAGGCAGAACCTGTCCGGCAGAAACAGCAGAAATCGTCTGTGGGGAGTGCATTGCCTGCATTGTCCAGAGAAGAAGAAAAAGAACTGGAAGACATATTCATACGAACGTATGGAAAGATTGAACGAAGAATGCCGGCCAGACCGGATGCATTCGGAGATTCGTATGTAGGGACAAGGAAGAAGAAAGAGGAGAAGATTCAGGAATATCTTCTGGTAGATGGGTATAATGTGATATTTGCCTGGGATGACTTAAAGGAACTGGCAGCGGTCGATATCGGAGCCGCAAGAGATAAGCTGATGGACATCCTGTGCAATTATCAGGGATTTAAAAAATGTGTTCTGATTCTTGTGTTTGATGCATATAAGGTAGAGGGTTATGCACTGGAGATTCAGAAGTATCGCAATATTCATGTGGTGTATACGAAAGAGGCAGAGACAGCGGATCAGTATATTGAAAAGGTGGTTCATCATATCGGAAGGAAATATCATGTGACCGTTGTGACATCTGATGGTGTGGAACAGGTGATTACGATGGGGCAGGGCGGAACGCGGGTTTCCTCCCGGGACTTTCTGGAAGAGGTCAGACTTACAGAAAAGATGATTCGGGAAGAAGCCGAAAAACACAGAGAAAACGGACGAAATTATCTGTTTGATCATATGGATGAAGAACTGGTAAAAGAGATGGAAGAAGTTCGTCTTGGCAGAAAAACGACTATTGGAGAGTCATAGACAGAAAAAATGAGGCGGAAGGCAGAAAAGCATTGAGCGATTGTCTTCCGCCTTTTCTACCTATAAAATCGACACATTTGTATGCATTACAGTTCTATTCAGATCTGGAGCTTTCGATTACAATGTGATTATAGAAAAGGATATATTGAGATACTGATGAAAACTTGGATGGTATTTGCAGGCATGGTTCTCCTGCTTTTTGCAGTGGTGTATGGTATTCTGGCCAAAAGCTACAGGAAGATTCTGATTACCAATAAAGGTGAGACAAAAGTACAGTATAAAGAAAAATACACGTCTGCCGGTTCTGTCGAAAGTGCACTGCTGAAGAAAGAATTCCGCCGTTTCCTTGGAAGTCCGAATTATATGCTGAACTGCGGGCTTGGAATCATCTTTATGATTATAGCGGCAGTTGTACTTGTGATTAAGGCTGATACTGTGACGGAATTTGTGACAATGTTTTTTGTCGGCTATGAAGAGATGATTCCGCTGGTGGCAGCGGGAGCATTGGGAATGATTGCCGCGATGAATGATATGACGGCACCGTCTGTTTCACTGGAAGGAAAAAATCTGTGGATCCTGCAGGTGTTTCCGGTGACCGGTGTACAGGCTCTGATGGCAAAGATAAAGATGCAGTTGATCCTGACCTATATTCCGGCAGCGATTCTGTTACTTGGCATGGAAATCGTACTGAAGCGACCGATCGTTGAATTTGCGCTGATTGCTTTGGCTGCGGCGGGATTTATCTTATTTATGGCGCTGTTTGGTCTGACCATGAATCTCAAGTTTCCGAATCTTACATGGACGAGTGAGATCATTCCGATCAAACAGAGTATGGGAGTGACGATTACATTGTTTGGCGGCTGGGCGGTCATTGTAGCTCTGGCGGCAGGATATTATCTTTTACGAAATATTCTGAGCTCGTCCCTCTATCTTGCCTGTGTGGCAGCAGTACTTTTGATCGCAGTAATGGGGTTGCTGCGCTGGGTCAGAACAAAAGGAGCACGAATTTTTGAAACATTATAAAAATTAATAGAAATCTGTCTTGACAAATATATATCGCAGTGCTATATATAAGATATAACGAAGTGCGATGTATCGCACTGGAATGGAGTGTGCGGTATGGATCCTCATATTAAAAAAGTATATGTACCAATGACGGAAACGGGATTTTATATTCTGATGTGTCTGCGGGAAGAGTCCCACGGATACAGCATTGTTCAGAAAGTAGAGAATTTGACGGAAGGTGCGGTAAAGCTGAGTCCGGGTACGATGTATGGAAGCTTATCAAAGATGGAGAAGGACGGATTGATTCGGTTTGTACGGGAAGAAGAAAAGAGGAAGATCTACCGGATCACAGATCTGGGAGAACAGGTTCTGGAACTGGAAATGAAGCGGATCGAGCGACTGTACCGGAATATGATGGAGGTGCGTCAGGATGAGAGATAAGAATACAAAGACAGAATACAGGTATTTTGCGATACCGGAATGGGAAAAAGAAGAGAGATATCTTCAGGAACGGCATAGAAGTGGATGGAGGTTTACAAAAGCAACGGGGCTTGGACGTTATCATTTTGAAAAATGTGAACCGCAGGATGTCGTCTATCAGTTGGATTATAATCAGGAAGGGATTGCGCATAAAGAAGAATATGTTCAGATGTTTCGGGACTGTGGCTGGGAGTATCTGCAGGATTTTTACGGATACAGTTATTTCAGAAAACCTGTTTCCGAGATGAACGGAGAAGAAAAAATATTCTGTGATGATGAATCCAGGATCGAGATGATGAAGAGGGTATTCAGAGGAAGAATCATCCCCTTACTTCTGATCTTCTTCCTGGTGATTCTTCCACAGACGTTTATGCAGCATTTTTCCGGACATCCGGTTTTTACGGGTATATATATAGTGTTACTTGTTATCTATCTGGTATTGCTGCTGGATTTTGGATATCAGTTCTGGAGATATCGAAAGCGGCTTGGCAGATAATCATTTTATATTGAATTTGGAAAGAAGGCGAAAGGAATGAATATCGGTATCAGAAAGTGGCGGTTGTCGGATGCAAAAGATCTTGCGAAGACATTGTCCAATCGAAATGTGATGAATAACCTGCGGGATGGTCTTCCGTATCCATACACGAAGCAGGATGCGGTGGATTACATTACTGCCATGATGGAGGCTGATGAAAATGAGACGTTTGCATATGCGGTGACGGTAGATGACAAGGCCGTCGGAAGTATCGGGGCGTTCAGACAGGGCAATATTCATTCCTGTACGGCTGAACTTGGATATTATCTGGGAGAACAGTATTGGGGACAGGGAATCATGACGGAAGCAATTCGTCAGATCTGTCAAAAAGTGTTTGCAGATTCAGACATCATCCGTATCTATGCAGAACCGTTTTCCTATAATGTGGGATCCTGCAGAGCTTTGGAAAAAGCGGGATTTCAGTATGAGGGAACATTAAGGAATAATGCAGTGAAAAACGGAAAAGTTCAGGATATGAAAATGTATGCGCTTACGCGGGAAAAAGATCCGTACAGTATTCGACGGCTGGATCAGGAAAAACTGCCGGAAGCTCTTTCCCTGGTGTGGGAGGTGTTCTGCAAATATGAAGCGCCGGAATATCCGGAGGAAGGAATTGCAGAATTCCAAAGCACGATCGAAGATCCCGGGAAGATTCGGAACATGAAGTTTTATGGTGCTTTTGCAGAGGAGAAACTTGTTGGTGTGCTTGCAATGCGAGAGCCTCGGCATATCAGTCTCTTTTTTGTACAGGAAGCATGGCACCGGAAAGGAATCGGAAAACGGCTTTTTGATGCTGTGAAGAGGGATTATGAGATTCAGGAATTTACAGTCAATTCTTCTCCGTATGCAGTTGAGGTATATCGGCATCTTGGATTTATCCCAACAGCTTCTGAGCAGATCACAAATGGAATCCGCTACACGCCGATGAGATATCGGGCAGCAGAAGGTGGAAAAACACCGTTGCTGGAAACGGAGCGTCTCATCCTGAGACCATTCCGGATGGAGGATGCACAGAACGTATATGAATGTTGGGAGAGTGACCCGGATGTTGCGAAATACATGTTCTGGTCGAGTCATCATGAGATAGAAAAAACAAAAGCATGGCTTCGGTTTGAAATGGAACAGCTTTATAAAAAAGACTGGTATCGGTTTGCAATCGAACAAAAGCATACGAATGAATTGATGGGAACAGTGCTGATCTATTATGAAGAGGAAGTACAGAGCTGGGAGATCGCCTATAATCTCGGAAAGAAATACTGGGGAAAAGGGTATATTACCGAAGCAGCACAGAAAGTTCTTACATTTGCTGCAGATGAGCTGAAGGTTACAGAAATCGTAGGCAGATACGCGAAGGAAAATCCGGCTTCCGGAAAAGTATTGAAGAAGCTGGGATTTCAATATGAAAAAGAAATTCCATATATCTGTAACGACGGCACCGTAACGAGACAGGGAATTCAGTGCAGGCTTAACATGGAAAGACAGAAAGGAAAAACAAATTGAGAGCGACAGTATTGACCGATAACATAGCGGACGGAGAGCTTCAGGGAGAATGGGGATTGAGTATCTATATTGAATATCAGAACCGGAATATCCTTCTGGATACCGGGGCATCAGATCTCTTCCTTAAGAATGCCGAAAAACTGGGACGAAAAATCGAAGATGTGAATTACGCAGTATTATCCCATGCGCATTATGATCATGCGGATGGGATGGATGCGTTTTTTTGTAATAATAAAAAGGCAAAATTCTATCTGCGTGAAGGCAGCGCAGAGAATTGTTATGGAAAGAAATGGATCTTTCGAAGATATATTGGATTGCCGAAGGGAATTCTGGAGACGTATCGGGAACGGATCGTTTATGCCGGGGGTGATTACACACTCTGTCCGGGTGTGTCTTTGATTCCTCATAAGACACCGGGACTTTCCAGGATCGGCAAAAAGAATCTTATGTATATCCGTACAAAGAATGGATGGGAACCCGATGATTTTGCACATGAGCAGAGTCTGGTATTTCAGACGGAGGAAGGTCTGGTTATTTTCAACAGCTGTTCTCATGGCGGAGCAGCCAATATCGTTCGTGAAGTGAAGAAAACTTATCCGGATCAGGAAATCCGGGCGCTGATCGGAGGCTTCCATATTTTTGGGAGGACAGATGCGGAGGTTCGTGAACTGGCACGCGATATCCGGGATACCGGGGTAAAAGAGATTTATACCGGACATTGTACGGGTGACCGTGCATATCAGGTTCTGAAAGAAGAATTGGGAGATATGGTCCATCAGCTGCGTGTAGGACTTATGATAGAAATGTAGGACAATCTCTACGCTTCGTAGGTTGTGGCAGATGCGATATGAACTTACAATATACCTGATGAAAAGAGCAAACTCCCCTTGGGGTTGGGAGTGAAAATATGAAAAGGTAAGGTGTAGAGTATGAGTTATGTGACAGGAAAATTAATAAAAGAGTTAAGGGAAAAACGAAAGATTACGCAGAAAGAACTGGCAGAATCAATCAATGTCAGTGACAAAGCAGTGTCAAAATGGGAGACCGGGAAAGGACTTCCGGATATTGCCATCATGGAAGATCTTTCAAAAGCGCTGGGGGTATCAATCGCCGAGCTTTTGACAGGAGATCTGCGGGAAAATGAAAATACATCTGCCAATATGAAGAAGATGCATTTTTATGTATGTCCGGTCTGTGGCAATATTATTACATCGGTCGGAAGAGGATCTTTTTCCTGCTGCGGGATCACACTTCCGGAGCAGGAGCCGGAAGCATGTGATGAAGAACACGGGATTCTGCTGGAGACGATCGACAATGAATATCATGTGTCGATGGAACATCCGATGCATAAGTCACACTATGTATCATTTATCGCATATGTTACATCTGATGGTGCAGAGATCGTGAAACTATATCCGGAACAGGATATCTCAGTGAGATTCCGAAAAAAAGGGCATGGTTTGATGTATGCTTACTGTAACAGACACGGAATGTATCGACTGCATGTGTAGAGAGAATCTTACGGGAGGAATAACAGATGTGTACAAGTATTGTTTATAATGGAAACAAGACAATGATAGGATGGAATCTGGATATTCTGGATATGGAATATCAGGTGATGGCAAATCAACGGGCAGTATATATTGCCATCAACGATGCGAAAGAAGGATGGATGCCTTTATTCGGGGCAAATGCGAGAGGCGACTTTGTTGCAATGCCGACCTGCTGGCCGTTCGACCAGAGAAGTGATCCGTCGGATCCGGAGGCAGAGAATATTATTCATCTCGATATTGATTTGTTGCTTGAGAAGAAAACATTTGGACAGATCAGAGAAATTGTTGAAAACAGAGAGATTGTCAGTGTCCCCGGTGTGACATTTCAGGCACAGCTTTCAGATGGAAACGGAAATGTTCTGCAGATCATTCCGGGACAGGGGTACAGATATCTGGAACACCCGGCATATTCGGTCCTGACCAATTTCTCACCTTTTAAAGGAGACAGTGAAAGACATCCATGGATGGGACTGGACCGGTATGAGACGGCTACAGCAATGCTGGAAAGCGCTGACAGTGGCTTTGATGCAGAAGATTGCTTTCGGGTCTTAAAAGCAACAGCCCAGACGGTCTGTCCGACGGTAGTTTCCATGGTATATGATGTGACAGACCGCGTAGTATACTGGTGCGAGAACCGGGAATGGGATCAGATTCAGCAAAAATGTTTTGAAATGGGCGAATAGGAAAAAATATGCAATCTGACTCAAAGGGTATGAAAGGGTTGAAATATTTTGTTCGCCCAATCCAGTAAAATGGTGTAAGATTAGAGAAAGCAATACCTGAAGAAATACTTACTTGAAGAAATACTTGAAATGAAGGAGTAAAGAGGAGGCTGAGATTATGAAGTTGAAAAATGTGCTGATTGTTGTAAAAGATATAGAAAGATCAAAGAAATTCTATCATGATTTATTTGGTCTGGATGTGATTGTGGATAATGACGGGAATGTAATAATGACGGAAGGACTTGTGCTTCAGGAGGAATCGATCTGGAAGAAATTCATCGGAAAAGATGTTATCCCGGAAAACAATTCCAGTGAGTTGTATTTTGAAGAGAAAGAAATAGAAGCTTTCGCTGACAAACTTGATAAATATCAGCCGCCTGTAAAATATGTCAACAGATTGATGACACATTCCTGGGGACAGAAAGTAATTCGATTCTACGATCCGGATGGGAATCTGATTGAAGTTGGAACACCGGTATAGGATGAATCAGAAGGGAGAAAGCAGAATGCGTTATAAAGAATTTGGAGCAACCGGAATGAAAGTGTCGGAGATGACACTGGGTACCTGGGGAATCGGAGGTGCCGGATGGGATGAGAATCCGGAGGATATCAGAAAGGACGCGATCCGGGCGGCCGTGGAAGCAGGGATTAATTTTATCGATACGGCGCCGGCTTATAATGCCGGACAGGCGGAGCGGTATATCGGAGATGTGCTGAATGATATGGGAGTAAGAAAGGAGATTTTTCTTGCAACAAAGTGTGGGAATGACTTTATTGACGGGAAATATGTCCGCTGCGGAAGACCGGAAAAGATCATGCAGCAGTGTGAAAACTCACTTCGAAATCTTAAGACAGATTACATTGATCTGTATCTGGTACACTGGCCGGATCCGAATGTCCCGCTTGCAGAGACAATCGGTGCGCTCAGTGAACTGAAAAAACAGGGGAAGATTCTGCATGTCGGAGTATCCAATTTTACGATTGAACAGATCCGGGAAGTACAAAAATATTGTGAGATAGAAGCGTATCAGCCGCAATATTCCATGGTTGCACGGGAATATGAACCACAGATTCGCTGGGCAGCAGACCAGGGAATGGGAGTGATGACGTACGGTTCACTGGGAGGCGGGATACTAACAGGGGCTTATCGGGCCATTCAGGAATATGCGCCAAGTGACAACCGGAATCGTTTTTATCCGTATTTCCGGGAACCAATGTTTTCAAAAGTGATGATGCTTGTGGAGGTGCTGGATCGGATCGCGGAGGAAAGAGGTGTGCCACAGGCACAGATTGCATTGAACTGGACGATGAGAAAACCATTTATTTCAACCTGTATAGTAGGGGCACAGAGCAGAAAAAAGATAGAGGAAAATTGCGCCTGCTTTGGCTGGGAACTGAGTGACGAAGAAGAAAAGATGCTGGATGCAGCGATTGATAAATATCTGGGTGTAAACAATTAACATTAAAATCATTGACCAGATGTGAAAAACTAGAGTTAAAAGAGCAGAAAAAACCATCGAGATAAAATCATATCTAAAGAAAACTGGACAAGTGGTGTCTCATACAGAAAAAACAGGGCATTGCTCACTTTGTGTCCTGTACATATGAGATACTTGTGAGGTATGCTTTCCCCGGAAAGGAGGACAAAGGATCATGGATCAACAAAAAATCGGAAGGTTTCTCAAAGACCTTCGGAAAGAAAAGAATCTTACACAGGAACAGCTTGCAGAACGGTTTCAGATATCCAGAAGAACCGTATCAAGATGGGAAACGGGCAGCAATCTGCCGGATCTGGATATTCTGATTGAAATGGCTGATTATTATGATGTGGATCTGAGAGAACTACTTGATGGAGAAAGGAAAAGTGAGAAAATGAATAAGGAATTAGAAGAAACTGTATTAAAAGTAGCTGATTATAGTAATGAGGAAAAACAGAAATTAACAAAACGTATGCACTGGCTGTTTATCGGCGGGTTTATTGCGGCAGTGATCTACGTGGTCTTGGTTTTTACAGATCATTCGAATAATTTTCTGGGTGGAATGTGTCTGGGTATCACTTTTGGAATGATGATCGTAGGTGTAATCATGACCAGTAAATATGCGGCAAGGATCAGAGCGTATAAAATGAGACTTCTTCACAGACAATAGAGAGCCAATTGAACTGAAGAGATACATGGCAGGATAATCTTTAAAGAGAAATTTATTGACAGGGCAAAGAATGGTAAATTGTATAAAAAGCGAAACCGATGAACTTGTGATATACCTCACAGTTCATCGGTTTTGTGTTATAGACGAGGAAGATTTTTCCACCCTTATAAATTCCTTAGAATTGTTTTTTACACTGATAGTAGAAATACAAAACAGGAGGTTTTTGAAATGGAAGATCATATCATTGTAGTTAAGAATCTTTCAAAGAAATTTAAAGGGCAGAAGGTCTTAAAAGAAGTCACAATGAAAATCCCGGAAAATTGTGTGTATGGACTTTTAGGACCGAATGGTGCGGGAAAGTCTACGCTTTTAAAAATGATGACAGGGCTTTTGCGCCCGACTTCAGGAGGAATTTTCTTTCAGGGACATAGATGGTCACGGAAGGACTTGTCTGAGATCGGCGCACTGATTGAGACACCTCCCATCTATGAGAATCTGACGGCATGGGAGAATCTGAAGGTACGTGCATTGCTTCTGGGTGTCAGTGAGGAACGAATGCACGAAGTGCTTACCTTGACGGATCTCGCGGATACGGGAAGGAAAAAGGCAGGAGCGTTTTCTTTGGGAATGAAACAGCGGCTTGGAATTGCACTTGCACTTTTGAACAATCCGAAGCTTCTGGTACTGGATGAGCCAATCAATGGGCTGGATCCGCTGGGAATACAGGAATTGCGGGAACTGATCCGAAGCTTTCCCAAAAAAGGGATAACGGTAATCTTGTCCAGCCATATTTTGAGTGAGATTCAACAGACGGCGGATTATATCGGAATTATTTCAGAAGGAAAGCTTGGATTTGAAGGAAAGATGGAGGAACAGGAAGATCTGGAAGCATTATTTATGGAAGTAGTAGCGAAAGGACGGGAAGAAAGATGAAACAGTATTTTTTAGCAGAAAGATTAAAGTACCGCCATACATCCATGAATGTCATCACCGTTATGATGCCGCTGATCACGGTACTGCTGGCTGCCTGGCTGACACATACATTTTTTGCGGTGGACAGTTATAACTGGTGGTATATGGGATTATATCCGGGATATATCGGAATCCTCTGCAGTATGATCGGGGGAAAGGATAAAAGGAAAAAGAATCATACCATCTGGTCTTTGCCGTGCAGTATGGGAAAGATATGGGATGCTAAGATACTGGTAGGAGCTGTGGTATCAGGAATCTCGGTTCTATGCGTTGTACTGCTGACTGTTCTGATTGGAAAAGGAATGGAGTGGGCATTTCATATGGAATATATTGTGTCACCGTCAATTGGCATGCAGATTCTGGCTGGAATTGTGATGTGGGTAACCACACTTTGGCAGATTCCGTTTTGCCTGTTCCTGAGCCAGAAAATGGGAACTTTTCTGATGCTTTTGATTCATGTGGGATCCTATTCGGTTATAACTGTGATTGTTTCTTTGAAGTCATGGTTTGCATTGTTCCCCGGAGCGATTACTGCACGGTTGATGTGCCCGATACTGGGAGTCTTACCGAACGGTCTGCTATTACAGCCGGGACAGGTGACTTATTCTCCGGAGCTTGCCGGAATGAATAACTTACTGATCGGAATTCCGGCAGCGCTGATCTGGTTCTTTTTGCTCTGGTGGGGAAGCAGAACATGGTTTGAAAGGCAGGTGAGTTCCAGATGAAGGTCATGATTCAGGGAATACGTGCAGAATTTTTGAAAATGCGGCACACGTTTTTATATGCTTTTCATGTGGCGATTCCTCTGCTGGCAAGCAGTGTATTTCTTCTGTATTATCGATTTTCCGGATGGAGTGAACAGGCACAGATTGCGGGCTATATGGAAATCATTGGAATGGCACTGCCTTTTCTGGTCAGTATCATCTGTGCGGGTAATATTGGATTAGAAGAGCAGAATCATTTTCAGGTTTTTCTGGGGAGCTATGAGAATAAATGGAAAGGGCTGGCAGTAAAATGGCTGGTGCTTGTGGGAATGTGCCTGATGGCAATTGCCGGTGCAGTGATTTTGTTTGGCATGGGATACCATATGCTTCTTGGAAAAGAAGGTCTTTCCATAAGTAGGTATCTGTGGATGATTCTGGCATTGTTTCTGGGAAGTATGCCTTTGTATCTGGAACATTTATTTTTCAATCTCCGGTTCTCCCGAACCGTGTCCCAGTGTATTGGTGTAGCTCAATCCCTGTTATCGGGTCTGTTCCTCACCGGACTGGGAGATGGAAGATGGCAGTTTTTCCCCTGTACTTGGAGTGCAAGAGGAACCATGTTACTATACGGCAGGATAGAGCAGAATGAAACAGGCGGTCTGCTTTTTTATCTGAAGCATGAAGGAACAATCTGTTCATTGCTCTTCATTTTTCTGTGTGTCATAATTGGAATATGGATCTATTATTATGAAGGAAGGCAGTACAATGATTGAAATATTAGCAATCGATGATGACAGAGGAATCCTTGAAGTAATCCGCAAAGCGTTGTCAAGAGAAGGATACCTGGTAACGGTTCTGGATGATCCCTTGAAATTGAAGTATGAAATGCTGACGAAATATCAACTGATTCTTCTGGATGTGATGATGCCGGGAATGGATGGTTTCAGTCTGTGCCGGAAAATCCGCGATCGGGTAGACTGCCCTATCTTATTCCTGACTGCAAAGACGGCGGAAAAAGATCTGATGGAAGGACTGGGAATCGGCGGAGACGATTATATCACAAAGCCTTTCGGAATCGGGGAACTCCGTGCAAGAGTATCCGCACATCTTCGGAGAGAACATCGGGAGAAAAGACATATGATACACATTGGTGAGGTACAGTTCTCCCTGCAGGAGAAGCGGGTGTTCTGTCAGGATACAGAAGTATCTTTGACAAAAGGAGAGTATGAAATCTGTGAATATCTGGCACTGAACCGGGGACAGGTATTTTCAAAAGAACGGATTTTAGAGCATGTGTTTGGTTTTGATGGGGATAGCAACAGCTCCGCAATTACAGAACATGTCAAGAATATTAGGGCTAAGTTTCAGGTATTTGGGATGAATCCGATTGAAACTGTGTGGGGGGGTGGATATCGATGGAAGTAAATGGAAAGAAAGAAACTTTGGCGGGTCTGTTTTTAAGATTTGCAGTGCTGTTTTGTGTGATGACTGTCGTAATCGTTGGTGGAGTGACCCTGCTGTTGATTGGAAGTTCTTATTTGGGAGTAACCTTGCCGGCAAATTATGCAGAAGTTCAGTTGAACAAAAATATGCAGGAAATTCAGACTGCCGGAGAATTTCCTGAACAGTGGATCCCAAAGGGATGTACCTATGGTGTGTATACGGTAGATGGGACATGCAAGTCAGGAACATTTTCGGAAAACGAACAGGAAAATGCCTGGAATCATTATGAAAAGAAGAATATTTATGCTTCCAACGGAGAATATTTTCGTTTCATCAAGCAGAATACGGGTGATATCTGCATCGTAAAATATGATCTCCGCATGAAGTATTCTTTGAAAATGTTGAATGACGTTTTGCCTTCTCCGGAAGTCCTTTCTTTCATACTGGATGCGGTGCTTTTTATCCTGAATGCTGTATTTCTGTCCAGATATTTTGCGAAAAAACTGAACCGGCAGTTAGGAGAACTGCGTGGCGTAACGGAGAAGATAGCAGAGAATGATCTGGACTTTCCGGAAAAGTCATCAGAAATACTGGAGATAGATGAGGTAATGAATTCTCTTTCACATCTGAAATCTGCGCTGAAAGATTCCTTAAACCGACAATGGGATATGGAACGGCAGAAACAGGAACAGTTATCTTCTCTTGCACATGATATTAAAACGCCGCTCACGATCATCCGGGGAAATGCAGAGCTTCTGGAGGAGGGAAAATTATCTGCGGAAAACATGGAATGTACAGAAGATATTTTATCCAATGTGAAAGATATCGAAAAATATCTGGAGCGTATGAGACAGGTGTTGTCGGGAAGAGAACAGGAAAGAACAGAAGAAGTGATTACCTGTACCAGTCTGGGAGAAATGTTGCGGGAGACTGCATGTAAATTTGCTGCAGTCAAGAAAATTCCAGTCTCATTTCAGGCAGAAGTTCCCGATAGAGAGATGCTCTGCTGCACATCTGATATGCTCAGGGCATGGAATAATCTTTTAAGCAATGCAGTCGAATATACAGAGAAGGAAAAAGGAATTGAGGTAAGGATTCAGGGAAAAAGGCAGGGAAATCAGGAATATCTGGTAGCATCTGTCCGTGATTTCGGCTCCGGATTTACGGAAAAAGACCTCCAATACGCAGACAGTGCATTTTACAGTGGGGATGCCAGCCGTCATGATCGGACACATCAGGGTCTGGGACTTGCAATTGCAAAAAAATTTCTGAATGAGCAGGGCGGTTTCCTGCAATACGGGAATCATGCAGATGGTGGAGGAGAAGTGAGTATGTGGATCGTGTGTTGGAATGAAACGAAGCGCAAAGCATAAAGGTAAAATAAAACAGAAAATATATCTATAAAATCGACACAATCCGCCGAAAAAATTGTCTGTTACGGATATAGGAGACATTGTATAATGACAGTATAAACCGATAATTGCGATATCGTATTTTGTTCGTTAGACGGAAAGCAGGTCAGGGCAATGGAAGGATTTTCTGTTAATGTAGACATGTCATTAAAGCCTGGCGGCCTACCCTCTGGATTATTATGCTTTAAAGCATGAAAGAAAGGAGGGTGATAACATGGTTACATATTCTGATTTGATTCAGTTTTGTATATTAATGATTGCCCTTGTTGGTTTGTGTTATCAGATTTTCAAAGGAAAAAGAAAATAGCCGCCATTACTGCGAATAATGGCGACTGTTAAACAATACAGTTAGTATAATTCGGGTAAGCCGCATGCGGTTTCCCTTTTATATTAAATAATATAACATAGTTAATGAGTGGTTGCAATAAAATAGTTTTTTTTGTGATATCAATTATTTAGTAATTTTTATCAAAGGACGATAAAGCATATGAGAGATATAGATAAGGAAATGAAAGCAAAGGAAATCAGACTCGGAAGAGAAAGCGACATCCATGATTGGATGATTCTTATAGATAAAGTAAAGGCAAGCTTTCCGGGATTGGAAGCGGAAGAGGCTATGGAAGAGCATAAGGATACTGTTTTAAGTTTTATAAGAAAACAGTCTGCAATCTGTGCAATAAAAGATAACAAGATTGTCGGTACTCTTTTGTTTTCGAAAGAGAATCATATGCTTTGCTTTTTAGCGGTCGATGCAGAATATCGAAGACAGCATATTGCAGAAAAAATGGTATCTTATATGCTTACATTTATGGATCCTGAAGAAGATATTGTTGTTACGACATATCGGGAAGGTGTACCTGAAGGAATTGCGGCGAGAGCTTTTTACAAATGTTTGGGATTTACAGAAGGAAAACTGACGGAAGAATTTGGAAGTCCGGTTCAGGAATTTGTATTCAAGCGGTAGATTATAAATTGTCGAAATGAAGATGTCTATGTCAAATGCAAAAGGAGGATGCATCTATGGGAGAATTATCAAAGCTTCCGAATATCGGAAAACAGGTAGAAGAACAACTTGTCCGGGTTGGAATCAGTACTGCTGATCAATTAAAAGAAACCGGTGCGAAAGAGGCATGGCTTAAAATACAGGAAGTGGATGAATCGGCATGTATTCATCGACTGATGGCTCTTGAGGGTGCTATTCGGGGAGTGAAGAAGACGTTGCTGCCAGACGATGTAAAGACCGATTTGAAAAAATTCTATCAGGAACATAAAAAATAGAAGAATTATTTAATTCATTTTCGTTTTGGAGGTAAGAAAAATGAAATTAGCCATGTTCCAAATGGAAAATGCAGGTTCGATACAGAAGAATCTGGAAAAAAGTCTGAATGCAATAAAAAGAGCAGCCTCAGAGGGAGCAGATATGATTCTGTTCCCGGAAGTGCAGTTAACGGAGTTCTTCCCGCAGTATCCGGGAAAAGATGCATCTGCATATGGAGTATCTCTGGAATCAGAGGTTGTAAAAGCGTTTTGCGATACCTGCAGGGAATATCATATGATGGCAGTACCGAATATCTATCTGATCGAAAATGAAAAGTTCTATGATGCAAGCATATTGATTGATAAAGACGGTGCGATACTTGGCGTTCAGAAAATGGTTCACATTGCACAGGCAGAGAAGTTTTATGAACAGGACTATTATGAAGCATCAGATACTGGCTTTCAGGTATTTAACACAGACCTGGGTAGGATCGGAATTGTTGTATGCTTTGACCGTCATTATCCGGAGAGTATTCGTACGGAAGTGCTTATGGATGCTGAGCTGATCCTGATTCCGACGGTAAATACGAAGCAGGAACCCATGGACATGTTTGAGATGGAGCTTTGTGTACAGGCATTTCATAATAGTGTTGCAATTGCAATGTGCAATCGTGTCGGACGGGAAGATGCAATGGAATTTGCAGGGGAATCCCTGGTCGTATCTGCAGAAGGAAAAGCGATATTAAAAGCGGATGATACAGAGCAGATCCTTTATGCGGACATTGATCTGCAGGAGTCGGGGAGGATCCGTCAGATAAAACCGTACATTTCACTTCGAAGACCAGAATGCTACCTATAAAATAAACACATTGGTCTGCATTACCGGGCTATCCTGATTTTTATCGGAGAGCTATAATTGTGTTAAAGAAATAAGAATAATAGCGCTACTTAGAAAAGAAAGAAGGATGAAATATGAATTGGACAATTTACATAATAGAATGTTGTGTGCTTATTATTTTATTTACCGGATTGATTATGATCCCTCTCATCAGGAACCCAATCTGGTGGATTCACGATTATCCGAAAGATATTCAGGAAGCTTATTTTGAAAATCATGAGAGAATTCCGACACAGGCATTTAGTATACCTGTATTGTTGAAAAAGAGTTTTGCTTTGTTATTGGCACTCGCTATATTATCTGTATTGGTGGTGTGGGCCGGTGCAAGAGATTTCGCATCAGCCTTTCTGGCAAGCTATGGAATGTGGCTGTTGATCGACTGGTATGACTGCTTCTTTTTAGACTGGGTACTTTTTGCAAATATAAGATGTATTCGTCTTCCGGGAACAGAACATATGGATCAGGCCTACCATCAAAAGAAATATCATGTGATTCATTCCTTTATTGGGATGGCACTGGGAGTGATTCCGTGTCTGCTTACCGGATGCTGTATAATGGCGTTCTGCTAACAAAAATCATCAGAATGCAAAATAATGCCGATTGAGATATTTAGTGGTATAATGGAGATGTTGACTAGAGAAAGATTCCCATTTGAAAGAGCGGATATTGCTTTTGCAAGGATGGTATAAAAGGAGAAGTACATGAAGACAGGGTTAATATTAGAAGGTGGAGCTATGCGTGGAATGTTTACCGCCGGTGTTATGGATGTGATGCTGAGTCGACAGCTGGAATTCGATGGAGCGATCGGAGTGTCAGCGGGAGCCGCTTTTGGATGTAATTACAAGTCGAGGCAGATAGGTCGTGCGCTTCGTTATAATCTTAGATTTTGCAGGGACAGGCGCTACTGTAGTGTCCGGTCTCTTCTGACTACCGGCAATCTTTACAATACAGAGTTCTGTTATCATGAAGTACCACTAAAATACGATGTATTTGATTTTGATACATACAGGGAGAATCCGATGGATTTCTATGTGGTCTGTACTGATATTGAGACCGGTGAGGCGGTTTATCATAAGTATGAAGGTGAGAAAGAACAGGGCTTTGACTGGATTCGTGCTTCTGCGTCTATGCCGGTCGTATCGCAGATTGTTGAGATTGATGGAAGGAAGCTGCTGGATGGCGGAATTGCAGATTCTATTCCGATCAGATATTTTGAACAAATCGGATATGAGAAAAATGTGATTATCCTTACCCGTCCGTTGGACTACCGGAAAAAGAAAGCAGGTATCATGCCGCTGATCAGAAGACAGTATAAGGCTTATCCAAAGCTGGTTGAGGCAATGGAGAAGCGGCATGAGATATATAATGAAACACTTGAGTATATTATAAGAGGAGAACGGGAAGGAAGATTCCTTGTCATTCGACCGGAACAGGCTCTGCCGGTCAGTCGTGTAGAAAAGAATCCACAGAAGCTGAAGGAGGCTTATGAAATAGGGAAGAAAACTGCACTGGACAGATGGGATGAGATCAGGAAGTTTGTGGATGCAGAGAAGTAGAATACTTTATCAACAGTTGGCAGAAGGAGAAGGTAGATTGAATCGATGATACTGGAAACTCAGAGACTATATCTGCGGGAAATGACACAGAGAGATTTTGGTGCATTGAGTCGAATCCTGCAGGATGAAGAAACGATGTATGCATATAATGGTGCATTTAATAACGAAGAAACACAGGAATGGCTTGACAGGCAGATTGCCAGATATCGAAAATATGGATTTGGTTTGTGGGCTGTAGTATTGAAAGAGACAGATGAAATGATCGGACAATGTGGGCTTACCATGCAGCCGTGGAATGGGCAGGAGGTACTTGAGATCGGTTATCTTTTGCAAAGAGCGTACTGGCATCAGGGGTATGCGACAGAAGCAGCGAAAGCCTGCCGAGAATATGCTTTCACGAAGCTGGATGCAGATGAGGTCTGTTCAATTATTCGGGATACCAATACAGCGTCGCAGAAGGTGGCTCTGAGGAATGGAATGTGTGTCAGGGATTCTTCAGTGAAGCATTACCGGGGTGTTGATATGCCGCATCATCGATATGTGATAGAGAGATAAGTGACCCTCCCTCCTTGGGTCGTCCGTTCTTTGCTTATCACACATATTTTTAAGGAGGGTTTCGTTATGGACAAGATAACGGAGAAACTGACCGTATTTTTTGAGGAGCCATTTTGGGTTGGATTATTTGAACGAATATCAGACGGGCAGCTTTCTGTCTGTAAAGTTACATTTGGTGCAGAGCCGAAAGACTATGATGTTCTGGAAGTAATTATCAGAAGGTATCACCGGTTGGTTTTCAGTCCATCTGTTGCAGTTATTGAGAAAGCGAGCACTGTCAACCCGAAAAGGAAACAGAAGATTGCGAGGAAGCAGACGCTTCAGACCGGTGTCGGGACAAAATCGCAGCAGGCGCTTAAGCTTCAAAGGGAAGAGATGAAGACGGAACGCAGGCAGATCAGCAGGGAAGAAAGAGAGGCCGAGAAGCAGCGTAAGTTTGAATTGAAGCAACAGAAACGAAAAGAAAAGCACAGGGGCAGATGATGCCCCTGCAGGAAACGAGGTGGCTTGAAATGGTTTATATCAGTGTCGACGATTTTTTGGAAAAGGTAAGAGGTATTGAGGCTTTGAGTCGATCCGAAGAAGTGGAATGTGCAAAGCGGATGAAAGAGGGAGATATTGCCGCAAGAGAACGTCTGATTCAGGGATATCTGCCTTTTTTGGCAGGGTATATCAGACATCTTCCGAAGCACAGACAGAGTCTGGGAC
Source organism: Dorea sp. YH-dor226 (assembly GCF_039832105.1). Classification (NCBI taxonomy): domain Bacteria; kingdom Bacillati; phylum Bacillota; class Clostridia; order Lachnospirales; family Lachnospiraceae; genus Dorea; species Dorea sp. YH-dor226. The sequence goes on along the minus strand of NZ_JBDOHS010000001.1, from coordinate 20,329 downwards.
TGGTTCTTTATTGTCTTCAGGCATTGGAAAAGGCGGTGGATCATTTTAATTTTCTTCAGGACAGTGAACCATTTTCGCATCGTCTGAACTGGTATATACGTCAGGCTGTTACATCGTATATAGTAAGATAAATATTTTGAAATTGGATTAGGAATAAGATGAAGAGGTTGAGAGAAAAATGGGGAAAAAAGAAGTACAGTTAAAGACGAAGCGACTGATGATCCTGCCGATGACAGATGAAGAACTGGAGAATCTGATCCGGATGACGGATTCACCGGAGCTTAAGCAGGCATATCAGGAGATGCTGGACGGCTGCCGTCAGAATCAGGAGCAGCGTATCTGGTATACGGCATGGAAGATCTGCCTGAAAGAGAATAAAAAAGAGATTGGAAAGCAGATTGGAGATATCGGTTTCAAAGGTCCGGTGGAGCATTACAGTGTGGAGATCGGGTATGGAATTGATGCAGAGTATGAAGGAAATGGGTATGCGACGGAAGCCGCGAAAGCGATGATTGACTGGGCCATGTATCAGGAAAATGTATATTTTGTCGAAGCAGAGGTGGCTTCCGACAATATGGCATCCAGAAGAGTCCTGGAGAAATTATCTTTTCAGCCGGACGGTGTTGGAGAAGAAGGAGACCGGTTCGTTTTTGAGAAGGAAAGCACTTCATGGATGGCAATCTATATGCTTTTTGGACTCAGTATCGGACTTTCTTTTGGAAATCTGTCAGGAAATACAGCGACGGGAATGTGTCTTGGAATGGGAATCGGATTATGTATCGGAGCTGCAATGGATGCTTCCTTTAAAAAACAGCGGGAACAGATACGAAAAGAGCGGGAAGCAAAAAAGAAGCAGAGAGATACAGAGGAAGTTCTGGAATCATCAGAAAGGGATTGTGATATGTAATGGAGCAGATGTCACTGTTTGAAAATACCATACCGGAACCATTGGCAGCTCGCCTGCGTCCACAGAATCTGGAAGAATACGCAGGTCAGACTCATTTGCTGGGACCGGGAAAGGTACTCCGGCGCCTGATCGAAAGTGATCAGATCTCATCTATGATCTTTTGGGGTCCACCGGGGATCGGAAAGACAACACTTGCCCGGATCATTGCCAATCGAACGCATTCGGCATTCATTGATTTTTCGGCCGTGACAAGCGGAATAAAGGAGATCCGTACCGTGATGCAGCAGGCAGAGCAGAATCGATTTTGTGGGGAGCGGACTATCGTGTTCGTGGATGAGATTCATCGATTTAATAAAGCGCAGCAGGATGCATTCCTGCCATTTGTAGAAAAAGGCAGTATTATTCTGATCGGTGCGACAACGGAGAACCCGTCATTTGAGATTAACAGTGCGTTGCTTTCGAGATGTAAGGTGTTTGTCCTTCAGGCATTGAAGACAGAGGAAGTGAAGTTTCTGCTGGTGCGGGCACTGAGTGATTCCAGAGGATTTGGGGGACAGGATATCCGGATATCAGAGGATCTTTTGGATATGATAGCAAATTTTGCGAACGGAGATGCAAGAAATGCACTTTCCACACTGGAAATGGTAGTGCTGAACGGAGAACTCGACAGCAGAGGAACGGTGACTGTGACAAAGGAAACAGTTGAGCAGTGTACGTCGAAGAAATCCCTCCTTTATGATAAAAAAGGAGAAGAGCATTATAATCTGATCTCAGCACTTCATAAATCCATGCGAAATTCAGACCCCGATGCGGCGGTGTACTGGCTTGCCCGTATGCTGGAGGCCGGAGAAGATCCGCTTTATGTTGCCAGGCGTGTGACGAGATTTGCGAGTGAGGATGTAGGACTGGCAGATCCAAAGGCACTGGAGATTGCGGTGGCTGCCTATCAGGCATGTCACTTTATCGGAATGCCGGAGTGTTCGGTGCATCTGACACAGGCGGTGGTCTATATGGCGCTTGCACCCAAATCCAATGCGTTGTATGTTGCATATGAAGAAGCGAAAAAAGATGCAATACAGCAATTGGCTGAGCCGGTTCCGCTTGTAATCCGGAATGGAGTGACGGATCTGATGAAAGATCTGAATTATGGAAAAGGGTATCAGTATGCGCATGATACAAAAGAAAAACTGACGGATATGCAGTGCCTTCCGGATGCGCTCCTTGGAAGGGAGTATTACAGACCGGACGGACAGGGAATGGAAGAAACATATAAAGAACGGCTGGAAAAGATAAAGGAATGGAAAGCCGGTGTGCGGTGGCTGAAATAAAATGGCCATCGCATTTTTACTATAAAATATTTTGTGATATATTGTAACGAATCACCGAAAATATTCATTAACATGATAGAAGGAACGAAAGGAGGAGAGAATATGCAGCCGATGGATGAGATCTACCAGAAATATGCCAGAACCGTCTACAGATATCTGTTATCCAGAACAAGAGATGAAGATCTGGCGGAAGAACTTACGCAGGAGACATTCTGCCAGGCTATTCAAAGCATCGAGCGCTTTGACGGGAAATGCAGGCTGTCTACATGGCTTTGTGCGATTGCAAAGCATCAGCTGCTTTCTTATCAGCGAAAGCATCCTCCTCAGGAAGAACTGGAGAGATCACATTCTGTCATTGAATCGGCAGAAGATCAGGTGATCGGCTCTATGAAATATGTGGAGTTGATGAAAAGTCTGCATGTTTGCCCAGAACCTTTTCGTGAAATTCTGTATATGAGGATATTTGGAAATCTGTCTTTTAAAGAGATCGGAGAGATTATGGGAAAGACGGAAAACTGGGCGCGTGTTACCTATTATCGTGGAAAAGAAAAACTCAGGGAAGGATTGAGGAAAGATGAAGAATAAATTGCCATGTGAACTGATTCGGGATTTATTTCCACTATATGTTGAACAGTTGACGAGTGACGTTACAAACAGCCTGATAGAAGAGCATTTGGAAGATTGTGAATCATGCCAAAGAATACTGAGAACAATGAGAGAGCCTATGGAAGAGCCGATAAATACAGAGGAATTTCAGGAACTTGATTTTTTGAAAAAGACCAGAAAAAAGACCAGAAGAGTCATTCTTGGGATCAGTCTGATCATCATTGTCGTGGCAGCAGCGCTTTGGATCACAAAAGATTATGTGATCGGAATGCAGGTGAGCAGCGAATATATAGCGTGTTATGTAGAAGTTCAGGACAATGTACTGAATATATCCGGAAGAATGATAGATGAGAAACTGGACGTTTCAAAGGTACAGTTTTGTGAGGAAAATGGCGTGATCATTCTTTCTTTCCGGAGTGTCCGTAACAGTCCGATTTATGAAAATAAATTTGAAAAAAAATATATTGCATGCGATAAAATTACAGAGGTCAGGATTGATGACAGAATCATCTGGTCTAATGGAAGTTCTATATCGGCAATGACTTCATCCGTATACCATACCAGACATCCGTATATAGGAGATATGTCGGCAAACGGAAGTACTGTGACAGCATTGAATCTGGTGGGACAATTCGGAAACTTCACGAACGATTTGCAGACTGAGGAAGTGCCATATGAGTGGAAAATGATTTTTGCAGATTCTTTTCCGGAACATCTTAAGGCAGATGCCAGAGAAGAGCTGAAAGCATATGCGTATGTAATACTTGCTGTAATTGATAATCTGGACAGAGTGACCTATGAATATACGACAGACGGAGAAGCTTATGAACTGACGGTCACATCAGAAGATGCATCGGCATATGCCGGGCAGGATATTAAAGAGATTGGAGCAGATATCGTATTACTGCAGCAGTTGATGGAAAAGACAGGGCTTGTCGGTGACTGATTGTCCATTCTTACTTGTATGTGAATATTTTCCTTTTTGTTTGTGTTGTTCCGTCAGTTGATTTATAATATAGGTAATCGCTTCTGACACAGGAATTTCTCAAAATAATTAAATGAGAGAAAAACATACAAAAGGGGGGGATATGAAGTGAAGTATCTGGGGGATGCAAAAAAGAGAGAAAAAATGACGGAGTATGTTTGCTCTATAGCTGGAAATCTGATTTACAGTGCGGGGTTTAACCTTTTGATCGTACCTATGGGACTGTATAGCGGAGGATTTATGGGAATATCGCAGCTGACAGGGTTATTGTTAACCGAGGGCCTGCATCTTCCGATACCGCCGCAGCTTAATCTGACAGGTATTCTGTATTTTGTTTTTAATATTCCACTTTTTTACTTAGGATATCGATCTATGGGGAAAGGATTTACTGTGCGAACGTTGATTATGGTAGGTTTGATGAGTGCGTTTCTGGTTATCGTTCCGATTCCACAGACTCCGATCGTGGAAGATTATCTGACGGCGTGTATTATAGGCGGAATTGTATGCGGAGTAGGAAGTGGCCTGATACTCCGGGGCAGATCTTCAGCCGGTGGACCGGATATTATCGGTTTGTATTGCTCCAAAAAATTTCCTGGCTTCAGTGTCGGAAAAGTGACGATTATTCTCAATATCTTTGTGTATGGTGTCTGCCTGTTTTTATTTAATATTGAGATCGTGATCTATTCGCTTATATATGCAACTGTGTTCTCGCTTGCAGTTGACCGTGTACATATCCAGAATATCAATACCAGCGTTATGATCATTACAAAAAAACTGGGAATTTCAAAGGCAATTATGGAGCAGACCGGACGTGGAGTCACCAACTGGGATGGAGAAGGTGCGTACACACAAAAGACGGCATATATCTTATATGTTATGGTATCCAAGTACGAAGTGGCTCAGATTAAGAAGATCGTACATAGTATAGATCCGAATGCATTTATGATATTTACAGAAGGATGTTCTGTGGATGGTCATTTTGAAAAGAGATTGTAGAAATATAGGATCACTCAGATAACAACAGGTTCAAAAAATGTGTTTATTGCATTTTTGAACCTGTTGTTTTTCAGCACAAAAATTATTGTGGAGCTAATATATTTATACAGACAGTCTTTAATAATTTTCTTCGCGGATTTCAAAATAGATCTTGGAATAAGCGCATACCGGGCAGATTTCCGGAGCCTTTGTTCCTACTACGATATGACCGCAGTTACGGCATTCCCATACCTTAACTTCACTCTTTTCAAAAACAGATGCCGTTTCCACATTCTTCAGAAGCGCACGATACCGTTCTTCATGATGTTTTTCAATGGCACCTACCATACGGAATTTGGCAGCCAGTTCAGGGAAGCCTTCCTCTTCAGCAGTTTTTGCGAAGCCATCGTACATATCGGTCCATTCATAATTCTCACCGTCAGCGGCAGCGGCAAGGTTCGCAGCTGTATCACCGATTCCGTTCAACTCTCTGAACCACATCTTTGCATGCTCGCGTTCATTTTCAGCAGTTTTTAAAAATAATGCGGCAATCTGCTCCAAACCTTCCTCTTTTGCAACAGAAGCAAAGAAGGTGTATTTGTTTCTGGCTCCGGATTCACCGGAAAAAGCAGCCTGCAGATTCTTTTCTGTCTGAGTACCTGCATATTTGTTCTTATTTTCTGCTGTAATTAGTTCAAGCTTATCACCGGACATTCTGCAGCGTGGACATACTGGTGTCTCCCCGTCCTTTACTTCAAAAATCTCCCCGCATACTTTACATCTGTATTGTTTCATCGTTGTTTCCTCCTTTTGAGTGGTAGATGTTGGAATGCCATAGTCCAGGGCCCGGCCGACATGGTGGATATCGGTATAATCTGCAATATCTCTGTCTGTAGTTACAAGGTTATCCAGAGATAATCCGTGAACAGAACGATTTCCTGTTATTCTTGCAAAAGTGCGAAGCTCACTGAGCGATACATTTAAAAAGTTTGCTACCCGTTTGGCGGCGGCTTCTACTTTCAGACGTTCTCTCAATTCCGGATTCTGGGTGGCGATTCCAACTGGACAATTTCCTGTGCCGCAGATCCGGTATTGCTGACAGGCAGCTGCAATCAGTGCAGAGCTTGCAATGGCGATGGCATCAGCTCCCATAGCAAGCGCTTTTGCAAAATCAGCAGATACACGTAAGCCGCCGGTGATTACGAGAGAGATGTCAGAACCAACCGCATCAAGATACTTTCTGGCGCGATACAGTGCATAGATGGTAGGAACGGTGGTCGCTTCTCTGAGAAGCAGAGGACTGGATCCTGTAGCACCTCCCCTTCCGTCAATCGTGATAAAGTCAGGACGTGCATAGACACAGTATTCGAGATCCTGTTCAATGTTACCGGCAGCAATCTTGATACCGATCGGGCGTCCGTCAGAACGTTCACGGAGCATATCAACCATTTCCCGCAGATCCTCTCTGGAATTCAGTTCCGGGAATTTACTCGGGCTCTGAATATCTTCCCCCTGCTTTTTTCCACGGATTGCAGCGATTTCTGCAGTCACTTTTTCGCCCGGAAGATGTCCGCCCATTCCGGGTTTTGTGCCCTGACCGATCTTGATCTCAATTGCATCACAAGAGCGCAGATTTTCATCCGTTACACTGTACTTATTCGGAATATATTCAAATATGTATTTGTACGCCGCCTGCTTTTCCTCCGGCAGAATACCGCCTTCTCCACTGCACATGGCAGTTTTTGCCATCGCAGAACCTTTCGCCAGAGCCACCTTAATTTCCCGGGATAAAGCGCCGAAAGACATATGGGAAATATAGATCGGGCTATTCAGTACCATAGGTTTTTTTGCATGTTTACCGATTACGGTAACAGTATCTACTTCATCTTCGTCATTGAGCGGCGGCGGGTTGAGCTGTGCACCAAGCAGCAGGATATCGTCCCAGTCTGGCATAGGCATCTTCGTTCCCATGGAACCTCCAATGGATTTTCCTGTTACTGCCATTTCATGGATTTCTTCCATATAACGGCAGGATGGATCATGCCGGGCAGTAGAATTGTCGTAAGCCAGCTCGCCGGAATAAGACTGTGGTGTGGAATCTTCTTTGTCCGCGTCTGTGCGTACCAGATTGGAAATCGGAAGTTTGCATACCGGGCAGCCCTCGAGATCTGTAATCGGTTTACCTTCCTTTTCTTCATCATAGATTGCACCGCAGACAATGCATTTGTAAATTGCCATTCAGGCACCTCCTTTGTATTGTTAATTTAAAAACAATATTAGTAACTATTACTATTATAAAGGAATAATTTTGATTCGTCAAGAGATAGAGTATACAGATAAAATCCAAAAATGAATTTATTCTTGATTTTTTGCAGAGATTTATGGTAAGTTATGTTTCGGTAAAAGAATAATGATACATAAACGACACAAGTAGTGCAGGGCACATAAATCTGATTACGGTAACTATGAGAAGTTCAAGAATCAGGTGCCTGCACTATTTTTTTGTGGAAAAGGAGGAAAAATGCTGCCTATCTGGTCGGTGATTCTGATAGAGTTCTTTTTCGCCTATCTGCTGGAATGTGTGATGGGAAGTCCCTGTTCATTTCGGCTGGCAAGCAAAGTCTTTGATCCCAGGAAAAATCACCCGATGATATTTGAGAGTGCAATCATCTGTGCCACAGTCGGACTGATGTGTCCGGCTATGAGTTTTCTTGCGGCATGGTTTTATTATCCATATTATCAGGGATTCTGTATCTGGACGCTGCTTGCAAACTGGCTGAAGCTTGTATGCCTTAATTTCCCGTTCGCGTTCTTTACGCAATTGTTTTTTATACAGCATTTGTAAGAACTATGTTCAAACTATTTTTCAGGAGAGATCTGTCTAAACGGGCTCAGTTGGAACAGGATATGAGAAAGAACCAGAAACGTGCACAGGATGAGATTGATGCGATTGACAGCATTATGAAACGCGTGGACGAGATACGGGCAGAGCTTGAAGCGGAGAGAACCTTGAATAAATAAAAGCCCATAAAAATAACTGCCCCATTGTACGGCGGAGTAAAGAGAGAACAGTAGATTTCGGAGGTGTGATTGTCGGACTGATCTCAGGGATCGGTGCGGGATGGTCGAAAAAAATAAGTTACTGGATACAGCCGGTCACAAAGGTTCTGGGAGCAATTCCTACAACTACCTATATGCCGATTGTGATGATGCTTGCAACATCCATGTTTGGCGGTTCTGCATTTCTGATTGGATTGGGAGTCTGGTTCCCGGTTACAGTTTCTTCAATGACAGGTGTGGCGAATGTGCCGAAAAACTATTACGAAGCTGCTCAGACATTGGGAACAGTCTATTGTAATGGTGAGAAGATTATCGGGACAAGTGAAAAGAGAGGACTGGTTTTTCAGGATCATGCGTTGTTCCCATGGCTGACTGTCTGGGATAATGTTCTGTTTGGTCTGAAGTCCTGCAAGAAGGTAAAAGAAAAAAAGGAACTTGCAGAGCAGCTTCTTGATATTGTGGGACTTACGAGATTCAAAAAGTCTTATCCAAATCAATTGTCCGGTGGTATGAGTCAGCGTGTCGCACTTGTAAGGGCTCTTGCAAATGAACCGGATGTACTGCTGCTGGACGAACCGCTGGGAGCTCTGGATGCATTTACCCGAATGAATATTCAGGATGCTCTGATTGACCTGTGGAAAGCAAGAGGCAATACGATGATTCTGATCACACATGACGTGGATGAAGCAATCTATCTCTCTCAGAAGGTAATCGTAATGTCTCCAAGACCGGGAAGAATCATTAATGAGATCAATATTGAGATGGGATATCCGAGAAACAGAAGTCATTCTGCCTTTACTTTATATAGAAATAAAATACTGGAACAGCTTAACTTTGCACATGAAGAGAGCATCAATTATTATATCTAGTATGGGTGAGATGGGATGACAACGATAAATACAAAATATGGAATCATAGAAAGTAAGGATATATATATGAAAATATCAAACGGTATGGTTATAAGTTTAATTTATTGCCTGATATTTTTTTTGAGAATTAGACAGTAATATTCTGCTGTGATATCATGAACTAATAAGTAGATGGAAAGGGAAAAGAAATATGGCGGAAGAGCAGAAAAATGACGAATATATAAAACTGCTTCAACAGATGATCAAAGAACTTCGGTTTGGATCGATTACTTTAGTAATACAGGACAGTAAAATTGTACAGATACAGAAAGAAGAGAAAATTAGAATATAATGAGGTCTTCGGTTGGCATAACTTATCAGTTTCAAAACAGAAGGATTCGTGGTAAAATAACTTATGATAATTGGCAGCGGCCTGTGAATGATGTCAGAAAGGATTAGGTTATGGAAGAATTGTACAGATTGATTGAGGAAAAGATAAGAAATGCAGGTTATCCGGGAGAAATTGACGGGAGAGAATTCTATAATGAAGTCAGTGATGAAGCGGATGATCAGGAAGAAGGTACCTATATATTCGGAATCAAAAAAAGCGATACATTGTTCTATCAGGGATGCATGGAGATCCTGAAGAATCAGTTTGATCTGCACTATGTGGATATTCATGACGGAGAGACTGTATATCATGTAGATTTTGATGCGTAGATGGATAAAAAAGCATGATATAGAGTATTTCTATAAATGAAAATGTATATTAAAATTAGTGATTGGATTTATCGGGAACGTTGGGCTATAATACAATCAAACGATAATATTGCTTGTGGTGAGATCTCCACCACGTTCCCTTCTAAAAAGCCTTTCATATTAAATGGAGGCTTTTTTACTTTGTAAAAAAGTTGAAAAGGATAATGAGTGACAGATGAAATATGAAAATATTCAAAAAGGAACATTTATTGCAAGGCCAAATCGGTTTATTGCGTATGCAGAGATTGACGGAGATACAGAAACAGTACATGTAAAGAATACCGGAAGATGTGCAGAACTTCTGGTTCCCGGAGCTACCGTCTATCTGCAGAAAGCTTTTGACCCAAAACGTAAGACAAAATGGGATCTGATTGCAGTGGATAAAGTGGTAAAACATGTATCCGGAGATTGTGAAGAAGATGTCGTAAAACTCGTGAATATGGATTCGCAGGTTCCGAATAAAGCAGTAAAAGAGTGGCTGGAAGAAGGCAATCTGATTGAGGGAATTACCAGAATTCGTCCCGAATATACCTATGGAAATTCGAGAATCGATCTGTATGTGGAAGCAGGAGAGAAAAAAGTTCTTATAGAAGTGAAAGGTGTAACACTGGAAGAAAATGGGAGGGTGCGCTTCCCGGATGCGCCCAGTGAGAGAGCTGTGAAGCATGTTGCGGAATTAGTGAAAGCAGTGAATGAAGGATATGAAGCATATGTGTTTTTTGTGATTCAGATGAGAGGAGTCCGGTACTTTACCCCGAATATGGATACGCATCCGGCATTTGGAGAGGCCTTGCGGCTGGCATCCAGGGAGGGAGTGCATGTGGTGGCATATGACTGTGAGGTGTCGCAGCAGGAGATTCATATTGCGCAGGAAGTTCCGGTCGTTCTGGAGAATCCCGTATTGTATGAACTTGCCGATCCAATCGTTCGGTGGTACAGAGGACATAAAAGAGATCTTCCGTGGAGAAAGAATCCGGATGCTTATCGCGTGTGGATATCGGAGATCATGCTTCAGCAGACTCGTGTAGAAGCAGTAAAGCCTTATTATGAACGGTTTTTACAGGAACTTCCTACGGTGAAGGATCTGGCAGAGGCAAGTGAAGATACTCTGTTAAAACTATGGGAAGGTCTGGGATATTATAACAGAGTCCGGAATATGCAGGCGGCAGCAAGACAGATTATGACAGATTATGGTGGAAGGTTTCCGGATACATATGAAGAGATCCGTTCTTTAAAAGGGATTGGTAATTATACTGCAGGAGCAATCAGTGCATTTGCGTATGGACTTCCCAGACCGGCAGTGGACGGCAATGTTCTTCGTGTGATTTCAAGAATTACCGGAAGCAGAGAGGACATCATGAAGCAGAGTGTGCGTAGCCGGATGGAGGAGGCACTGGAAGCGGTCATTCCTGGCAATGCAGCCGGAGATTTTGATCAGGGACTGATTGAGCTTGGAGCAATCGTATGTGTACCGAATGGACATCCAAAGTGTGAAGAATGTCCGGTGGCACAGTTCTGTGAAGCAAAAAGAGTAGATCTGATATCAGAAATTCCTGTAAAAAGCAAAGGAAAGGCCAGAAGAATAGAAAAGAGAACCGTGCTTCTGTTTAAAGACGGCCAGAAGATCGCAATTTCGAAAAGACCGTCCAAGGGGCTTCTGGCAGGCTTGTACGAATTTCCGAATCTGGAAGGATGGATGAGTCAGGATGAGGTGACTTGCTATTGTAAAGAGATTGGACTTATGCCGGTGAGAATCAAAAAGCTGGAAGATGCAAAACATATATTCAGTCATATTGAATGGCATATGAAGGGGTATGAAGTGGTTGTAGATGAACTGGAAAAAACGAACCGGAAAGGTTTTTTGTTTATTCGTCCGGAAGAGATTGAAAGAGAGTATTCGATTCCATCCGCATTTGAAAAGTATGTCAGCCATGCGGGAATCAAAAGAAGTTTATAAAAAGGACTGTTGTAAAATATAGATGTACTTCTGTGTTTTACAACAGTCCTTTAAATTACGTGTTCAGGATTACAGACGTTCGTGGCTGTCGCGCATATTTTTGTATTCAGCGACAGAGCGGTCAAATCCCTCAATATGAGTGTAGAACCATCTGATTACATTTTCCTGGATCTTTTCAACGAATGCCTGAGACGGACCTTCTTCCTCTTCCAGCATCTCTTCCAGTTCTTTGATTGTCTGTTTAAATGCGTCATGCTGTTCTTTGTGTTTTGCAAAGCCAGGGTAATCAATCTCACGCTGAAGCTGTTCTTCTGCGGAGAAATGGAAATCTGTGTACTCTGATAAATAATCCAGCGTACGGACAGCAACGGCCTTTTCGTTGCTCTGTTCACAGCTGTCCAGAAGCTTATTGATTCGATCGATCAGTTCTTTGTGATGAGAATCAATCATCTCATTACCGGTTACAAGGTTGTCACTAAATTCTGCATACATAATACGTCTCCTCCTTAGATAATGTTAATTATATTGGCTGATGAGAAAGTTTTGGAGCTTTCCGCTCTTCCGTAACATATACGAACGGGTATATGATACATGCCATAGCGACTGCTGCGATTACATCTGTCACAGAATGTTGTTTTAAAAATACAGTGGACAGAATAATCAGAAACGCTAACGCGTAAGCGCTGTATTGGATCTTTCGGTGCTTTTTTAAAGCGTCACTGTGTGAGATTGCAATACAGGAGCCTATGGAATTAAATACATGAATACTTGGCAGAACATTGGTTGGTGTGTCTGCCCGATATACCAGTTTCACAAGATCAACGAATATATTATCCCGCACAAATACAGTCGGTCTCAGATTTAAAGCATTGGGAAATATGGTGCATATAATCAGAAAGACGGTCATTCCTGTAAATAGAAATGCTGCCAGTTTATAAAATCCCCACTTGTCCGTAAAGAAAAAATAACCCATTGTTACTGCAATAAATACAAACCATAAAAGATACGGAACCACAAAATATTCTATAAAGGGTATGTGATTATCAATCGGTGAGTGAATCACATAATAATGAATACTTCTCCGGTTTTCAAGATGTATGAACCATGGCATATAAATCAGAATATACAATAAAACCCATGCATGACGATACTTTTTCACAAGTTTTTTTGCTTGATGAATGGCTTTCACGATAACATCCCCCTTGATAAGCCCTTATCATTATTCTATTCAGGTTTCAACCCGCATTATAACATGAAAGAAAAGAATGAACAACCAAGTTCACTATTTGTTAATAATTTTTACAAAGAGTTCAATATATCTTTTATGGAGCTGCAATAATTCTTAACCGATCCGGTTCCAGGCAGAGATTGATGTGGGTCTGGCGGAACACCGGTTCTCCGTCGGTATGTAGCGGAAGTGCCCGCTCACTGGTGATATCAACTGATTTGCAGGAAGTAATATGAATTCCTTTAAAACGAACATGCCATCCCCTGAATGCAGTCGGAAGAAGTGCCAGAACCTTCAGTTTTGGAAGATCTGATATGACGATTATGTCAAGAAGACCGTCTTTATAGTCTGCCTTTGGACAGAACATAAAGCCGCCTCCTTCAAATCGAAGGTTCATGGCAGCAGCAAAGTAGGTGTGAGGATATCGAACCTGTCGACCATCGTCCAGAGTTAAGGTGAGAGTGGCTGTCTCCATGGCTAATAGCCTGTGAAGTGCAACACCGGTATAAGTCAGTTTTCCTAATTTTAATCGATTAAAAAATGCTTTTAATGGAGATATTACAACCTGATGGCAGACATCAGCGTCGAAGCCGATACCTGCACTTACAGCAAATCTTCGTTTTTCTTCCTCATAAGAGAGAAGACCGATGTCCATACTGATATAACGGGAAGGCGTGAGGATGTTGTCTAATGCCTGCCGGATATCTGTGGGCAGTGCAAGACCTCTTGCGAAATCATTGCCGGATCCCATAGGAATATAGCCAAGAGTTACTTTATCGAGACGGACAATGCCGTTGATTACCTCGTTGATGGTTCCGTCGCCGCCAATCACCACAATGGTATGGCGTTCAAGATCTGATGTCAGTTCGCGGACAAGACTGGTTGCATGGTGCTGATATCTGGTGAAAAGCACCTGATAGTTAACGTTCCTTTCTGTAAGGATGGATTCGATTTCGTTCCACAGTTTTTGTCCGAGACCGGATCTTGCATTTGGATTCGTGATAAATGTATACATAGTTGCTTCTCCCTTGGCTTTTGTATATATAATATTCAGAATTAAAACGCACCGCTTAAATATGTTTCTAAAGAACGTTTCATATTTCCTTCAAAATCAGCATTGCCGCTTTTCAGGCACCATTCAAACACATTGCCGATAACGATCATACGAATATCCGTCGTGATATCGTCCAAAGCAAGCCTGGGTGTAATGACACCTGCACGGATTGCCTTTTCCAGATAGTTTTGCACAGTAACGATCGGATATGGCCGCTCTGTACGGATCAGAGGGTTTAATGACTGGTTTTTCGGAGTGTAATAATTGGACATAAATTCCACGCCCAGCTCTTCGCAGTAATGTACGTAGTTCAGGTATACACGCACGATTGCTTCTTTCGCTTCTGCAGAGTTGGAGGGGAGATCCAGAAAATCAGGATTGATGCTGGGTTGCTCTTCAATATAATAGGACAACAGATCATCCTTGGTTTTAAAGTGGTGATAGAAGCTGCCGTTGGATACACCGGCCTCTTCGCATATATTCTTTATGGACAGCTGTTCATATCCTTTTTTCTGCAGGATATGTTTGGCAGCCCGAAAGATTTTCGCCTTGGTTTCTTTGGATTTTAACTGCTGTTTTGACAGTTCCTGTGATTCATGATTCATGTAGCATACTCCCTTTAATATATTGTGTTAATTATATCACAGGGGACTCTTTTTTTCAAGAAAACAGAGTGAACTCTGTATCATGTATGACATTGCATGCATGAGGGAATTCAGTTATAATTATCTTCAGTTGATCAGAAAGGACATAGATATATGGATATTAATCAGAAGATAACGGGAGAACTTGGCGTAAAAAAATGGCAGGTAGATGCGGCAGTCAAGTTGATTGATGAAGGCAATACGATTCCGTTCATTGCGCGATATAGAAAAGAAGTAACGGGTACACTGAATGATGAACAGCTTAGAACTCTGCATGAGAGACTGATGTATCTGCGAAGTCTGGAAGAGAAGAAAGAGCAGGTCCTTTCCAGCATTGAAGAACAGGGGAAGCTTACGGAAGAACTGAAGCGACAGATTCTTGCAGCAGAGACACTGGTTGTGGTGGAGGATCTGTATCGTCCGTATCGCCCAAAAAGACGGACGAGAGCAACCATTGCCAAAGAGAAGGGACTGGAATCACTGGCTTCGCTGATCACTCTTCAGCAGCTGACTGTTCCGGTACTGGACTGCGCTTTGGAGTATGTGAATCCGGAAAAAGAAGTATGTACACCGGAGGAAGCCGTGGCTGGTGCAAAAGATATCATTGCAGAAAGCATATCGGATGAGGCGGATTACAGGATCTGGATCAGGAAGCGTACGATGCAGAAGGGAAAGGTTATCTCGGCGGCCAGAGATGAAAATGCAGAATCTGTATATGAGATGTACTATGAGTTTGAAGAACCGGTTGAGAAGCTTGCCGGACATCGGATCCTTGCACTGAATCGGGGAGAAAAGGAGAAGTTTCTGACGGTTAAGATAGAAGCGCCGCAGGAGGATATCCTTCGTTATCTGGAAAAAAAGGTCATTCATAAAGAGAATCCACACACAACACCGGTACTTAAGGAAGCGATCGAAGACAGCTATAAGAGACTGATTGCGCCGGCAATTGAACGTGAGATCCGCAATGATCTGACGGAGAAGGCGGAAGACGGAGCAATCGGAGTATTCAAGAAGAATCTGGAGCAGCTTCTGATGCAGCCGCCAATTGTCGGAAAGACGGTGCTGGGATGGGATCCGGCATTTCGAACCGGCTGTAAGCTGGCAGTGGTCGATCCCACAGGTAAGGTGATCGGAACAACGGTGATCTATCCGACGGCGCCTACGACACCGAAAAAGATACAGGCATCAAAGGATCTGCTGAAAAAGATTATCACAAAATATAATATTTCTCTGATTTCGCTGGGAAATGGAACGGCATCCAGAGAATCAGAGCAGTTTATTGTAGAGCTTCTGAAAGAAATTCCGGAAAAAGTACAGTATGTGATTGTAAATGAAGCGGGTGCATCTGTATATTCGGCAAGTAAGCTGGCTACAGAAGAGTTTCCGAAGTTTGATGTCGGACAGAGAAGCGCGGCTTCTATCGCGAGACGCCTGCAGGATCCGCTGGCAGAACTGGTTAAGATCGACCCGAAATCCATTGGTGTCGGACAGTACCAGCATGATATGAATCAGAAGAAGCTCAGCGATGCATTGTCAGGAGTTGTGGAAGATTGTGTCAATAAGGTGGGAGTAGACCTGAATACAGCGTCAGCACCGCTGCTTGCATATATTTCCGGAATCTCCGCAGCGGTTGCAAAGAATATTGTGGCGTACAGAGAGGAAAATGGAAAGTTTACCAACAGAAAGCAGCTCCTGAAAGTGGCAAAACTCGGACCGAAGGCATATGAGCAGTGTGCCGGTTTCATGAGGATACAGGGCGGTGAGAATCCGCTTGACGGTACCAGTGTACATCCGGAGTCTTACGATGCTGCTGAAAAGCTTCTTGCCAGACAGGGATTTTCTGTAAAAGATATCAGCGGAGGCAAGCTTACCGGGCTTTCGCTTACGATCAGAGATTATGCCAGACTTGCAAAGGAACTGAATATCGGAGAGATTACGCTTCGGGATATTGTAAAAGAACTGGAAAAGCCGGCACGGGATCCGCGTGATGAGATGCCAAAGCCAATCCTGAGGACGGACGTCCTGGAGATGAAGGATCTGAAAGAAGGTATGATATTAAAGGGAACGGTACGTAATGTCATTGATTTCGGCGTGTTCGTGGATATCGGAGTGCACCAGGACGGACTGGTGCATATTTCTGAGATTACGGATAAGAAATTCATCAAACATCCGCTGGAAGCAGTAAGCGTTGGGGATATTGTGGATGTGAGAGTGTTAAGCGTGGATCTGAAGAAAAAAAGGATTCAGCTCAGTATGAAAGGGATCTCCTGATCTGATACAGACAGAATGGTATATCGTCATTGAAAGAGGTGTGAAAAATGAAAAACTGGAAGAAAAGTATTATCACAATTGCAGGAGTACTTTTGGGGAATTTACTCCTTGCGTTTACGGTTGCGGCATTTGTTGTACCGTATGGAATTGTTATGGGTGGTGCGACGGGTATCGGTCTTACGATCTCGCATTATGTTCCGGTCAGCCTGTCCACGATTATCTTTGTGGTTAACATCGTATTGTTTTTGATGGGGGCATTTGTACTGGGGAAAACGTTTGCATTTACAACGATTATCAGTACCTTCGTATATCCGATATTTCTTTCTGCCATACAGGCAGTGCCGGGAATTGACAGCCTGACAGATAATGTGATGCTGGCATCTGTGTACGGTGGGGTATTGCTTGGAGCCGGGATAGGAATGATTGTGCGAGTGGGAGCGTCTACGGGAGGTACAGACATTCTGGCGCTGGTGTTCAATAAATGGTTTCATATCCCGATTGCGATTCTGTTATATGTTGTGGATTTTCTGGTGCTGGGATCTCAGATTCTTTTCTCGGATTCAGAACAGGTCCTGTATGGTATCTTGTGTCTGGTTCTGAGCACGGTGGTGTTAAATCGGGTGATGCTGATGGGACAATCGCAGATTCAGCTGTTTATTGTTTCTGAAAAATATAAGGAGATCAAGGAGCGGGTATTGAAAGAAATTGATGCGGGAGTCACGATGGTTCAGATAGAGACCGGATATGGACAAAAGCAGCAGCAGGGGGTTCTCTGTGTGATTCAGAATCGAAAGCTGTATTCTGTGAAGGAGATGGTACAGGCGATTGACCCGAAAGCATTTATTACTATTTCACAGATTAATGAGGTAAGAGGACGCGGATTTACGATGGAAAGGATCCGCTATGAAGAAGAACAGAAACTGGAGGAGAATTAGATGGAAAAAGCAAAGGTATATTATACAGATTTCAGGACAAAGCTTGGAGAGGGACTGCCGACAAAATTAAAACGACTGATCAAGGCAGCGGGAATCGAACAGATTGACATGGACGGTAAATTTGTCGCGATAAAAATGCATTTTGGTGAGCTGGGGAATCTGGGATTTTTACGACCGAACTATGCAAAAGCGGTTGTGGATGTTGTGGAAGAACTGGGAGGAAAGCCGTTTCTTACGGATTGTAATACACTGTATCCGGGAAGTCGTAAGAATGCACTGGAACATCTGTATTGTGCGTGGGAGAATGGATTTACACCTCTTACGGTCGGATGTCCGATCCTCATCGGTGATGGACTGAAAGGAACGGATGATATAGAAGTGCCGGTGAATGGCGGCGAATATATTCAGAAAGCGAAGATTGGACGAGCAGTCATGGATGCAGACATATTTATCAGTCTGACTCATTTTAAGGGCCATGAGACGACGGGATTCGGTGGAACGATTAAGAATATCGGAATGGGGTGCGGTTCACGTGCAGGAAAAAAGGATCAGCATATGAACGGAAAACCGGGAATCGATCAGGATCTGTGTCGAGGCTGCAAAAGATGTCTGAAAGAATGCGCGAATCAAGGACTTGAATATAATATAGAGACAGGAAAAATGTCTATCAATAATGACAATTGTGTCGGATGTGGACGCTGCATCGGTGCATGCAATTTTGATGCGATTGAATTTACGGACAGTGCGGCAACAAAAGAGCTGAATTGTCGTATGGCAGAGTATACGAAGGCTGTCGTTGATGGCAGACCAAATTTCCATATATCTCTGATCGTAGACGTGTCACCCAACTGTGACTGTCATAGTGAAAATGATGCTCCGATTCTGCCGAATATCGGAATGTTTGCGTCATTTGATCCGCTGGCACTGGATCAGGCCTGCGCCGATGCGTGCCTGAAAGCAACGCCACTTCCGAACAGTCAGCTGGCTGAAAATATGGAAAAAGAGGAATTTTGCGATCATCATGACCATTTTGAAAACACAACACCTAATTCAGAATATAAGACATGTCTGGCGCATGCGGAAAAGATTGGGCTTGGAACCAGAGAATATGAGGTAATCACAATAAAATAGTCACTTTTGTTATAATGCACTTGCATAATCATATGCGGCGTATTATAATGGCAAAGTAAAGAAAGATCTTCGGGGTAGGGTGCAAGTCCCAACCGGCGGTATAGTCCGCGAACCTTTGTATATGATACAGAGGCCGATCTGGTGAGATTCCGGAACCGACAGTATAGTCTGGATGAGAGAAGAGTAATGTAGTGATATGGATATTTTTCTACCCCGACATGATATGTTGGGGTATTTTTTTGCGTATGATGCAAAGGCGAAGTCTGACTCTTATCATTGCATGGTTCCGGGAAGAGTTTCTTTCTTATTAATAATATGATGTGCTTAAAGGAGAGAAAGAAAATGAACACAACAGACGTAATGACAAAACAGAATGCAAAAACAAAGAACAAAGTAAGAATGATGGCTCAGATCGGTATGCTGTCCGCAATCGCGGTAGTATTGATGCTTTTTGAGATTCCGCTTCCGTTTGCACCATCTTTTTATGAAATCGACTTCAGTGAAGTTCCTGTTCTGGTCGGAAGCTTTGCGATGGGACCGCTGGCGGGAGCAGCAATTGAATTTGTGAAGATTCTTCTGAATTTTGCGATCAATGGAACAACAACAGCCGGCGTTGGAGAATTTGCCAATTTCCTGATCGGATGTGCAATGGTTCTTCCGGCAGCCTGGATCTACAAAATGAACCATACAAGAAAGGGTGCGATTATAGGAATGTTAACAGGAACTCTGTTTATGGCATTTATAGGATGTTTCCTGAATGCCTTTGTACTTCTTCCAACGTATGCGAAAGCATTTGGAATGCCGATCGATGCACTGGTTGGAATGGGAACAGCTGTAAACAGCCATATTACCAGTCTTACCACCTTTGTGATCTTTGCAGTAGCACCGTTTAACCTTTTGAAAGGATTTCTGGTATCACTGATCGTATTCCTGATCTACAAAAAGATCAGCCCGATATTAAAGATGAATGCGTAAATCTGTGGCGGACCGTTGCATAAGAAAAACAAACAATCCTGAAAATGTGTAAATTCCACAAGAAATGCTTCGATAAGCAAAAGATCATCGAAGCATTTCTGTGGAATTTTATTATTTACGCGGGACAGATTTCAATCCAGTATCCGTCAGGATCATTGATGAAGTAGACTCCCATATCCATGTTTTCATAGCAGACACAGTTCATTTCTTTGTGAAAAGCGAGGGATGCTTCCATATCATCGGAACGCATGGCAAGATGTATCTCGTTATCGCCAAGATTATAAGGACGATCCATATCCCGCAGCCAGGTCAGCTCCAGAAGATGCGATGTGGTATTGTCCCCCAGAAATACGAGCTTAAAGCTTCCGTCTTCCGCCTCTTTTTCTCTGGTGATTGTAAGTCCCAGAGCTTTCTGATAGAAATCTATCGATTTTTCCAGATCAAAGACATTGATATTGTTGTGATAAAATGAAAATTTCATGAGTACCTCCTGAATTGTTAAACTGTTAGTTTTAGTATAACATGAGTAGCAGAAGAAAAAAAGATCCTGTCTTTGACAGTTAGCAAAAGAAAAAATCGCTGTATCCCTTGCGCTTACTTGGGTACAGCGATTTTTATCGTTGTTATAGAGTATTGTAATTTATTTCCTTCCTTTACTCTGTTTCT